>JAYTUZ010000078.1:0-6219 GCA_043744295.1 Gammaproteobacteria bacterium | reverse complement strand
GAGAACATCGAGCGCGACGCCATTCTGAAGGCGCTTGAACAGACGCGCTACAACAAGACGGCCGCCGCCCGCCTGCTCGGAATGACGTTTCGAGCACTGCGCTACAAGGTCAAGAAGCTCGGTATCGAATAGCGCCGACTGACGACGTGCGTCAGTTTGTGACGCGCAGCGACCGGATGTGTCGGCAGATGCAGCCGGAGATTACGTACACCGCCAGCCTGGTTTCTGAATAATCTATTTATAAAACAATAGGTTATTTTGATTCTGCTGGACCTGGCACGAAGCTTGCTTCGTATTTGGCCAACGGTGCAGGCCGTGGTTTGTTTCACCCCCAATGCTTCAGGAGTGGTTACATGAAGTCGCTTCAAAAAGGTTTTACCCTCATCGAGTTGATGATCGTCGTGGCGATCATCGGCATTCTGGCCGCGATCGCGATCCCGGCCTATCAGGACTACACGATCCGCGCTCAGGTGACGGAAGGCCTGAACCTGGCCGGTGACCTGAAAGCTGCGGTTGCCGAAAACTTTGCCGCCACGGGCGCATGGCCGGCTGACAACGCAGCAGTCGGCGTCACAGCCGTTAAGTCCGGGAAGTATGTGGCCGGCGTGCAGATTGCTACCGGCACGATCAACATCACCTATGGTCTGCAGGCCAATGCCAACTTAACTGCGACTCCAGTTCTGAGCTTGCGCCCGCGCACTAGCCCGAACGGCGACGTGATCTGGGTGTGCGGTCGTGCTGCAGCTCCGGCCGGCGCCACCGATCCTGCGGTTGCATCGAGTGCCGACGCCACCACGGTGGTCGCCAAGTATCTGCCGAAGACCTGCCGCGCCTAGCGGCTATCCGTAGGGATACTGTCCCAAAAGAAGCCCCTCTCTGGAGGGGCTTCTTCTTTTGGGAGACCCGTCACTTAGCCGCTCGTCTGGATATGCAAACATCCCCGGGGATTTGACATTGCTTAGCGGTCCCTGTCAGTTAGACTAGGGCGTTGCCACATGCCGGGGTCCTTGCACCTAAGTCCATGAATGAAAACGCATCTCTGGTAATGAACGCAACCCGCGGAGGCCTGGGTGGCCTGCCACAGCGGCTCGTCCAGGACGGCGTCGTGGACGAATCGGGCATGCATGCTGCCCTGTCGGCCGCAAGCGAAAAACGCACCAGCTTTGTCACCCAGCTTATTGCCTCTGGTGCTGCCAGCGCCCGCGATATTGCCGTCGCCGCCGCCAGCGAGTATGGCGTGCCGCTTTTCGACCTCAATGCACTGACCGTCGATCTCGACACCATCAAGGTGGTCAGCGACAAGCTGCTCGCCAAACACCGGGTGCTGCCACTCTACAAGCGAGGCAAGCGGCTGTTCCTGGGGGTCGCAGACCCGACCAACCTGCACGCGATCGATGAAATCAAGTTCCAGACCGGGCTCGCGGTCGAAGCTATCGTTGTCGAAGACGACAAGCTGCAGAAGTTCCTCGACAAGGCCATCGAGCAGGCCGACGCCTCGATGCCGAATCTCGGCGATGACGAAGGCGTCGATCTGGACGCCCTTGAAGTCAGCGGCGGTGAAGACGAACTCGACGCGTCGGTGTCGCGCGATGATGTGGAAGATGCGCCCATCGTGCGCTTCGTCAACAAGGTCATGCTCGATGCCATTCGCCGCGGTGCCTCGGACATTCATTTCGAACCCTACGAGAAGACTTTTCGTGTGCGCCTGCGCATGGACGGCATCCTCAAGGAAATCGCCCAGCCGCCGGTGCAGCTGGCCGGCAAGATTTCGGCGCGTTTGAAGGTCATGTCGAGGCTGGACATTGCCGAACGGCGCGTGCCACAGGACGGACGCATCAAGATGCGCCTCTCCAAGACGCGCGCCATCGATTTTCGCATGAGCACCTGCCCAACGCTGTTCGGTGAAAAAATCGTGCTGCGCATTCTCGACCCGTCGCAGGCGATGCTGGGCATTGACTCACTGGGTTACGAGCCATTCCAGCGCGAGCTGTATCTCAAATATCTAGGCAAGCCTCAGGGCATGATTCTGGTGACCGGCCCCACCGGCAGCGGCAAGACGGTGTCGCTGTACACCGGCCTGCACATCCTGAACAAGGAAGATACCAACATCTCGACTGCGGAAGACCCGGCGGAAATCAACCTGCCTGGCGTCAACCAGGTCAACGTCAACAACAAGGTGGGCCTGACCTTTGCGGCCGCGCTACGTTCGTTCCTGCGCCAAGACCCCGATGTCGTCATGGTTGGCGAAATCCGCGATCTCGAGACCGCAGAAATTGCAATCAAGGCTGCGCAGACCGGCCATCTGGTGCTCTCCACGCTGCACACCAACGATGCGCCCCAGACGCTGACGCGCCTGATCGACATGGGTGTAAAACCCTACGCGATCGCCACTTCGGTCAGCCTGATCATCGCCCAGCGGCTGGCGCGGCGGCTGTGCAGCAGCTGTAAAGTGCTGGTCGACGTGCCGGCCGAGGCGCTGCGCAAGGAAGGTTTTCAGGAAGCCGACATTCCCGGCCTCAAGATTCATGGGCCCAAGGGCTGCCAGAATTGCACCGATGGTTACAAGGGTCGCGTTGGCCTGTACCAGGTCATGCCGGTTACCGAAGCTATTGGTCGCATCATCATGGCCGGTGGCAATGCCATCGATATCAGCGACCAGGCCGCCAAGGAAGGCGTCTGGGACCTGCGGCGCGCCGGGCTGGAAAAGGTCAAGGCGGGCATGACCAGCATTGATGAAATAAACAGCGTAACGGTCGAGTAACAATCATGGCGCAAACCAGCAACGCGGTCCGTAGTGTAAAGAAAGATCAGGCCTTCAAATGGGAGGGTCGTGACCGCAAGGGTCTGAAGGTGACTGGTCGCTTGGTTGCCGCTAACGAGCAGGCCGTGCGCGGCGAGTTGCGACGCCAGGGCATCGCGACCACACGCGTGAAGAAGCAGGCTACTAGCGGCGGCGGCGGCAAAGTGAATGCGGGTGACATTGCCATATTCAGCCGCCAACTCGCCACCATGCTGGGCGCAGGCATTCCGCTGGTACAGGCTTTTGAAATCATCGGCGCTGGTCATGACAAGCCTTCCATGCGCAGGCTGCTGCTTGATATCAAGGGCGACATCGAGGGCGGCACTTCGTTACACGAAGCCTTGGCGAAGCACCCGCTGCATTTCGACAGGCTATATACCAATCTGACTGAGGCCGGTGAGCAGGCCGGCGCTCTGGAGTCACTGCTCGATAAGATTGCTACCTACAAGGAAAAGACCGAAGCGATCAAGAAGAAAGTAAAGAAGGCACTGTTTTACCCAGCAGCCGTGCTGGCCGTCGCACTTATCGTCACCACAATTCTACTGATCTTCGTCATTCCGCAATTCGAGAGCCTGTTCAAGGGTTTCGGTGCCGATCTGCCAGCCTTCACGCAGGCAGTAATCAATCTCTCGCGTTTCGTGCAGACCAAGGGCGTCTACATTGCCACGGTGTTTGGTGCAGGGGTCTACGCCTTTATCTATTTCAAGAAGCGTTCGCGAAAACTGAACGAATTCCTTGACCGCGCGATGCTCAGGTTCCCGATCATTGGCCCGATACTCAACAAGGCGGCGATCGCGCGCTTTGCGCGCACCTTGTCAACGATGTTTTCCGCAGGCGTACCGCTCGTGGAAGCGCTCGAATCGGTGGCCGGCGCTACCGGCAACATTGTCTATGAAGATGCCGTGATGAAGATGCGCGACGAAGTCGCCACCGGCCAGCGCCTGCAGCGCGCCATGGAGAACACCGGCATGTTCCCCAACATGGTGGTGCAGATGATCGCGGTGGGCGAGGAATCGGGCTCACTCGACACCATGTCCGGCAAGGTCGCGAGCTTCTACGAAGAAGACGTCGACAACGCGGTCGACAGCATGTCCAGCCTGCTGGAGCCTTTGATCATGGCGATACTCGGCGTGCTGGTCGGCGGCCTGGTGATCGCGATGTACCTGCCCATCTTCAAACTCGGCGCGGTTGTGTAACGGCTCGTGCAGGCCCTGCTGGCGCAATCGCCGGCAGCGTTCATTGCGCTGTCGTTGCTGCTCGGACTGCTGATCGGCAGCTTCCTGAATGTGGTCATCTATCGCCTGCCGCTGATGCTCGAGCGGGAATGGCGCGCGCAGTGCGCGGAGCTGGCGGCGGCTGGCGAATCCGCCGGTGTGGCCGCCAATCCGGGCGAACCGCCCTTCAATCTCGTGGTGCCGCGCTCGGCCTGTCCTGGCTGCCGGGCGCCGATACGCGCCATCCACAATGTGCCGGTCTTAAGTTGGCTGGCGCTGCGTGGGCGTTGCGCCAGCTGCCAGGTGCGCATCAGCGCGCGTTATCCCATTGTTGAATTGCTGTGCGGCGTATTGAGTGGCGTGGTCGCCTGGAAATTCGGCTTTGGCTGGCAGGCGGGTGCGGCGCTGGCGATCACCTGGCTGCTGATCGCGCTCACCGGCATCGATCTTGATCATCAATTGCTGCCCGATTCGCTGACGCTGACGCTGCTGTGGGGCGGGCTGCTCGCCAGCGTGTTCTGGAGCGCGAACAATCCTCACAGCCTGCCGGTCAGCCCCGCCGATTCGATCATCGGCGCCGTGGCCGGCTACCTCAGCCTCTGGTCGGTCTACCAGCTGTTCAAGCTGGCGACCGGCAAGGAAGGCATGGGCTACGGCGATTTCAAGCTGCTGGCGGCGCTGGGCGCATGGCTGGGCTGGCGCATGCTGCTGCCGATCGTGCTGTGTTCGGCCGCGGTGGGCGCCACGGTCGGCATCGCGCTAATCGTCACCGGCAGGCAGAAACGCAGCGTACCCATACCCTTCGGACCGTTCCTCGCCGCCGCCGGCTGGCTTGCCATGATGTGGGGGCCGGAGTGGGTGGCGAGTTACCTTGGACTGTTCGGGCGATCGTGAGCGGGGCGCCAGCCTGGCGAGTCGGCCTGACGGGCGGTATCGCCAGTGGCAAGAGTACCGTCGCCGCGCTGTTCGCGTCCCTGGGCGTGCCGGTCATCGACCTGGACGAAGTCGCGCGTGAGGTCGTGGCGCCCGGTACAGCGCTCCTGGCCCAGGTCCTGGATCACTTCGGGCCGGGCGTGCGGGCGGCCGATGGCGGGCTCAATCGGCGCGCGCTGCGCGATATCGTCTTTGCAGACGCAGCGAAACGCCGCGAGCTCGAGGCGCTCATGCATCCGGCCATGCGCGCACGCGCCGCGCAGCGCTCGGCACAGGCTGGTGGACCCTACCAGATCATCGTCGACCCGTTGATCGCCGAGACCCGCTCCGCAGGTCGCTACGACCGCGTGCTGCTCGTGGATTGTGACGAGGCGCTGCAGCGCACGCGCATGGCACAGCGCGATGGCTCGACGCAATCCCAGGTCGCGGCAGCGTTGGGCGCCCAGGCTGCGCGCGCCGACCGGCGCGCACTGGCCACCGATGTGATCGAGAACAGCGGTGACGTCGCTGCCTTGAGGCAGCAGGTGCGCTCGCTCCATGAACGCTACCTGGCCCTGGCCGGGGCAGCAGGACTGGCTCGCTAAGCGATCCACGTTTACGCGCGACGGCGCGCTCAAGCACAATAGCCCGATGGACGAAACCCCGCAGGACCCGAACAACAGCGTGAATGCCGAACCGACGGTATTCGAACAGCCGCTCAACGAGCGCCTGCGCACTTTCCTGCGCCTCGATTTTCTCTACAGCCAGGCGCTCTACCACAACGACATGGCCAGCAGCTGGGGTAGCCGTGCCGCCATGAACAGCCTGCTCGACATGCTGGCGATCGCCATGCGCGGCGACCTGCGCAGCGACGTGCTCAAGGAGCTCGAGCGCCAGGGCACGCGCCTGGGCGAATTCCAGAATCATCCGGGCATCGACGCGGCGCGACTGCGTGCCCTGGTGAACAACCTGCAGCGCCTGCGCAGCGAGCTGGGGGCGGCCGGGGCGGCCTGGTTGCAGCCACTGCGTGAGTCGGAGTTCCTCGCGGCGATCAAGCATCGCAGCGCGATACCCGGCGGCACCTGCGAGTTTGACCTGCCCGATTATTTCTTCTGGCTCAATCAGCCCAACGAAGTGCGCATGCAGACTTTTGTGCACTGGCTCGGCATGCTGCGGCCGCTGTGCGATGCGATTGCCGAACTGCTGTGGTTGACGCGCCAGAACGGCCGTTCGTCCAATCAGCTGGCCAGCGACGGAGTATTCAGCATCGCCTTCGATCGCGATACGCCGTAT
>JAYTUZ010000077.1:0-1949 GCA_043744295.1 Gammaproteobacteria bacterium | reverse complement strand
CCGGGACCTGCGGGGCCGGTGCGCCTGTACGATCCACAGGGGCGATTTCTGGGCCTGGGCGAGCGTTCCGTGAGCGGCGCGGTGCGGCCCCGGCGCCTGTTTGCCCACCCGGCAGCCTCCCAAACGTAACTCTCTGTTCGGCTTGAGGATCACTCGCGCTGTCGCTACAATGCGCGGCTGAAAAAGCGACCACACATTCAGTACAGAGGTTTTTCGCGCAATGTCTTTGTCCACGGAACAGAAAGGCGAAGTACTCGCCAAATATCGCCGCGATCCCAAGGATACCGGTTCACCGGAAGTGCAGATTGCACTGCTCTCGGAGCGTATCAACGGCTTGGGCGAACACTTTACAGCTCACAAGGCTGATCATTCATCGCGGCGCGGTCTGGTGCGCATGGTGAATCAGCGCCGCAAGCTGCTCGATTATCTCAAGCTCACGAAGCCGGCCAGCTATCAGCAGGTGGTTGAGCGTCTTGGTCTGCGTCGCTGAATCAGCGCCGCGGTCGCGGCCGTGCAGCCGCGCCGTGTCCTCCAGCCTTACCCCACATCCGACTGTTTAAGGATTGAAGCGTGACTGTCTTCAAGAAATCATTTAGCTATGGCCCGCATACCGTGACGATCGAGACTGGCGAGCTCGCCCGTCAGGCCAACGGAGCGGTGTTGGTGACCATGGGCGACACCCAGGTGCTGGTTACGGCCTGCGCGCGTGAAAAGCCCACACCCGGACGCGATTTTTTTCCGCTGACGGTCAACTACCAGGAAAAGACCTATGCGGCCGGCCGCATTCCCGGCGGCTTCTTCCGCCGCGAAGGCCGCCCTACGGAGGGCGAAACGCTCACTTCGCGGCTCATCGATCGACCGATCCGGCCGCTGTTCCCGGATGGTTTTCTCAACGAGGTGCAGGTGGTCGCAACCGTGCTGTCGCTGAATCCGGAAATAAACGCCGATATCCCGGCCCTGCTGGGCGCCTCGGCGGCGCTGTGCCTGTCCGGTGTCCCCTTCAAGGGCCCGATTGGTGGCGCGCGCGTGGGCTACAAGAATGGGCAGTATGCCCTCAACCCGAATCGTGCCGACCAGGCGGACTCGCAGCTCGAGCTGGTAGTCGCCGGCACTGCGCACGCAGTGCTGATGGTCGAGTCGCAGGCCAAGAGCCTGTCGGAAGAGATCATGCTCGGCGCCGTGGTGTTCGGGCACGAGCAGATGCAGGTGGCCATCAAGGCCATTGCCGAACTGGCTGCGGAAGCCGGTAAACCCCGTTGGACCTGGGCCGCACCCGAGGTCGACGCGGCGCTCCGTCAGGCCGTGGCGAAGCAGGCTGAAGGCGCGCTCGGCGCGGCCTATTCGATCACTGTGAAGCAGGAGCGCTATGCGCGCGTCAAGGCCATCAAGGCGGAAGTCGTAGCGGCACTGGGCGCAGGCGATGCGCCCAAGTACAGCGCTGATCAGATCGGCGAAGAGCTGGGTCTGCTGGAGAGCCGCATCGTGCGCGAGCGCATTCTGGGCGGCCAGCCGCGCATCGACGGGCGCAATCTGACCACGGTGCGTCCCATCACTGTGAAGGTCGGCGTGCTGCCGCGCGCCCATGGTTCGGCACTGTTTACCCGCGGTGAAACCCAGGCGCTGGTGACCACCACGCTTGGCACCACCCGCGACGCGCAGATCATTGACGCCCTCGAAGGCGAGCGCCGCGAACCCTTCATGCTGCATTACAACTTCCCTCCCTTCTCGGTCGGCGAGACCGGCATGATGGGTAGCCCCAAGCGCCGTGAAATCGGCCACGGCAACCTGGCGCGCCGCGGCATCGCGGCTGTCATGCCCGAGCCGGGCAGCTTTCCTTACGTGATCCGCGTGGTCTCGGAAATTTTCGAGTCCAATGGCTCCAGCTCGATGGCCAGCGTGTGCGGTACCAGCCTCGCGCTCATGGATGCCGGCGTGCCGGTCAAATCACC
>JAYTUZ010000076.1:0-6274 GCA_043744295.1 Gammaproteobacteria bacterium | reverse complement strand
ATCCACGTCAGGGGCGACGCAGAAGTAGGGCGAAAGCGTGAGTTCCTGGAGCAGCACGACCTGCGCGCCTTGCGCGGCGGCGAGTTGCACGCCGCGCTCGAGTGTCGCGCGGTGCTCCGCGGGGTTGGAGTTCCAGGCGCACTGCACGGCGCCCACGCGCAGCAGCGGCCGCTCGGCCTTGCGGGTCCGAAACGGCGAGGGCAGTGGCGCGTCGATACGGGTAATCAGCTTGAAGTCGTGCATAGGTCTTGTATACTCTTCCTAACTGAATATTTGGTCAACACTTTATGGTGGACCGCCGGACTGCGCTGCTCAATGCGGCGATCGAGCAGATCGCCCGCAACGGCACGCGTGGCATGCGCATCGGCAAGGTGGCCAAGGCGGCCAGCGTGTCGCCCGCCCTGATCTACCATCATTTCGGCAACCGCTCCCGACTGCTCCAGCAGGCGCTGCAGTACGTGGGTGAGCGAGCCGACACCTACACCAGGCCGGTCGCCGGCTCTGCGCGCACGATGCTGCTCGGACTCCTGGCCAGCGAGTTCCAGGATGATCGCAGCGTGCGCACCAATTCCGCTGCCTGGGGTGAGTTGCGTGACACGGCAATCTTTGATGCCGCGCTGCGACCAACGCTCACCGCGCTCACCCGGAAGTGGGTACGTAACATCGCCGAGCTGGTGCGCCGCGGACACCAGGACGGTTCGATCAGCCCACGCGTCGATCCCGAGGCGGCCGGAATCTGCTTCAGTGCGCTGGCCGAGGGGCTCAGCTCCCGCTGGCTCGCCGGACTGTTGAGCACCAGGGCTGCACGCACCCACCTGGCGACTGGGGTCAACGCCATGCTCGGGAAATCGCACTGAGTATGCCCAGCAGCACATGCGAGTATGGAATCAGTCATGAATGAGGCCTTCATCTGTGATGCGGTGCGTACGCCGATTGGTCGTCACGGCGGGGCGCTCGCCGGGGTACGTACCGATGACCTGGCAGCGATTCCATTGCGCGAACTGATGCGTCGCAATCCCGGCATCGACTGGGAGGCGGTCGATGAGGTGGTCCTCGGTTGCGCGAATCAGGCGGGTGAAGACAATCGCAACGTGGCGCGGATGGCACTGCTCATTGCCGGTCTGCCCCAGTGCGTGCCCGGCACGACGATCAATCGCCTGTGTGGCTCGGGGCTCGATGCGCTGGCCATGGCGGCGCGCCTGGTCAGGAGCGGCGAGGCCGGGCTCGCCATTGCTGGCGGCGTGGAGAGCATGAGTCGCGCGCCCTACGTGCTGTCCAAGGCAGAGGCAGCGTTCGGGCGCGAGCAGCAGATGTTCGACACCAGCATCGGCTGGCGCTTCATCAATCCCTTGCTGAAGCAACAGTACGGTGTCGACTCGATGCCCGAGACGGCTGAGAACGTGGCCGAACGCTGTAGCATTTCAAGGGCCGATCAGGATGCTTTCGCGCTGCGTAGCCAGCAGCGCGCACTCGCAGCGCAGGTTTCAGGCCGCCTCGCCGAGGAGCTCGTGCCGGTCGCAATCGCGCAGCGCCAGGGTGAGCCGCGGATGGTGAGCCAGGATGAGCACCCACGCGCAACCTCGCTCGAGGCTCTCCATCGTCTCGGCACACCGTTTCGCGTCAACGGCACGGTGACTGCGGGCAATGCTTCGGGCATCAATGATGGCGCCTGTGCGCTGATCATCGCCGGGCAGGAGGCGATCCGCCGCTACGGTCTGCGTCCGCGCGCACGGGTGCTGGGTTCGGCTGCGGCAGGCCTGGAACCGCGCCTCATGGGTCTTGGTCCGGTGCCGGCGACGCGCAAGCTGTTGTTGCGCCACGATCTGAAGATCACTCAGATCGATCTCATCGAACTCAACGAGGCGTTTGCCGCGCAGGCCCTGGCCGTGTTGCGGGAACTGGGGCTCCCGGACGATGCCGCCCATGTGAACCCCGATGGTGGCGCAATCGCGCTCGGCCACCCGCTCGGCATGAGCGGGGCCCGACTGGCGTTGACTGCGACGCGGCAGCTCGAGCGCAGTGGCGGCCGCTTCGCGCTGTGCACGATGTGCGTTGGCGTCGGCCAGGGCGTCGCGCTGCTGCTCGAGCGTGTCTGAGCAGTCAGAGGAACTTCGCGACGCTATCGAAGGGTAGCCGCTGGATGTCCGGTACCCGGCAATCCGCGGCGGGAAAACCCACCACCAGCAGCAGGAATGGTCGCTCGAGATCCCTGGGTCGTCCGAGAATCTCGTTGAGAAACTTCATCGGGCTCGGCGTGTGCGTCAACAGCGCGAGGCCGGCATGGTGCAGTGCTGCGATCAGCATGCCGGTGGCGATACCCACTGACTCGTCCGGGTAGTAACGCTTGTGCTTCGCACCCTGTGCATCAACGCCGAAGCGTTCGACGAAAACCGCGATCAGCCAGGGTGCAGTCTCGAGAAAGACCTTGTGTTCATCAGTGCCGAGCGGGCCCAGTGCTGCGAGCCACTCGGCGCTGGCGCGATGGCCGTAGAACTCACGTTCCTCGATCTCGGCCGCGGCGCGAATCCGCTGCTTGATGGCCGGATCGGCGACCGCAACGAAGCGCCAGGGTTGCTGGTTTGCGCCGGAGGGCGCCGAGCAGGCCGCAGCGATGCACCGCTCGATGATGTCGCGCGGCACCGGGCGAGGGTCGAACTCACGCACGCTGCGCCGTCGCTGCAGTTCGGCAGCAAAGTCGTGGGCGCGACGGCGCATCTGTTCAACGGTAAGTTCGGTGAAATTCAGCGCTAGCGACGCGCGCGGCTGGGCCATTGGTGCAGTTCCGTCAGGGGCGCTGCCGCATCAGCGTGCTCTTGCCAAACATCGACTCCAGCAGATCCACAGCCAGCCTGGCGGTCTGATTGCGCACATCGAGCGCCGGGTTGAGTTCCATGATGTCGAGCGAGCCAAGGCGCCCGGTATCCGCGACCATTTCCATGCACAGCTGCGCCTCGCGATAGCTGGGCCCGCCCGGCACGGTCGTGCCCACTCCCGGCGCGATATCCGGGTCGAGGAAATCTACGTCAAAGCTGACGTGCAGATGCGTGTTCGCATCCACACCCTCGAGCGCGCGCTGCATCGTCAGGCGTACCCCCATTTCGTCGATGAAGCGCATGTCGAATACTTCCAGATGCTGCTCGTGGACAAAGCGCTTTTCGCCCTCATCGACGCTGCGGATACCGATCTGGCGAATCACGCTGGGACTCACGATCGTGCCCTGGCCGCCGATGTCGACCAGTTCTGCCGGACCGAACCCGCACAGGCAGGCGACTGGCATGCCGTGCAGATTTCCGGACGGTGACAGGCTGCTGGTATTGAAATCCGCGTGCGCATCAAACCACAGTACCCGCAGCGCCAGAGCGCGCTCCTGGCAATGCCTGGCCACCGCGCTGATCGAGCCGATGCTGAGCGAGTGATCACCCCCCAGGAGCACCGGCAGCTGGTCGCGCGATAATTCGGCGCGAAATGCATCGTAAATGGCGCGATTCCACGCGACCACTTCCTGCAGGTGGCGGTAACCCTGCACCGGAGGCAGTGATGGATTCGCAGGACCCGCCAGGTCGCCGCGGTCAGTGACCGCGCAGCCACGGCGCGTGAGCGCCTCGGCCAGCCCTGCCACCCGCAGCGCAGCCGGGCCCATCGAGGCGCCGAGATCGGCGGCGCCGATGTCGGTCGGCGCGCCGATCAATGTGACCGCGCGTGCCGTCGGCAGGATCATGCCGGCATCAGCTCACCAGCACGCTCTGGTTTCGTGGTCGGCCGGGCGCGCTTCACTGGCTGCGCGAGCGCCGCGTACAGATCTTTCGGATCGGCAAGCTCGGGCACCAGATCGATCGGTGGACTCGTACCCGGGAAGCGGGCATTGAGCCGGTGCAGGAAGCGCAGGGCGGAGAAGTCTTCGAGCGCAAATCCCACGCTGTCGAAAATAGTGACCTGGCCATCATCAGTACGCACCAGTGCTCGCCCGTTCACCACGTCCGCAAATTCGGTAACCGCAAAGGTGGGCTCGAGCTGCTGGATCTCGCCTTCAATCCGCGACTGCGCTTCGTACTCGACCACCACGCGCGCGTCCTTGCGGCGCAGGATGTCGGCATGCAGCTCGGTCTTGCCCGGACAATCGCCACCGACCGCGTTCAGATGCATGCCGGGCTCGATCATTTCAGGCAGCAGTATGGTCGCGTTGCATTTGTCCGCCGTTATGGTCGTTACGATATCGGCGCCTTTGACCGCTACGGCCACTGACTTGCAGCGCACGATTTCGAGTCCAGGCAGGTTGATCGCCGCCAGGTTGCGCTCGAGTTTGTCGGTTGCGTCGGGATCGACATCGTACAGGCGCAGCACGCGGATCCCGCACATGTGGTGAAACGCGATGGCCTGAAACTCACTCTGTGCGCCGTTGCCGATCAATGCCATGACGCGGCAGTTGCTGCGCGCCAGCCAGCGTGCTGCGAGCGCCGACATCGCTGCGGTGCGCAGCGCCGTGGTGACCGTCAGCTCAGAGAGCAGCAGCGGATAGCCGGTGTCGACATCAGCGAGGATACCGAAAGCGGTAACCGTGAGCAGTCCGGCGGCCGTGTTCTTCGGATGTCCGTTCACATATTTGAATGCGTAGTGGCGTCCGTCGCTGGTGGGCATGAGTTCAATCACGCCAACCGGCGAATGGATTGCATGGCGTGGTGATTTGTCGAATTCCTGCCAGCGCAGATAGTCGGCTGCTATTTCAGTGGCCAGTTGCTCCATGAAGGGCGCCGCGCCGACGTGGCTGACCAATTCGCGAACCCGCGAGACAGAGATGAAATCGACCATCTGGGCACCCTCGGAGGCTTTACCGACATCGGCTATTACGCCAGTATTGCGCCCTTGACTGCCAGCGAGAAGAGGCCAAAATGCTCAAATTGATGGTAATATTGATCGAAACGTCAATAAAAAGTGTCATTGTGATCAAGATCCTGAGGATGCCTGCTGGAGCAAGCTACGGTGGATGATCTCGACCGAGAGTTGATTTCCCTGCTGTCCGACGATGGGCGAGCCACGCTGGCCTCGCTCGCCAAGAAGCTGCGCGTGGCGCGCGGCACCGTGCAGAACCGCCTGGCACGCCTTGAAAAGAACGGCACGATCATTGGTTTTACCGCACGCCTGCGCCCTCTGACCGAAGAGCACCGGATCAGGGGCTGGATGAGTATTGCCGTTGAGGGCAATCGCGCCGAGTCGGTCATCAAGGCACTGCGCACGGATCCGGCCGTCGCTTCGCTCCATTCGACCAATGGCCGCTGGGACATCGTCGCCGAACTGCGCACCGAAAGCCTGCCGGCATTCGATCAGGTTCTGCGCCGGATCCGGCTGATCGAAGGCATCTCCGATACTGAAACCAGCCTGCTGCTCTCGACCCACAAGGTTTAGGCGCGGCGCACGGCGCTTTGTCCCGGAATCGTGAGCCGCTTCACGCGCCATTCCTGCCTGTCCGCCTATGGTGCCAGGGCGTGTCGCCGCGAAGCTTTGCCCAGACGCGCCAGCAGGAAGGTGTAGCCATGAGAACGATTGCCATTGTCTCGGTTTGCGTGGCGCTGACTCTGAGTGGTTGTGCCTCCATGAGCAAGGATGAGTGCCGAGTGGTCGACTGGCGAACGGTCGGCTACGAGGATGGCGCAGCCGGTCGGGGCAGCGACACCATCGGGCGGTATCGCAAAGCCTGCGCCAGCGTCGGCGTTGCGCCCGACCTCGATGCCTACCGTGCCGGTCGTGCTGACGGCCTGCGCGAGTACTGCCAACCACAAAACGGTTTCCGGGCGGGATCCAATGGCGCTTACTACGGTGGCTTCTGCCCATCGGACCTGGCAGCTGCGTTCACGCAGGCCTACGAATCCGGTCTGGAGCTGCACGCGCGCCGGCAGCGCCTCGATGAGGCCAGCGCCCGGCTCGCGCAAGCGCGCGGCGAAATTGACAGCGTCGAGCATCAGATGGTCAGCAATAGTTCCGTGGTCCTCGCTACCGAGACCACCAGCGAGTCACGTGCGCAGGCGCTGCTCGAGACCACGCAGCTGGCCAAGCGGCATCAGCACCTGCAGGAATCACTGCCCCGTCTCGAACAGGAGCAGTGGCGCTGTCAGCGCGAGCTTGAAGAGTATGAGGTGCGGATCGCGTCGCGCGGCTAAGCCCTCAACCGACGCAGCCGCAGGCAGCGAGGCCGGCGATCAGTCGCGGGTCTCGAACAACAGGCTGGAACAGGTCAATCCTGATTCCGCTTTCTGCAATTCAGAGATATCCAGCAGCTCAA
>JAYTUZ010000075.1:0-6276 GCA_043744295.1 Gammaproteobacteria bacterium | reverse complement strand
AAGGCGGCCCATCACGCCGTCCTCGCCCACGCTCACACCGCCAACGCGAGCCACCACGCCGCCGAAGCCAGCAAGCAGCATGCCGGCGCCGCACCCATGGTCAAGAAGGCCTGACTGGGTCAGCCGGGTGCCGCACTTCCCCGCGGCAGCCGGCCTCCGCCCGCATCTGGCGCCCTGCAGCGCAGCGCCTCGATCGGATCGAGGCGCTGTGCCTGTGCGCGCCGGTTGGTAGCCGACGAAAATCTCCGTCGCCGCGTTCACCAGAGCACCTGCTACTTTCAGAGCTGGGAAGCGGAATATGCGGCTGTGAGGATAAGTCGGCTAAACCGCCCGTCGAAATAATCGACTAGGCCGGTTGGACGCCCCTGGGCATCCGCACAACTGCATCAAACGCTGGTATCCCGTACGAGATTCGAACTCGTGTCGCCGCCGTGAAAGGGCAGTGTCCTAGGCCTCTAGACGATGGGGACGAAAAGCAGTCCGTGCTGAGTTGGTGGAGCTAGTCGGGATCGAACCGACGACCTCTTGCATGCCATGCAAGCGCTCTCCCAGCTGAGCTATAGCCCCGGATTTCAGGGCAACCAATGCTAGGGATCGCCCTCCCATAAGTCAACCAAACCTGAGTCTTTCGGCGGCGGCGGGCGCCCCGGTCTCAGTAGGCTTTGTTGTCCCTGATCACCATCATGGCGGTGCGCACCAGAATCTTCAGATCCAATGCCACCGACCAGCGACGCAGGTACTCCAGATCGAAATTGACACGGGCCTGCATGTCGGCAAGATCCGAGGTCTCGCCACGACACCCATTGACCTGCGCCCAGCCGGTAATGCCGGGCAGCACCTTGTGGCGCACCATGTAGCCCTTGATGAGTTTGCGGTATTCCTCGTTGTGGGCGACGGCATGCGGCCGCGGACCCACCAGGCTCATGCGCCCCTGGATGACGTTGATGATCTGCGGCAGTTCGTCGAGCGAAAAGCGCCTCAGAAACTTGCCGAGCGGCGTGACGCGGGCGTCCTCGCGGCTGGCCTGCACGATCTTCGCGCCGTCTTCGGTCACCGTCATCGAGCGGAATTTGTAGACCACGATAGAGTGACCGTCGAGCCCGTAGCGACGCTGGCGGAATATTGCAGGTCCCGGCGAGCTGAGCTTGACCGCCACGGCGATCCCCAGCAGCAATGGGGAGATCAGCACCAGCCCGATTGACGCCAGCGTCAGGTCCAGCAGGCGCTTGGTCACGCCGTGATGCCCGGACAGCGGTGTCTCGCACATCGCCACCACCGGAATGCCCATGACATCCGCGGTGCGCGCCTGAATGAGGTCGAACACGTAGATATCGGGCACGTAGTAGATCGAGGCGGTGGTGTCGCGCAGCTCGTCGACCAGCGTGAGCACCCGCGGAATGTGGCGGATCGGCAGCGCGATAAAGATGACGTCGACGGACTGGCTTTTCACGTAGCCCGGCATGTCCCTGAGGCTGCCCAATAGCGGCGCGCCGTCTTCGCTGCCCAGCCGGTCGGCGCCGCGATCGTCGAAATAACCCTGCACCTGCATGGACATGCTGCTCAGGCGCTGTGCCAGGTCGCGGCTGAGATCGTTGTAGCCGACCAGCACGGCACGGCGCGCATTGCCGCTGTCCAGCAGCACGTGCCGCATCAGTTCGTGCAGCAGCGTGACGATCGCTATCAGCAGCAATGGCGTGGTGACAATCCAGATGCCGATCACGCGCCGGGAAAAATGCGCGGAGACCTTGAGAAAATAGCCAATGATCAGCAATGCGGCCAGCAGCATTAACCATTTCACCGTCATGCTGACCAGCAACGGTGGACGGCGGACCGTCAGGTAGTAGCTGGCGCCGCGCGCTGGCGCGAAGATCCCGAAGGCGAGCGCTGCGGCCGCTGCGGCCATGCCGACGTACTGGCCATCAAACGGCACGTGTACCAGATGGGCTATCAACGCCAGCATTGTCGCCGTCGCGGCGGCAGGCAGCACCACCTGCAGCGCGTGCACCAGGGCAATATGCATGCTGTTGCGGTAGATAATGGGCTCGGGCATATTCCCATTATCATTCGTTCGTAGCACCCCAGACAGTTATTCGTCTAGGTGATTTCCGCAGTCACTGTGACCTGGTTCACGACGTAGGCAGATCGTGCCTCACCCGTCAGGCTGGCAGCAGTTCCAGGTATTTGCGGGCGATCGCGGGCGCGGAGAACTCGCGCAGCGCAAAAGCGCGAATCCGCCCGGCTGCCGCCCGGCGGGCAGCCTCGTCGCTGGCCAGCGCCGCGATGGCCGGTGCCAGTTCAGCCGGGCTGGCGGCGGCTGCGCCAAGCTGCTCGCGCACGATGATACCGTCCGGGTCGAAGGTTGTGATCACCGGAATGCCCCGCATCCACGCCTGCAGGAAGGTGTTCGGAAAGCCTTCCAGGCTGGAGGTGTTGACCAACACCCTGGCCCGATCAAATAGCGCCCCAACCTCCTGATAGGGGACCGCGCCGTAGACGGTGAGATTGGGGCGATTTCTTGCCGTGGCTGTGACCCGCTTGAAGTAACTCTCCATGTCGGCGGCATATCCGCCCACCAGCGCGAAGCGCAGATCCGGGAGCAGGCCCGCCAGTTCGACCAGGGCCTCGGGACGCTTGACCGGCCGGAAACTTCCCACCCACAGCACGTCGATGTCCTGGGAGCCGGGGCCTGGCAGCTGCGCCGGTTCTGCCACCATGTTGACCAGCTTGCTGTCCAGCCGGTAATTGCGTTGCAGCAGCTCCTGCTGACGCTGCGTCTGGGCGGCAATCAGGTTGGCGCGGCGCATGCCATATTCAAAGATCTTGCGATCGCGCCACAGGCGGATGAGTTGCTGCCCGGGAATGCAGTTGGCATCCGAGGCAATGCGAAATATGAACTGGCGCTTGTGCCGCAGGCAAAAACGGGCAACAAAACCGGTGGCGGCACCGGCCGGGGACTGGTAATAGACGTCGGCGTCAGCCTGCCGGAGGGCGTTGAAGGTGCCGGTCATGCGCGGGTGCAGGAAGCGCAGCACCGGGATACCAGCGTTCCTGCGGTAGGCTGGAATGATGCGGATGCCATCGACAAGATGCTCAGCTTGCCTCGGGCTGTCGGGCAGCACGATGCTCACATCGACGCCCAGATCGCGCCAGGCGCGCGCCAGCAGCACCTGTTGGACCGCCTCGCCGCCCACGAAGGCCACTTTGCGGTCGCCGGCCAGCACGCCATAGGTGTCCGAACCCGTGGCGACGATGCACAGGCTCCGGCTAGTAATAGCTGTAGCCGCGCTTGTCGCGGCTCGATGAGCGGTTGAGCACCACGCCGATCAGGTTCATCTCGTTCAGTACCTGGCGTGCCGCTTCCAGGGTCTTGCGGTCGGTGGTGCCTTCCGAAACGACGTACAGCAGGCCGTCGACCCGCGGGGCGAACGTCAGTACGTCGTCGGAAATCATCAGCGGAGGCATATCGTAAATGATGACGCGCTTCGGGCTATCGCTCTTGAGGTGCCCGACCAGTTCATCCATGCGCGCTGAACCGAGCAATTCCGAAGGCTGCTCGGCCGCATGGGCGTTGGGGATCACGGCCAGCCGCGCTATACCGGGATCGTAGATGATGTCCTCGATCTTCGCGGTACCACCCAGGTAGTCGCTCAGGCCCTGGTCGAATTTCAGGCCGAGCTGTGTCGCGATCGACGGGCGCTTCAGATCCATATCGACCAGAAACACCCAGGTGTTCTCATCCCGGGCCAGCGCAATCGCCAGATTGATGGCGGTCAGTGACTTGCCTTCGCCGGGCTGAGTGCCGGTCACCGCCACGCTGCGCCAGTCGTTGCTCGCCAGGCGCTGCAGCAGGCGCGTGCGCACGATGTTGTAAGCGGCCGTTGCGTGTGGGTCTGACTTGTCCACCAGGATCTTGTTGGCTTCGAGCGCCGCAGGATCCATGGTCAGGCGACGGTACTGGCGCGCGGCGGCAACCTCGGCAGCGTCGCTGCGCGCTGCCTGACGTGGGACATCGCGCGCTGGTTTTTGCGCCGCTTTCGCACGCCCGGAGGCGATCTTCTGCAATGATCTTTCGATGATGCTCATGGCTCAGTTTGTCAGCTTTTGGCCAATGAAAAACAGTACGGTGCTAGCCAGCAACACCGTGCCACCCAGCTTGAACCACTGCTGCCGCAGCACTTCACGGGCAGCAGCATTGTGTATCTCGGGCACGCTCCCGAGCGGCACCACGCCCAGCAGCTGGCGGATGTCGCGCGCGCCGCGCACCGTGCCGTCGAGCAGTTCGGCGATCATTGCGGCGCCAATCGCCACGGAAAATGCGCCGCCAAACCCGATTATCAGAATGGCCAGTGAGCGTGAGGTGGCAGCCGCGTCCGGCAAAGTGGGGCGCTCGGTAACACGGAACACGTCAGAGGAGCCCGAACTGATCGCCGACTGATTGGCGTCGCTGTCGATCCGGCGTTGCATGATGTCCTGGTAGCTCGTGCGGGCCAGAGTTATCTGCTGAGTAAGCGCGGAGTACTCGCGCTCGACCTGGGGTGTGGCCTCGAGCTGGGTCTGTACCGCGGAAATCCGGTTGCGCGCATCGGCCATCTGGTTCTGGAGCGAGGCGATCTGCGTATCGAGGGAGTTCGCCTGGGTCCGCAGCTGCAGCTCGGTGGCTGACAATGGCGTGGTGCGCGTATCGGCCGACTCCCCTGCGGCAATGCGTTTTTCGAGCGCAGCGATGTTGGCCTTGAGCCGCACAATGTCGGGGTGGCTGTCGCTATAGCGCTGCCGGGCCTGCGCCAGGATGTCGCGCTGCGTTGCCAGCTGCTCGCTCAGGGTGCCGCCACGCTGGCCAGCACCGGTGCGTAGTTGTTCGATCTCCCGTTGCATCGCCAGCATGTCCGGGTGGCTGGGGTCATAGGTCTGCAAACGCTGCCGGTAGCTGTCCTCGAGATCCTGCAGGCGCAGCGAACTGCTGTTCTGGCCCGCAGCCTGCAGGAGCTGCTGTTGCACAAAGGAGCGTTCGTTGACCAGGGTGCGTAACTGCGCCTGCTTGTCATCCAGGTCGCGCTGGGCACGATCCTTGAAATCCAGGTTCAGGGCATTGAGCTCCGGCAGGCGCCCGATGTTACGCTGTTTGAAATCGGCCAGCTGCTTGTCGACGACATCGACCTGGCGCTTGCGCCGGTCGGCTTCGCTGATCAAAAACCGGTCGTAGCTCTCGGCGCGACGCTGGCGCATCCGACGGTCGGCCTGGACGAAAGCGTCCACCAGCCATTGCGTGCCGGCGTTCGCGGCCTGCGGCGTCCGGCCGTCATAGTGGATCTCGAGCGCGGTAATGATGGTACGTTCGCGCCCGGTCTGTGGGTCGAGCACCTGGTCGGAAATGACCTTGGCGCTGGTGCGGCGGCCCAGCGACTTGATCAAAGCGGCACGCTGTTCGGGGCTGCTGTCGCCCGGCATGTCGCCCTGTTTGCGCAGCAGCGCCGACAGGCTCTCGGCGCCAAGCACTTCGTCGGTTAGATCCTTGACGTATTGATCGGCGTAATTCTGGTTCTGCGTGGTGCTGGTCTGGCCGATGCCCGGCAATCGGGCCTCTTCGATGGCCAGAGTGGCCTCCGATCGGTATAGCCGCGGAGAGAACACCAACATCAGGAGCGCTGCCACGGCGATCGGCCCGCCAATTGCCAGCATCAGCATGCGTCGGCGGCGCAGGACCGCCGCCAGATCAGGTAATCCCCCACTATCACTATGCTCGTTCGCCATGAAGGTCAAAGTCCTAGGTCGGCCTGTTCATCCGGGCATGATGCACGTTAATTGCTGCCCGGCCAAGCTCCCGGGCCGGCCTGAACTGCCCGAAATTGTGATGTGGGTCGCGACGCGGCCGCCAGACCGGCGCGTGCGGCCCTGGGCTGGAGGTCAATTACGCCGGTGCGGCTCGAATACCACGCCGGCGTAAGCCGAGGTGGAGTTGGGCGTGTCGGCCTGGAGCTCGTTGTGGCGCGAGGCATACTGCAATCTCGCCACGATGCTCGTGCTGCGCCGTATGCGCCACTCGCCGCCCAGCGAGGCCACGTAGTAGCGGCGCTTGCTCAGTGTGGAACTGGTGGCGACCGGCCTGGTCCAGATGCCGACAGCGCTGGCCGAAACCAGCACGCGCTCGCTGAGATTTCTGTTCAGGCGCAGATTCAGTTCGTCGCGCACCACGGCTTGACCGAATCCGCTGGCATCCACGCGGCGATTGGCCTGGAGGAATACCTGCCCGTTCGTGAAATTCCGCTGCATGCCCAG
>JAYTUZ010000074.1:0-6293 GCA_043744295.1 Gammaproteobacteria bacterium | reverse complement strand
CCAGTTCGCACAGGTATTCACCGATCGCGATCGATTCCCAGATCAGCAGCTCGCCGTGCCTTAACGCCGGCACCCGGCCCGCCGGATTGATGGCGCGAATTCGCGCCGCACTGTCCGCCTGGTCGAGCGGAATCTGCTGCTCGGTGAATTCAAGGCCAAGGTGCCGCAGCAGGATCCATGGCCGCAGCGACCAGGACGAATAGTTTTTGTTACCAATGATCAGCGTGAGTTCAGGCATGCGGCTCTCGTTGGCAATGGGCACTGGCGAGTGCCAGCGCAGCAGCGCTATTGCATCACAGATCCAGCAGTTCTGATCGCGGTTTTGTGACCGAGGTATCGATCGCTGCCGGCTGCAGCGTGCTCCACTGGACCCGTGGTTGCGGCTTTCCTCGAAGGTGCATGCATGCAAAGGGACACGGAATCAGGCACGGTGTTGCCGGTGGCGAATCTGACGGAGTACTTCCGTGATGCGCTGCATGGCGCCCTGGTGCACCAGCATGTCGCGGTCGAAGATCAGACCGAACAATACGTCGTCAACCTGCTGACGCTGTACTCGCGCACCGAGCAGCTGCACGCCAGCACGCCGGCCGGCGCCAGGCTGCCGCCACTGGTACCGCTGTTCAGCGCCGCCCTGGAAGCTGCCACGCCTGCGGAGCGCGAGCATGCGCTGCAACGACTGGGCGACATCTCGTTGTTCATCGCCGGATTTTTCGCGCACGGTTTTGCACGCCGGCTGATCGACATCGACTATCACATTGCCATGGGTGGACGCGCCTACGGCACGCTGGCGCAGTCGCTGGCGCACGGCCGGCGGCGCGTGCTGGCGCAGGTATACGCCGAGCTGGCGACAAAATTCCAGCCACTGGTGGATGCGCTCGGGGAAATCGCTGACAGCGCCAGGGTCTATACCCAGCGCGATGTGCTGCGCCTCTATGAAGTATGGCTGCGCACTGGGAGCGCGCGCGCACGCGCGCAGCTGGGGCGCCTGGGTGTGGAGGCCACGCCGGTGGCGCTGCGGGCCCACTGAAGAGTGCCGGCCATGTTGCTGCAGCAACTGCAGGAGCTGCTCGCCACCATCTACGATGTGCCGCGCGGGCCTGACGTGGCTGAATTCCTGACTACCGATCGCGGCCTGCTGCCGCTGGCACAGGTTGGCACTTCAACGGATGAACAGCTGCTGGTAGCCGAAGATGATGATGGCGCCGGTATGTCGGTGGCGCTGTATCTCGACCCACAGTTGCTCGAGCGCCTGGACGCGACCGATCCGCTCGAGGCGCTGCACGGCGGCAACATTGCCGACTACTGGACCGCCCTCGAGGGCGTCAGCCACTTCGCCTATCTCACCTGGAACGCCGCCCACCATCGCCCGGTAAGCGTGCACGAACTGGAATTGCAGGCCGAGATCGACAAATACGTCTGCAGCGTTGCCCTGCTGCGCGCGCAAAATCCGCAATATTTTCCCGCCGAATTGCATCACCTGCTGTTCGAGCGGGCCCAGGTCGATCCACAGCTGGCCGGCGAGCAGCGCGGCCTGTATCGGCGCGCCAATCAAAGCGCCGCCCGCTTTTGCCAGCGCCTCGCGCAAAAGCTGCGCGCTCGCAGTGTCGACGCGCAGGGCGCCGTAAGCCACGAACTACGCCGCTTCTACCGCCTTACCAACGCCGCCAAGCTCCACCACATCGCCTGCCTCCCGTAACGGCACTCGTGAAGACGCTGGCGCGTGCGCCTTGGCGTCTCGATCTCGGTATTTATCCGTCTTCTTGATCTGCGCGACCTGCCGCTTGAGCCGGATCCACTCGGACAGGCGGCGCAGGTCGGCATTCTGCTGCGCGCCGCCAGCCGGCCGCACGCTCGGAAAAGTATCGTAGGGGTTATAGCCGCCTGCCAGCGGCGCAGACGGATGCTCCTCGAGACTCAGCTCGAAGCTGCCGGTCGCGGCAATCGTCCGGCCTGACATTGAATTCCTGCGTATCGGCATGGTCGCTTCAATTTCCTGGTGCTGATCATCTATACGATGTCCGGCGGCGATTTATCCAGCAACGCCTGCGCGCGCAGCAAACCCACCACTGTCTTGCCATCAACCAGCTCGCCGCTCAGAGCGCGCCGGCAGGCCTCAGCAATCGGAATCCAGTGAATCTCGATTAATTCTGCGGCCTCGTGCGCTATTTTGGCGGCTCGCAGCGAGCGGGCCATGAACAGGTGCACAGTTTCGGTAAAAACCCCGGGCGAGGTGACATAAGCACCCAAAGCATGCCAGTCACTGGCTTCGCAGCCCGCCTCCTCAATGAGTTCGCGTCGCGCGGTCTCCTGTGGTGGTTCGCCCGGCTCGAGCTTGCCGGCCGGCAATTCCCAGATCCAACCACCGTAGGCGTGGCGAAACTGCCGGATCAGGCACACGCGGCCCTGCTCATCGAGCGCGACAATGGCCGCGCCGCCGGGGTGGTGAACGATCTCCAGATCAACCACGTGGCCGTTGGGCAGGCGCACGGTTTCGACGTTGAGTGTGATGACGCGCCCGCTGAACACAGGCTTGAGTTTTTCTATGCTCACATTGAAGTCAGTGGCTGCTGACCTGATCGACATCCGTCTGGCCGCTCAGGCGCCGGCGCACGAACGACCAGCACATGCCGATGCCGAGTATCAGGCCGGTGACCAGCACGACAATCCAGGCCGCCGCCGTGCCGCTGCTCAGATGCAGCCAGCCATTTTGCACTGCCAGCCAGATCAGCGCGGCGAACAGCGCCATCAACAGGGTAACGCCAAACATGCCGAGTGAACGGCGCGTGGCCGTGACATAGATCACCCAGCCAATCGCCAGTGCGATGCCAGCCACCACCTGCAGCGCGCTGAGATGCGGAAAAGCCTGCGCCACCCAGTGGTAGTAGGAATAGCCGCCGGGGTTGAAGGTCAAAAGCACCAGCGCCAGTGCCGCCGCGATACGCGCGAGTACACCGCTCGCGCCCATGGTGGTTGTGGTGCTCATGGGCGCATGTTTCACTATTTACCGCCCGGGCCGCAAGGGGTGCCCGTCCGCCAGACCTGTTGCTGCCCGTTATGCACGCGGCTGCTCACGGTGTGAACACAATTTCTTCCGGCGGCGCGGACCTTGGGTCATATTGCAGCAGCTCGCCGTTGCTGATCGAACTGCCGGTCAGCGCCAGGATGAAGGCCCAGTGGCTGACCAACAGCGTCGTTGCGCTATCCTCGCTCGCTGCCATGTGGGCACGGAACGCATCCGCACGCGCGATCGTCTGTTCCAGCGATTCCACGCCCTCGTGCCACCAGCGCGAGGGCAGATGCGCGAAATCATGGTGTGGAAAGCGGCTGGCGAGCAGGTCGGGCGGGCTGCCGATGTCACACACAAATGCGGTCCGTTCACGAACCTCATGCCTGATCTCGGCCGGCACCGTGTGAATCGCCAGGATCGGTTGCGCAGTCTGCAGGGTTCGCGTGTAGGGCGAGATGATGATCCGCGTCAGTGCGGCATCCGCCAGTTGCATGGCCGCCGCCGCGGCCTGCTCGGCTCCGAGTGGCGTCAATTCCGGATCCTCGATCCCCGGGTCTACACGGGTTGCGCTGAAATGCAGGTTGAAATAGCTTTGCCCGTGACGCAGCAGGTACATTGCGAAGTTTCCTCGGTCGGGGGTGTGCGGGCTTCCTGCATACTGCTATAGCCCGGTAGGCCCAATGCCTTATATATTCGCACAGTGGCGACCATTGATCCCTTCAGTACCCTGAACACCCCGCAGAAGCGGGCGGCCACCTTTGGCGAGAACCTGCCCGAAGGCAAGGGCGTGCGCGCCGGCCCGCTGCTGGTGGTGGCCGGTGCCGGCACTGGCAAGACCAGCACCGTCGCCCATCGCGTGGCCCACCTGGCCATGCATGGCGTCGACCCGGCGCGCATCCTGCTGCTCACCTTCACGCGCCGCGCGGCGGCCGAGATGCGCCGGCGTGCGCATGACGTGCTGCGCCAGGCGCTCGACGACACGCTGGGCAACAAGGCGCAGACCATGCTGCAGCGCCTGTCTTGGGCCGGCACCTTTCATTCGATCGGCAACCGCTTGCTGCGCCACTATGGGCGACATCTGAAGCTCGAACCGGGCTTCACCGTCATCGATCGGGGCGATTCGGCCGATCTGTTCGATAACCTGCGCCAGGAACTGGGCTATACCGAGCAGTACCAGCGTTTTCCGCGCAAAGACACCTGCCTCGCGATCTACTCCTGGCGCGTCAATACCCAGAAAAGCCTGCACGAGACGCTCGAGCAGCAGTTTTCCTGGTGCCTGGGCTGGGAGCAGGAACTGGGCAAGCTGTGCCGCGCCTACGTCGAGCGCAAGCAGCGCTATGGCCTGCTCGACTACGACGATCTGCTGCTTTACTGGCACGCCATGATGAGCGAGCCGCGCCTGGCGCAGCAGGTGGGTGGAAATTTCGATCATGTGCTGGTCGATGAATACCAGGACACCAATCGGCTGCAGGGTGAAATCCTGCGCGGCCTGCGGCCCGATGGCTCTGGCATCACCGTGGTCGGCGACGATGCGCAGTCGATCTACTCGTTTCGCGGCGCGGCGGTGGAAAATATCCTCGGCTTTCCCGATCTGTACCAGCCGCGCGCCGAAGTCGTGACCCTGGCGCAGAATTACCGCGCCACGCAGCCCTTGCTCGATGTGGCCAACGCGCTGATGAGCGATGCGCCGCGCCAGCATCGCAAGCACCTGCTGTCGGTGCGCGGCCACGGCAGCAAGCCCCACTATGTGAGCGCCGACGAGCTGCAGTCGCAGGCCGAATATGTCTGCGGGCAGGTGCTCAAGCGGCGCGAGGCCGGGGTATTGCTGCGCAAGCAGGCGGTGCTGTTTCGCAACGCCAGCGCCAGTGACCTGCTCGAAGTCGAGTTGCTGCGCCGGCGCATTCCGTTCGTGAAATACGGTGGACTCAAGTTCCTCGAGGCCGCGCACGTCAAGGACATGCTCGCGCTGCTGCGCTGGGCCGACAATCCACGCAACTCGCTGGCGGCGTTTCGCGTACTGCAGCTGTTGCCGGGCATGGGCCCGGCCAACGCCCAGCGCATCATCACCGAGCTCGAAGCGCGCGCCGGCAGCTTCGGGCTGTTGGCCGAGATACAGAAGCCTGCGGCCGCACTGCAGGATTTGCCCAAGCTGGCCAAGCTGCTCGCCATCCTGGCAGAACCGCAAAAACCCTGGCCCGGCCAGGTGAAGCTGGCGCGCGATTGGTACCAGCCCCACATGGAGCGTCAGTACGAGCAGACGCACACGCGCTTGGGCGACCTGGACCAGCTCGAGCAGCTCTCGAGTCAATACCCTTCGCGCGAACGCTTCATCACCGAGCTGGCGCTCGATCCGCCCAATGGCGCCGGCGATCTGGCCGGCAAGCCATTGCACGACGAGGATTACCTGGTGCTCTCGACGGTGCACTCCGCCAAGGGCATGGAATGGGACACGGTGTACCTGCTCAACGTGGTCGATGGCAGTTTTCCGTCGGAATTTTCCACCGGTCGCAACGAGCTGATCGATGAAGAGCGCCGCCTGCTGTATGTCGCCATGACCCGGGCGCGCAACGAGCTGTACCTGTGTGCGCCGCTGAAGTTTCCGCTGACCCAGCAGCCGCGCACTGGCGATGCGCATGTGTATGGAGCGCGCAGCCGCTTTGTCAGCGACAAGGTGCTCAAGTGCTGCGAGCAGAGTGCTTTCCAGGGCTCTAACAGTCTCGAGAGCAGCCTGAACGAGGCCCGTGCCGAATCGGTCGACATTGGCGCGCGCCTCAAGGACATGTGGTAGTCATCAGGAGTGCGCCATGAATGCCGACAAGAGGATTGCCGTGGGTTTGCTGGCGGTGCTGCTGCTGTGCCTGGGCAACCTGCAACCGGCTGCTGCCGCGGCCAATGCGCTCGACCTGCTCAGCTCCCGAGATGCCGCTTCAGGCCTGCGCGCCGCGCTTGGCCAAGGCATTGACGCTGCCGTGGCGCATCTGGGGGTGACGGATGGCTTCCTCAAGAATCCCAAGGTCACCATTGCGCTGCCGCCGGCGCTGCAAAAAGCCGAGCGCGGACTGCGCATGCTGGGCCGGGGTGATGACGCCGATGCGCTCAAGCTGGCGATGAATCGCGCCGCTGAAGCGGCGGTGACCGAGGCCAGGCCGGTGCTCAAGCAGGCGCTCAAGAGCATGACACTGCAGGATGCCAAGGGCATTCTCAGCGGCGGCGATGATGCCGGTACGCAGTACTTCCAGCGCGCCACCGCCACATCGCTGACGGCGCGATTCAAGCCGATCGTCGC
>JAYTUZ010000073.1:0-1959 GCA_043744295.1 Gammaproteobacteria bacterium | reverse complement strand
AGTCTAGGGCAAGTTCGCCCCGCTTGCGTGACTGGTCGGCAAACAGGCAGGATGACGCCATGTTGTGGATCAAGAGTTTTCATATCCTGGGCGTCATGGCCTGGATGGCCGGCATCTTTTATCTGCCGCGAATTTTTGTTCACTACCGCGAAGGCAGCGATGCGGGCGAGGATGTGCGCCGCCTGGTTATCATGGCGGGCCGCCTCTACGGCTTCATGACCCTGATGGCGCTGTTCGCACTGGGCTTCGGGCTGTGGTTATGGCAAGCCTATGCTTATTCGGGACTATGGCTGCACATCAAGCTGCTGCTGGTGCTCGGGCTGATCGCCTACCATATTGCCTGCCGACTGTTCGTGCAGCGCATGCGTGCCGGCGCCACGCTCCCCAGTGGCCTGGCACTGCGATTCTTCAATGAGGGCGCGCTGCTGCTGGTGCTGCCGATACTGATGCTGGCGGTGCTCAAGCCCATGTAGGCCGGCGATTGGCCAGGTTCAGCTGGTGCTGCTGAACAGCGGTCGATCGGGACTGCGGCGCACCAGGCGCGCATCGAAGGCCATGCAGATGTTGCGCAGGAACGGGCGCCCCGCTTCGGTCACGCGGCAGTGCTCTGCGGCCAGCTCGACCAGACCGTCCCCGGCAAATTCTGCCAGCCGCTCGGCTACATTTTCCAGAAAAGGCGTGTAATCCTCGCCTGCCCAACGGGTTTCCATCCGCGTCATCAGATTGAGAATATGCCGACGCAGCACCTGGTCTTCGGCGTCGAGCAGGTGGCCACGGTGCAAGGGCAATTCGCGGCGCGCGATGCGTTCCTGGTAGGGCTGCAGGTCCTTCTCGTTCTGGGCAAAGGCGTCGCCGGCGTCGCCAATGGCCGAGACTCCCAGACCCAATAGCGGGCGCGTGTAGGCATCGGTATATCCCATGAAATTCCGATGCATGACACCGGTGCGTGCCGCGGTCCACAGGCTGTCGGTCTCGAGTGCGAAATGATCGAGGCCGATTTCGCGATAGCCGGCGCTCTCCAGTCGCTCGCGCCCCAGCTCATAGAGTGCGCGCCGGGCCTCGCCTTCGGGCAGGTCGGCCTCGGTGAAACGCCGCTGCCCGGGCCTGATCCAGGGCACGTGAGCGTAGCCATAGAGCGCGATGCGATCGGGTCGCAGCTCGCAGACCGCCTCCATCGTGGCCTCGATGCTCGCCATTGTCTGCAGCGGCAGGCCGTAGATGAGATCGAAGTTGACGCTGTTGAAGCCGAGCGCGCGCGCCTGCTCGGTCACGCCGCGCACCTGTTCGACACTCTGCACGCGGTTGACGATCGCCTGTACGCGCGGATCGAAATCCTGGACACCCAGGCTGATGCGCCTGAAACCGTATTGCGCCAGCAGCGAGAGCTGCTCCTTGCTGGTCACGCGCGGGTCGACCTCAAGCGACAACACGGCATCGGGCCGCAGCCGCGAGGCACTGAGCAGGCCGCCCACCAGTTCGCCCAGCTCGTCGGGATTCAGAAAAGTCGGCGTGCCGCCGCCGAGGTGCAGTTCGCCAATATCCAGCTCGGTCACACCGAGTCGTTCGCGATAGAGCGCATATTCACTGAGCACCGAACGCACGTAGGGCTGCACGATGGTGTGGGTGCGGGTCACGCGGGTGTTGCAGCCACAGAAGGTGCACAGTGCGCGACAGAACGGCACATGCACATAGATGCCAGCGCCGTGCCCGTTGCCGATACCGGCCTGCAGCGCGGCGCCGACCCGCTCCAGCCACTGCTGCTCGCTGGGCGTTTCGTCCCAGTAAGGCACCGTGGGATAGCTCGTATAGCGCGGCCCTGCCACGTCGTACTTGGCCGACTGGGCGCGGCGTTCCACCGCGTTCAAGTGAACATCTCGCGTTGCAGACGAATGACCAGGCGCACATTCTCCTCGGGTGTGTGCTGCAGCACGCCGTGGCCGAGCCCGCACACCCAGGCCG
>JAYTUZ010000072.1:0-1960 GCA_043744295.1 Gammaproteobacteria bacterium | reverse complement strand
TCGCCGCGCGTGCTGTCGCCCTTGTAACCACCCGCCGCAATCACCAGATACTGCTTGCCGCCAATCGCGTAAGTCATCGGCGTGGCCTGGCCACCGGCCGGCAATTTCACTTCCCACAGCAGTTTTCCGTTGTCGGTCGCGTAGGCGCGCAGCCGGTCATCGAGGCTGGCAGCGATGAAGATGAGTCCACTCGCCGAGACGATCGGGCCGCCGAGACCTGGCATGCCCAGGTTCATGTGTATGTACGGTGTGTCGCCCAGCGGCACCTGCCACTTGATGGTGCCGTGCTGCATGTCCACGGCGGTGAGCTGGCCCCACGGTGGTTTCACGCAGGGAATTCCGAGCCTGGACTCGAACGCGGTGCGCCGCATGGCGTAGGGAGTGCCGTTCTGGCGCGCGAATTCCCAATCCTTGTAGGCATCGTCCTGCTGCTGCGCTTTCAACTGCGCGCGCGGAATGAGCGTCACGACGAACGGCAGCGTCATGGTATTGGCGACGGCAATCTGGCGCTGCGGATCGAAAGCGATGCCGCCCCAGTTGGAGCCGCCCGCGTTGCCAGGCTGCATCAGCGAATCCTTCAGCGAGGGCGGCTGGAAGAGACCTTCGGAGCGATAGCTCTCGATGCGCTTGCGGCAACCGCGCGTATCGAACCACGCCACGCCCCAGGCGTCATCGGCTGTAACTTTCGACTGGCGCGTCAGCGCGGGTGGCGCGACCGGAAAGGGCTGCGTGCGCGAGGGGTGCTCACCCGCTACTGCATCCTGCGGCACCGGCCGCTCCACGATCGGAAACAGCGGCGCGCCGCTCTCGCGATCGAAGGTGAACAGGAACCCGGTCTTGGTGGCCTGTATCACCGCCGGCACGCGCCGCCCATCGTGCAGCAGCTCGGCCAGCGTCGGCTGCGAGGCGACGTCGTAATCCCACAGGTCGTGGTGCACCAGCTGCTGGCCCCACTTGAGCGCACCGGTGTTGCCATCGAGCGCGACCACGGAGTTCGCCCAACGATTGTCGCCCGGCCGCTCGCCGCCGTAGAAATCGGGGCTCGCCGAGCCCGTGGGCACGAACACCAGATGACGCACCGGATCGACCGACAGCGGCGCCCACGCGTTGGCTGCGCTCGCGCTCTTCAGGCTCTCGGCACTCCACTGGTTGTATACCGGGTTACTGGCGTCGCGCGGAATCGGATCCCAGCTCCACACCAGCTGGCCGCTGCGCGCATCGAAGGCGCGCACGGTGCCGAGCTCTTCCCGCACTGCGCGGTTGTCGCCGATCGATGAACCCACGATCACCTTGCCGTCGAGGATCGCGGGCGGTGAGGTGACCAGATAATCGCGCCACTCATCACCCGCTTCGTATTGCGAGCGGATGTCTCTCAACAGATTGACCGCGCCCTGCTCGCCGAAATCCACGCAGGCCTTGCCCGTGGCCGCATCGAGCGCCAGCAGGCGTCCGTCGAGCGTCGGCGCATAGATGCGTGCATGGCACACCGCCGTGAGTGCGCTCGCCTCGTCCACCCACAGCGACACGCCGCGCGACACGCCATCGGAATAGTGCAGGTCCTTGCGGCTGGCGCTGTCGTGTCGCCAGCGCAATTTGCCGCTCACCGCATTTACCGCGACCACATCGGTGCTGCTGGTGGTCAGGTACAGCGTGCCATCGTAGAGAATGGGCGTCGCTTCGAAGGCCGAGCGGCTCCAGTCCTTCACGCCCTGGCCGAGCTCGCCGGTGCGAAAGGTCCAGGCCACGCGCAGCTGCGCGACATTCGCTGGCGTGATCTGCGTCAACGATGAGTAGCGTGTGCCGCCCGCGTCACCGCCGTAGGCGCTCCATCCGGCATCGGGCACTGCGGCACTGACCGCGTTGCCAGCCAGCACTGGCAGCAGGACACTGAGCAATTTCTTCACCGTGGTACCTCGTGAGTGGTCGGTTGGCAAGCGCAGGCTGGCTTACGAGTCTGATG
>JAYTUZ010000071.1:0-6308 GCA_043744295.1 Gammaproteobacteria bacterium | reverse complement strand
GCGCCGCCCTGCTCGAGCTGCCCGGGCTGCACCTGCACGATTACGGCAAGAGCCCGCGTCCGGGACGCAAGCTCGGGCACTGCACGCTGCTGGCGCCGAGCGCGGCTGAGCGCAACCGCCGCACCCGGGCGTTGCTGCGGGCGCTGGGCCTGCGCCTGGCAGGCCTCCCTTGAAATTCCACCATGGCTGGGCGAGTCTAGCCGCTGCCCCCTGCGCCCAGGGGGTTTAGCGAGAATTTATGTACCTGGAGCTGTTCAAACTCAAGGAGCTGCCGTTCCGGCTCAGTCCTGATCCGCAGTTCCTGTTCCTGAGCAAGGAACACGCGCGCGCCAAGGCGTACATGGAATCGACCATCTGGTTCACCGATGGTTTTGTGGTGATCACCGGCGAGATCGGCGCCGGCAAGACCACGCTGATTGAAACCTTCCTGCGCGAACTCGAGAAGGACGTGATCGTCGCCCAGATCAACCAGACCCAGGTCTCGGTGCTCGAGTTTCTGCAGGCGGTGCTGGTGCAGTTCGGCTTCAGCCCCTTTCAGATGAAGAAGGCCGAGCTGCTGGCGACGCTCAATCAGTTTCTGGTCGAGCAGTATTCAGCCGGGCGCAAGGTGCTGCTGATCGTCGATGAGGCGCAGAACCTCAATCTGCGCGTGCTCGAGGAAATCCGCATGCTCTCGGGGATCGAGACCACCAAGGAAAAGGTGCTGCGGATCATTCTCGCCGGCCAACCCGAGCTCAACGAGAAGATGGATGCGCCCGAGCTGGTGCAGCTCGTGCAGCGCGTGCGGCTGCGCTTTCATCTGGGCGCCCTCTCGGCCGATGATACCCAGGGCTATGTGCTGCATCGGCTCGAAGTCGCCGGCTCGCAGGGCCGCGAGATTTTCCAGCCGGCCTGCTACCCGATCATCTATCGCTACACCGGCGGCGTGCCGCGTTTGATCAATACGCTATGTGATACCGCCATGCTCGCGGCCTTCAATGCCGAGCGCGACCAGGTGTTGCCAGAGGATATCGAAGCGGCGATCGAGGAGCTGCAGTGGAGCGAATTCGCGGTCCGTACGGCCGCCGGCATGCGGCCGCCAGCCATCCACGGTCGCGGTGCGCCGCACTCCGAACAGCGTGCCGCCGAGCCAGGCTCCGGCGCGCCACTGGCGCGTCTGCTGCTGATCAGCGAGGGCCACACCGTCGGCGAACACGCGCTGCAGCGCGGCCGCCTGATCATCGGCCGCGCCTCGGATGCCGACCTGCGTGTCGACAACCGTGCGATCAGCCGCTATCACTGCCAGATCGTCAGCAACAACCGGCTGAGCGTGCTCGAAGATCTCAACAGCACCAATGGCATCTACATCAAGGACAAGCGCCTGCGCCGTCACAATCTCAACGATGGTGATGTCATTACTCTGGGCATGCACCAGCTCATGTATATCGACGAGCGGCCCGGGCACCGTCAGCAGACAGCTGACAGCGCCGCCGACACCGGCGAGCACGAAGCCCTGGGGGCGAGTGGCAAGAGCGCGGAAGGTTCCGGCGCCGAGTGAGCCTCAGCTGTGGGTCTCGTCATTGTCGAGTACCGGCTTGCCACGGTGCAGGTAATCGGCGCTGGTGGCGCGATAATCGCGCCGGTGCAGCCACACCGCCAGGCCACCCACCAGCACCACCAGACCGAGCGCCGCACACAGGCCGCTCCACCAGCTCGCGCTGTAGCGATAGCTCAGCACCAGCATCACCACCCCGCCCAGCAGATAGACCACTGGCAGGCTCTCATAGATCGGTTTGGCGAGTCGGCTCATGCCCGGATGCTAGCCTGCCGTGCGATGCAGGTAAATCGCTCGCGGTGAACCGCTGGCCCTGCTCCCGCGCAGGCGAATCCCTTACTTGAGTATCAACTCCTGCATCGTCGTGGAGCCGAGCACCGTCCTGATCTTGGCGCGATCGACCTGTGCCTGACTGGCAGCGGCCAACGAGCCGCTGATTTCCTTGGCCACGGCGTCGCCCTTGGCCAGGGCGCCGTCCAATGCCGCCCAGTTCTTGTAGGTCACCACCAGCAGCAGGTCCGCGTCTTCAAGAGTGCGGGGTTCGACTGAGTACACCGCGTAGCTGACGATGTAACCGGCCTTTTTGCCGATTTCCTGTTCCCGTTTCCACGTGGTGGCGACCCAGTTCAAATAGTCCTCGCCCCTGCCATCGACGGTGCGGATTCTGGACACATTGACGACCGGGCCCTCCGAATAGGCGTGATCGTCCGCCAGGACGGCGACGCTTCCGACCGCAAGACAAGCGAGTGCCGCACAAGCGGCCAGGCGATTCGCAATTGACATAAGATTCCCCTTGGTGAGTTTTGAGTGGGTTTTTTTCGAATTACGCTCAGGACGCGTCGCGATCAATGCTCGGCGAACCAGAGTTCGTAGGCCGCACGATACGCCTGCTGAGGCGCGATGTCAGTGGGCAACCGCCGCGCTACGCCGTGCCGCCCACCGTCAACGCATCGACACGCAGCGTCGGCTGGCCGACGCCCACCGGCACGCTCTGCCCTTCCTTGCCGCAGGTGCCGACCCCGGCATCGAGCTTCAGATCGTTCCCCACCATGGCGACGCGCGTGAGCACGTCGGGGCCGTTGCCGATCAGCGTGGCACCCTTGATCGGCGCCCCGAGCTTGCCGTTCTCGATCAGGTAGGCCTCGCTCACCGAGAATACAAATTTGCCGGAAGTAATATCGACCTGGCCACCGCCGAAATTGACGGCGTAGATGCCGCGCTCGACCGAGCGGATGATTTCCTCGGGCGCATAGGGGCCGGGCAGCATGTAGGTGTTGGTCATGCGCGGCAAGGTGAGGTGCGCGAAGGATTCGCGGCGGCCATTGCCGGTGGGCGCCACGCCCATGAGCCGGGCATTGAGGCGATCCTGCAGGTAACAACGCAGCACGCCGTCTTCAATCAGCGTGGTGCATTGGGTCGGCGTGCCTTCATCGTCGATATTGAGCGAGCCGCGCCGCCCGGGCAGCGTGCCATCGTCGACCACCGTGCAACCCGGGCTGGCCACGCGCTCGCCGATGCGGCCGCTGAAGGCCGAGGTGCCCTTGCGGTTGAAATCGCCTTCGAGGCCATGGCCGATTGCCTCGTGCAGCAGGATGCCGGGCCAGCCGGGTCCCAGCACCACGCTCATGGTTCCGGCGGGCGCATTCACGGCTTCGAGATTCACCAGGCCCTGGCGCACCGCTTCGCGCGCCAATTCAAATGGCCGGTCGCCAGCGACCAGTTCGGCCAGCGTATAGCGGCCGCCGGCGCCGGCATAACCCTGTTCGCGCCGGCCATTCTGCTCGACGATCACCGACACATTCATGCGCACCAGCGGGCGGATGTCGGCGCTGAGCGTGCCATCGCTGGCGGCGATGAGGATGGTCTCATGCACGGCATGACAGCTGGCCATGACCCGCACCACGCGTGGATCCATGCGGCGCGTTTCGCGATCGACACGCTCCAGCCAGGCGACCTTTTGCTCGTCCGAGAGGCTGGTCAGCGGATCGTCCGGCAGATACAGGCGATGACCACTGACCTTGCGCCAGGCCTGCACCGCGCCGTTGTGCGGCGTGCCGGCGATGGCGCGCGCAGCGCGCGCGGCTTCTTCCAGTGCCTGCGGCATGATCTCATCGGAGTAGGCAAAACCGGTGCGCTCCCCGGCCATGGCGCGCACCCCCACGCCCTGCTCGATGCTCGAACTGCCTTCCTTGACGATGCCATCTTCCAGCGCCCAGGATTCTTCCTGCGACACCTGAAAATACAGATCGGCGGAATCCACGGCAGCGCCCAGCACCAGATCGAGCGCACTGCCCAGCAGGCGCTCGTCGAGCCCGGCCGGCGCCAGCAAGGAGCTGCGGGCAACCTTGAGGGCGGTGGCGCTGAAGGTGGCATTGGCGCCCGGCGTCAATTTCATCGTGCTGTTCATGGCTGGCATGGCCTGGCAGTCTACCCGTGCAGCACGCGATGAGAGAGTGCCGGGAAATTACCGCGCGCCTCGGCCTGCGCCGGCAGATCGATCGCCGCGCTGATCACACCCTCGCCGCTCTCCAGCTGCGCCTGGATGCGGCCCCAGTAATCGATGATCATGCTGTGCCCCCAGGTGCGCCGGCCGTTGGGGTGCTCGCCCCACTGGCCACTGGCCACGACGTAGCAGAGATTCTCGATCGCGCGGGCGCGCAGCAACGGCTCCCAATGCGCCTCGCCGGTGGGCGCGGTAAAGGCGGCCGGCACCACCAACCACTGCGCACCGGCGCCCTGCAGTTGCCGGTACAGCTCCGGAAAGCGCAGGTCGTAGCAGATCGAGAGACCGAGGCGTCCGGCCGGCGTAGCCAGCGTCACCACCGCATTGCCAGGCGCCATGTGCGCCGATTCCCGGTAGCTCTCGTTGCGTTCCGGGATATCGACATCGAACAGATGAATCTTGTCGTAACGGGCCACACGCTCGCCGCGCTCATCGTAGACCAGGCAGGCCTGGGCGCTGCGCTCACCGGGTGCGTTGGCAACCGGCACCGAGCCGGCGACGATCCACATCTTCAGGGCGCGGGCCTGTTGCGCCAGAAACTCCTGCACTGGACCGGCACCATCGGCCTCGGCCAGCGCGCGCCGATCGGCATCGCGCCGCGCCATCATCGAAAAATTCTCCGGCAACACGGCCACGCGCGCGCCACGCGCGGCGGCGAGCGCCAGCAGCCGACCGGCGCTGGCCAGATTGGCCCCGCGCTCTTCGCCCGAGCACATCTGCAGGGCGGCAACGCTAGTCGGGTCGCGGTCGGTGCTCATGAGCATCAGGCTAGCACGACGTCAAACTGTTCGAGGCTGTAGAGCGCCTCGGACTGCAGGCGTATCGGCCGGCCTACCTGCTGTTCGAGATCGGCCAGCACCGGCGCCTCTTCATCCAGCAGGCGCTCGACCACCTCGGGGTGCGCCAGTATCACCAGCTGCTCGACCCGAAACTGCGCGCTCTGGCGCAGCGCCTCGCGATAGATATCATGGCAGACGGTCTCGGCGCTGCGCACGAAACCGCGCCCCTGGCAGGTCGGGCAGGGTTCGCACAGCACATGCTCGAGGCTCTCGCGGGTGCGCTTGCGCGTCATCTCGACCAGGCCCAGCGGCGAGACGCTGGCAATCTGGTTCTGGGCACGATCAGTGCTGAGCGCCGTCTGCAGGGCGCCGAGCAGCTGCTCGCGATGTGCGGCATCCTGCATATCGATGAAATCGGCAATGATGATGCCGCCCAGATTGCGCAGGCGCAGTTGCCGCGCAATCGCCACCGCGGCCTCGAGGTTGGTGCGAAACACCGTGTCTTCGGGATTGCGATGCCCGACATAGGCGCCGGTGTTGACATCGATCGTGGTCATCGATTCGGTCTGGTCGATGACCAGGTAGCCCCCCGATTTGAGCTGCACTTTGCGGTCGAGCGCCCGGTTGATTTCCTCTTCGACGCCGTACAGTTCGAACAGCGCCCGCGGGCCGCTGTATTGCTCGATGCGCGCCACGGTCTCGGGCATGAAGGCCGCCGCAAACTGGCGCAGGCGTGCGCACTCGGCCGGCGCATCGACCAGCACGCGGGCCACCTCGGGACCCATTTCATCGCGCAGCATGCGCGGGCCCAGCGGCAGGTCTTCGTGCACCAGCGTCGCGACGCCGGCCCGCAGATTTTCCCGGCGCACATATTCCCAGAGGCGCGCCAGATACAGCATGTCGGCACGCAGGGCCTCGCGCGGCGCGCCATAGGCCGCCGTGCGCACGATGTAGCCACCCGCCGCCGCGCCCGCTGCAGTGCCGTCGGCGGCCGACGCGCCCTCGGCCAGCTCACGCACCTGTGCGCGCAACTGCTCGCGCGCCTCGGCATCAGCAATGCGCGCCGAGACACCGACGCCCTGCCCAAAGGGCATGTAAACCAGAAAGCGCGACGGCAGCGAGACAAAGGTGGTCAGGCGCGCACCCTTGCTGCCGAGCGGGTCCTTCAGTACCTGGACCAGGATTTCCTGCCCCGGCAGCACCAGCGAAGCAATTTCCGGAACAGGCGGCACGCCATGCTCGGCTTCGGCGGGCACGGCGCGCGCGATATCGCCGGCGTGAAGGAAGGCGGTGCGTTCCAGGCCGACGTCGATGAAGGCTGCCTGCATGCCCGGCAGGACACGCGATACCCGACCCTTGTAGAGGTTGCCCACCAGACCGCGGCGGCTGGCGCGCTCGATGTAGAGTTCCTGCGTGACGCCGTTTTCAATCAGCGCGGCGCGCGTCTCACGCGGCGTGACATTGATCAGAATCTCGCGCATCACTACGACTC
>JAYTUZ010000070.1:0-6345 GCA_043744295.1 Gammaproteobacteria bacterium | reverse complement strand
GATCATCTTCGTGCCGCTGTCGACCTGCTGCATACCGTTCGAGATGGCGATCGAGTAAAACTCGCCACGGCTGCCGTCGCCGCGCAGAATGCAACTTGGATACTTCCACGTGATGGCCGATCCGGTCTCGACCTGCGTCCAGCTGATCTTTGAATTCCGGCCGCGGCAATCGCCGCGCTTTGTGACGAAGTTATAGATGCCGCCTTTGCCGTTCTTGTCGCCGGGATACCAGTTCTGCACGGTCGAATACTTGATCTGCGCGTCATCCAGCGCCACCAGTTCGACCACCGCGGCGTGCAGCTGGTTCTCATCGCGCATCGGCGCAGTGCAGCCTTCCAGGTAGCTGACGTGGCTGCCGGCGTCGGCGATGATCAGCGTGCGCTCGAACTGCCCGGTATTGGCGGCGTTGATGCGAAAGTAGGTCGACAGTTCCATCGGGCAACGCACGCCCGGCGGTATGTATACGAAGGAGCCATCGGTAAACACCGCGGAATTGAGCGTGGCGTAGAAATTATCGGTGTAGGGCACCACCGTGCCCAGGAAGCGCTCGATCAGCTGCGGATGGTTCTGCACGGCTTCGGAGAACGGGCAAAAAATGACGCCCGCGGCGGCCAGCCGTTCCTTGAAAGTCGTGGCGACCGAGACGCTGTCGAAGACCGCATCGACCGCCACCCCGGCGAGCCGCGCCCGTTCGTGCAGCGGCACGCCGAGCTTGGCGTAAGTGGCCAGCAGTTTGGGATCAACCTCGTCCAGACTGCGTGGTGCATTGCCCTTGGGTTTGGGTGCCGAGTAATAGGAAATCGCACTGTAGTCGATGGGCTGGTAGTGAACCTGGGCCCAATGGGGCTCGCGCATCGTGCGCCAGTGGGCCAGAGCCCGCAGCCGCCAGTCGAGCATGAACTGCGGCTCACGCTTCTTTGCCGAGATCAGCCGCACGACCGATTCATCGAGCCCTGGCGGCACGGTATCGCTGTCGATATCCGTGACGAAGCCATGCTGGTAGCCGCGATTGAGCAGTGCGGTAATCTCCGGGTTGCTGGAGTTCACGTGTTCTCTCCCCGGTTGACGCGCAGCTGGCGCTCGAGCGCGGCGAAGCGCGTGCTGCCGGCATTCAGCCCGGCCAGTTCCACCAGCGAGATCTCCTGCAGGGAGCGGCGAATCGCCAGATTGACGCGTTGCCAGGCCCGGCCGACGCCGCAGGTGCTCTCAATGCTGCAAGTGTGGGCGAGCCGCGCACATTCGGTCAGGGCCATGGGGCCCTCCAGCGCGTCGAGAATCTGTGCGGCGCTGATCTGCGCGGCCGGGCGCGCCAGGCGGTAGCCGCCCCGCAAGCCGCGGGTGGAGGTCACCAGCGCACAGCCGTGCAGCTGTTTGAGCAGTTTGCTCACCGTGGCGGCCCCCAGGTGGGTCTGGGCCGCCAGCTGCGCCGCCGTCAGCTGGCGCTCGGGCTCGGCCGCAAGCCGAGCCAGCAGCACGGTCGCGTAGTCGGTCAGTTTGCTGATTCGCAGCATGGCAACTCCAATGTAGGACTAGTTTAGTACTAATTGCTCCTGGGTTAAAGACCTTTGCTATGCTTGCGCCCCCATTTTGGAGGCAGGCGCATGAGTGTGGAAAGTCTGGAAAGCATAGCGGCAGCAATGGTTGCTCCCGGCAAGGGAATTCTGGCAGCCGATGAGAGCTCCGGAACCATCAAGAAGCGGTTTGACAAGATCGGGCTGGAATCTACCGAGGAGAGCCGGAGGACCTATCGCGAACTGCTGTTCACCACGCCCGATATGGCGAAATCGATCAGTGGCGTGATTTTTTACGACGAGACGCTGCGCCAGAAGACGCACGCCGGCGTACCCTTTGCCAAGCACCTGGCTGCGCTTGGCGTGGTCGCTGGCATCAAGGTCGACGCGGGCGCCAAGCCGCTGGCGGGCTTCGCCAACGAGACCATCACCGAAGGGCTCGACGGACTGCGCGAGCGCCTGGTCGAGTATTACGCGCTGGGTGCGCGCTTCGCCAAGTGGCGCGCCGTCATTGATATCGGCGCCGGCTTTCCGACTGCCTATGCGATCCACGCCAATGCGCATGCGCTGGCGCGCTATGCGGCCCTGTGCCAGGAACAGAATATCGTGCCTATCGTCGAACCCGAAGTGTTGATGGATGGCGCACATACGCTCGAGCGTTGCGAGGAAGTGAGCGGCGCGGTACTGGCGGAAACTTTTGCGCAGCTGGGCGCGGCGCGCGTGCGGCTGGAAGGCATGATTCTCAAACCCAACATGGTGATCTCCGGAAAGCAGTGCCCGCAGCGCGCTGCGCCCGAGCAGGTGGCGGCGGCGACTATCCGCTGCCTCAAGCGCCATGTGCCTGGCGCCGTGCCGGGCATCGCCTTCCTGTCCGGCGGGCAGTCGCCGGCCGAAGCCGCGCTGCACCTCTCGCTGATGAACGCCAACAAGGCACTACCGTGGCAGTTGACCTTCAGCTATGGACGGGCCCTGCAGGATGCGGCCCTGACCGCCTGGGGCGGGAAGAGCGCCAATGCGGCGGCGGGCCAGCGCGAATTTGCACGTTGGGCGCGCATGAACGCCCTGGCACGCGGCGGCAGCTACCGGGCAGGCATGGAACTGCAGGCGGCCTGATGGCCGACTCCAGCGCTGCGGACGACACCATTGTCGAGGTCCGCGGCGTCAATTACGCCATTGGCGGTCACACGATCTTCGATGGCCTGGATCTGCAGGCGCGGCGCGGGGAAATCACGGCCGTCATGGGGCCGAGCGGCACCGGCAAGACGACGCTGCTGCGGCTGCTGATGGGCGCGATTGCGCCCGCGCATGGGCAGGTGAGTGTGTTTGGCCAGGATATCAGCACGCTTGATCGGCGTGCTCTGTACGCCCTGCGTCGGCGCGTGGGCATGCTGTTCCAGAATGGCGCCTTGCTCACTGATCTGAGCGTCTTTGAAAACGTGGCGTTTCCGCTGCGCGAACACAGTCGCTTGCCTGAACCGCTGTTGCGTCGTCTGGTACTCATGAAGCTGCAGGCGGTAGGTTTGCGCGGCGCGGCCGACCTGCCCACCAGCGCCCTCTCGGGCGGCATGGCGCGCCGCGTAGCGCTGGCGCGGGCGATCGTCATGGATCCGGAGTTGCTGATTTATGACGAGCCGTTTGTTGGTCTTGACCCGATTTCCCTCGGCGTCATCCTGCGCCTGATCCAGTCGCTGAACGCCACCCTCGGCATCAGCAGCATAGTGGTGACGCACGATGTCCGGGAAATCAGCAGCATCGCGCACCACAGCTTCCTGCTGGCCGGTGGCAAGGTGGTGGCCACCGGCAGTCCGGCCCAGTTGCGCGCCGCGGACGCGCCGGTGGTCAACCAGTTCATGAACGGATTGCCTGATGGCCCGGTGCCGTTCCACGTGCCGGCCGTCGACTATCGCGAACAGTTGCTCGGCGGTGACTGGTGAGCGAGACGCCCGCCAGATCGGTGCTGCTCGCGGCCTGCACGCGCGCCGGGCGGGTTGCGCTGTTCCTGGGTCGCATCGTGGGGCAGTGCCTGCCCGCGCTGCGTCGACCGCGCCTGCTGGTGCGCCAGGTCTACAATGCCGGCGCGCGCTCGCTGGTAATCATCATGCTGTGCGGCCTGTTCGTCGGCATGGTGCTGGCGCTGCAGGGCTATGATCTGCTGCAACGCTTTGGCTCCGAATCGGCCCTCGGGGTGGCAGCCGCGCTCGGACTCATCAAGGAACTCGGGCCGGTCATCACGGCGCTGCTGTTCGCGGGTCGCGCCGGCACGGCCCTGGCTTCGGAAATCGGGCTGATGCGCGCCACCGACCAGCTCAACGCCATGGAAATGATGGCGGTCGATCCGGTGCGCCACGTGGTGGCGCCACGCTTCCTGGGTGGCATCATCGCCGTGCCGCTGCTGACGGCGATTTTCGATGTCATCGGCATATTCGGGGCGCAGTTGATCGGCGTCGGCCTGCTGGGCGTGGAATCCGGCTCTTTCTGGTCGCAGATGCAGAGTGCCGTCACGGTGCACGATGTCAATGAAGGCCTGATCAAGAGCCTGTGCTTTGGTGTGGCCTGCAGCCTGATGGCGGTCTACGAAGGTTTTCATGCTGAGCCGACTGCCGAGGGCGTGGGGCTCGCCACCACGCGCACGGTCGTGAGCTCGGCAATCTTGACGCTGCTGCTCGATTACATCCTGACCGCGGCGTTCCTGGGTTCCTGAAGGAGCAGAGACTATGAGCAATGGCAATCGCAGCACGGAGATCGGCACCGGTCTATTCGTGTTGCTGGGCTTCGCGGCGCTGGCATTCCTGACCACGCAGTTGCCCGGCAGTGGCGTGAAGCTGCGCAGCGCGGCCGCCAGCATTCACGTGACGGCGCGTTTCGATAACGTCGGCGACCTCAAGGTGGGCGCACCCGTCACCATGGCGGGCGTGCGTATCGGCCGCGTCGATGCGGTGAGTTTCGATCCGGCGGAGTTCAAGGCGGTAGTCGCGCTGTCCATAGAGCGGCGTTATGACCGGATACCCGATGACAGTGACGCCGCCATCCAGACCTCAGGGCTGCTGGGCGCCAAGTACATCGGCATCGGCCCGGGCGGCGCCACAACTTATCTGGCCGAGGGTGGTCAGATTCAATTTACCCAGTCGGCGATCGTGCTGGAAAACCTGGTCAACAAGTTATTTGCCGGCTTCGCTGGCAAAAAGGAAACTGATGCGAAACCGTGATAGTGCAGTGCCGATGATCATGGCGATGGGCCTGGCGCTGGGCTCGGCGTGGAGTACCCGTGCGGCCGAGACGCCGGCTGCGGCGCCAGCGCCGGCGGTCACCACCGCTGCCCTGGTCGACGACAGCGGGCCTGGTGTGCTCATCGACAGCGCCGCCCGCGCCATGCTGGCCGAGCTCGATGCGCACCGCGGCGAATACCGGCAGAACCCGGCGCGCGTCGATGCCCTGGTCGATCGCATTCTGTTGCCCTACTTTGATACCGACTACGCCGCGCGCCTGGTGCTGGCGCGGCACTGGAATACAGCCAGCGCCGAGCAGCGTCGCCGTTTCGTTGCGGCCTTCTACCACTCGTTGCTGTCCAATTACGGCACGGCGCTGCTGGATTTCACCGGCGAGCGGCTCAAGGTGCTGCCCTTTACCGGCGATCCAGCGGCCACTACGGCCACCATTCGCACCCAGGTGCGCAAGAAAGATGGTACCAATGTGGCCGTCAACTACAGCCTGCGTCGCACGGCACAGGGCTGGCGCACCTGGGATGTCATCATTGAGGGCATCAGCTACGTCAAGAGCTTTCGCGATGATTTCAATGCCCAGATTGAACAGCAAGGGGTGGATGCATTGATCACCCGCCTTGAGCAGCAGTCGGCGCGCAAGTAGCCATCATGGCAACAGAGCAGTCCGGGGCAGGGACGGGTAGCGCGAACGGCGCCGGCGCCCTGGTTGCCGATGGCGCAGGCCGGTTCCGGTTGTCGGGCGCGGCAACGGTGCCGACAGTGGCGCAGCTGCGCACTGCCGGATTGCAGGCATTTGGCGCCAGCGCGGGCGAGATCGTGATCGATTTAAGCGCCATTTCCCGGGTCGATAGCGCGGGCCTGGCCCTGCTGATCGACTGGCTGGCCTGGGCACGGGCCGCCGGTCGGGTGTTGCGATTTGCAGCTCCACCCGCAGCGCTGCTGGCGCTGGCTCGTTTGAGCGATGTTGAAGCGCTGTTGATCTGAGCCTGGCCGGGCGGCCCCTTGAGCGCTAGCGGGCCCTAGTTGGGCGACGGCGCTTGCTCATCGGCAGGCAGCTCGAGGTCACTGGTATCGACAGCGCCGTCGCGCACCGCATAGTCGCGGCGCTGCAGCCAGGCGCTGCGAACGAAGGCATAGGGGTCGTAGGTGCGCTCGAGCAGATCTTCCGAGGCGAGCAGCTTGGCCCGCAGTTCCGCCTTGTTGACCGCCCACAGACCCCAGCGCAGGTAGGGATCGCGCAGGTAGTGGCGCGCATCGCTGAAGTCATCAGCCAGTTTGGCGGGCGCATCGCGCACCGTGGAGGGACCAAGCAACGGCAACATCAGGTAGGGGCCGCTGTGTACCCCCCATTTGCCCAGTGTCTGCCCGAAGTCCTCCTGGTGACGCTCCAGTCCGGCTGCCGTGGCCGGATCAAGAAACCCCAGGCCGCACAATGTGTTGACGATCAGGCGAGTGAGATCCCGACCGCCATCGGCGAACTTGCCCTGCAGAAAATCATTGAGAATGGTCGTGGGGTAGCCGAGGTTGATGGCGAAATTGTCGAGCCCGGTGCGTACCGGCTGTGGCACGGTGGCGCGCCAGACCAGTGCCGTCGGCCGAAAGACGGCGCGATC
>JAYTUZ010000069.1:0-6362 GCA_043744295.1 Gammaproteobacteria bacterium | reverse complement strand
CCCACCGCCTTCACCACCTTCGTCATCAGCAACAAGAGTCCGCCGATGAACCATGCGGTGGTCGCGGGTGTGGCCTGCAGCACCTGCCACGGCGCGGGCAAGAGCTGGGTGGGCACGCCGGCGACCAGGGTCGAGCCAGGCAATCATATTCCGATCGGTACGACAGCCTGCACCAGCTGTCATGCAGCAACCAACTTCACTACCTTTGCAATCGCCAACGCGGTGCCGCCGATGAATCACACCGGATTTACTACTGGCTGCGTAACGTGTCACGGCGTAGGCCTGAGCTGGGTCGGCACGCCGGCGGTCAAATCCCTGCCGGCGATGCACATTCCTACGGGCAATATGGCCTGCGAAGGCTGTCACTCCAATTCGAGTTTCAGTTCCTTCGTGTTCGTGAATGCCAGCGGTACCGCGCCGGCCTCCATGGTGCATAGCCTGGTGACGGCGATTGCCTGCTCGACCTGCCATGAGGCAGGCAAGAGCTTTGTCGGTTCGCCGGCGACCCGGGTACGGCCCGCGTCCAAGGCGGACGGCACAGCGCACGTCGTTGCTGGTGAATGTTCGACCTGCCACTTCAATGCCACCAGTTTCAAAGGCGCTACCGACCTGCCGGCCAACCACCTGCCGCTGCCGGCGGCCGACAACAACAACTGCGCTTTGTGCCACACAACTCCCGGCAACTACAGCGTTGCGGTCATGAACCACGCGAACATCACCACGAACTGCGCCCAGTGCCACGCTGCGGGCAAGAGCTTCGCCAACATAGCGCCGCCGACCCTGAAGCTGCCCCCGGCAAATCATGTTCCCTTCGGCACGGCGGCGTGCGAGAGCTGCCATAGCCCCACCGCCTTCATGACCTTCGTCATCAGCAACAAGAGTCCGCCGATGAATCACGCGGTGGTGTCGGGCACCGCCTGCAGTACCTGCCATGGTATGAGTAAGACCTTCGCGGGCACTCCTGCCACAGTGGTCGAGCCCGCCAATCACATTCCGATCGGCACGGTGGTGTGCACTCAGTGCCATGCACCGGCCAACTTCACGAGTTTCAAATTTACGAACGCGAGCGGCACAGCGCCTGCCTCGATGGTACACACCGGCTTTACGACGGGCTGCGTCAACTGCCATGGTGCCGGCAAGATCTTCGTGGGCACGCCCGCGACCAAAGTGCTGCCGGTCAATCACATTCCGACTGGCACGATCGCCTGTGAGGGCTGCCACTCGGCCAGCAACTTCAGCAGCTTCGTGTTCAGCAATGCCAGTGGCACGGCGCCGCCGTCGATGGTGCACACCCTGGTGACCGCCATGGTGTGCTCGAGTTGCCATGAGAGTGGCAAGACCTTTGTCGGCACGCCAGCCACCAAGGTGCGCCCGGCGAAGAAGGCCGACGGTTCTGCGCACGTGGTTTCCGGGGAATGTTCCACCTGTCATTTCAATACGACCAGCTTCAAGGGCGCGACGGATCTGCCGGCCAATCACCTGCCGCTGCCGGCTGGCGATGCCAACAATTGCGTGCTGTGCCATACCACGGCCGGCAACTACAGCCTGGCAACCATGAACCATGTGAATATCACCAGCAACTGCGCGCAGTGCCACGCCTATGGCCTGAGCTTCGCCAACATGGCGGCCCCGACACTCAAGGCACCGCCGTTTGGTGCCACGGGCCATATCCCTTCGAACCCTCCCAACGGCACCGCGACCATCGCCTGCGAGCTTTGCCATACGGCCACCGTATTCACGACTTTCTCCGGAACCATCATGAAGCACGCCGCGGTGCGTGCCATGACCTGCATGAGCTGCCATGAAATCGGCATGACCTGGAAGACGAATACTGGCGTCAGGCTCTGGGTACGCGATTCGGCCAGCCATTACACGGGTGTGGACTGCGGCGGCTCAGGCTGTCATTCCACCAGGGACAAATTCAGCGCGCGCCACGCTGCGGCCACCACCGTCATCAGAAAAAGTGGTATCGCAAACGGCGTACCGACACTGGGCGGCACTGCAGCAATGGGTGGCGCTGCAGGCTTCAACCATCGGCGCGCACTGGGCAGCGCCTGCCTGAGTTGCCATACCGTGGCCAGCGGTCTTGGCAAACCCACGACGCATATCGCCACCAGCGACAGCTGCGACAGTTGCCACACAACGCTCGCCTGGCTGCCGGTGAGGAGCGTCGATCACCTGCAGGTCAAGGGCAGCTGCAACAGCTGTCACAACGGTATCGTGGCGCGTGGCAAGGGTACGGGCACGGGCAAAAACCACATTGCCAGCAACAACAGCTGCGAATCCTGCCATACCAGCAATGCCTGGACACCGGCGCGCTTTGAGCACAGCGCCATCGCCGTGCACAGTTGCAAGAGCTGTCACAACGGGCTGCAGGCAGCCGGATTGCCAATAAAGCACGTACCCACGACGGCGCAGTGCGATACCTGCCACGGTTCACTGGGGTGGAAACCGGCGTTGCTGGATCACACGACGCTGACGGCCACTTGCGTCACCTGCCACAACAACAACGTGACCTTCGGTGTCACGGCTACCCACATGAGCACGCGGCTGGGCTGCGCCACCTGCCACAGCTATCCGGACTGGGCAGTGCTGCATTTCGTGCACACTTCGACCGCCTTCCCCGGCGAGCACCGCTCGGCGCTGGCCTGTAGCGCCTGCCATACCAGCAACAGCGAGCAGATTCCCTGGCCCTCCATGGCCAATGCCGGCAGCTGCGGCGGATGCCACACGGCGCTCTTCAAGCCCGATGCGCATCCAAAAACCTCAGATGGCCTGAAGTACACGGCCAGCGAGCTGCGCGATTGCACCGGCAGCTGTCACGTGTACAGCGATGCCACATGGGGCACCGTGGTCAAGTCGACGCGCGGCAAATATCACCGGGTGAGCGACAGTGCATTCAAACACTAACCTGCCACCCCGCACACTATAGACTTGCTCAGACTCGCAGTCGTGTGGCCTGCATGCTCCTGCTTTCCCACGTCCAGTCTGTCTGTTATGTTCCAGCTCCAGTAGCGTAGCAAAGCGACTTGGCGGAACATGGATCATGCAGTAAGAATTCCCGGCCCACTGCGTTCCTATACGAATGAGGCCGCGCAGGTCAGCGCCCAGGGCGACACGCTTGAACAGCTGCTCGCCGAACTCGAGCGCAGCTATCCCGGCATACGCTTTCGCATGATCGATGAGCAGGGGCGCATCCGACCCCACATCCGCATCTTCATCAATACGCAGGAGGCGGCGACCCTGGCAACGCCTTTGGCGCGTGGTGATGTCGTGCATCTGATCTGCGCGCTCAGTGGCGGCTGACGTGCTCTCCGATATTGAACGTGCCCGCTACAGTCGTCACCTGTTGCTGCCAGAGATCGGCAGCAGCGGACAGGAGAAAATCAAAGCCGCCCGTGTACTGATAGTCGGCGCCGGCGGCCTGGGCTCACCCGCCAGTCTGTATCTGGCGGCCGCCGGTATCGGCACGCTGGGTGTGATTGATCATGATCGGGTCGAGATTTCAAATCTGCAGCGTCAGGTACTGTTTTCCACCGCAAGCGTGGGCAGCAGCAAGGCAGGCGCCGCACGCGATCGCTTGTTGTCGCTGAACCCGGAGATCTCGGTGGCGGCGCATGATCTCGAATTGCGCGCCGACAACGCGATTCGGATAGTCGAACAGTACGACCTGGTGATCGATGGGAGCGATCGGCTGACGACGCGCTATCTGGTCAATGATGTCTGCGTGCTGATGCGCAAGCCTCTGGTCGCGGCGGCGATACATCGCTTCGAAGGCCAGGCCATGAGCTACCTGCCCGGGCAGGGTCCCTGCTATCGCTGTCTGTTTCCACGCTCTGCTGACGCTGTTGCGCCCAATTGCGCCGAAGCCGGTGTGCTCGGCGTCTTGCCCGGCATACTCGGCGCGCTGCAGGCGGCTGAGGCGCTCAAGCTCGTGGTTGGCATCGGCACGCCGCTGGTGGGTCGACTGCTGACCTTTGATGCGCTGGCCATGAGCTGGCATGAATTCAGATTTGCGCGCCGCACCGACTGCGCGGTGTGCGGAGATTCGCCATCGATACGCAGTCCACAGGAAAGCGTGGCAGCCAATGTTGACCTTTCCGCAACGGCCATCAAGCGGCTCGATCCAGGACAGTTGCAGTCACTGCTGCAGACCCAGTCAAACGATGACACGGCACCGGCACTGATAGATGTGCGCGAAGTGCGCGAGTTCGCGCTCAGCCATCTGCCTGGCGCCATCAACGTGCCACTCGGCGAACTGCCGCGACGGCTGGCGGACATGCCGCTGCAGCTGCCGCTGGTATTCATCTGTCGCAGCGGCAGGCGCAGCTGGTCGGCGGCGAATCTGGCTATGAGCGCGGGCCGCACGTCGCTGGCTCACCTGGAGGGCGGCATGCTGGCCTGGGCCGCAGCACTCGACCCGGCAATGGTGGTTGCAGCGTCGGCCTGAATCTATTCGTGCTGGAATTTTCCAGCCAAGCTCCGGCTCACCAGAGCCAGCGACTCGGCAGCATCCCATTGCCGGGCACCATAGACCTTGAGCCGCACCCTGCCTTGCGCGTCAACCAGCACCGTCAACGGCAGCCGCGAGGCACCCAGCATCTGTTCCATCTGCAATTGACTGTCAAGGTAATGACTGATCGTCGCGTTGGATTGCTTCAGCCACGCCAGCGCCTGCTCGCGATAGTCGTCGGTGGAAATGCCGATGATGGCAAATTGCTGGCCCTCATCGCGCCAGGCGAGCCGCTCCAGCGAGGCCACCTCGGCGCGACAGGGACCGCACCAGCTCGCCCAGACATTGATAATCAGTGCGCGACCGCGAAATTGAGCCAGCTCCCGGTCAGGGCCGTTCAGCCCGTGCAACAGCGCGCCACGCAGTGACTGGCCCACGGTGACTTCGCGCACGTCGACCCTTTGCCCGGCGATTTCGCCCGCAGCAACTCCGGCCAGGGCCGGCAGTAGCAAGGTCGCGTACAGCAGCACAGCTGAAGGTCTCACGGACGATCGAAGCCGTGATTGATCATGGCTGGAACAGATCGCTGGTGGAGGGCGGCAGTACGGGCGATGGCAGCCCGGCTGCCTTGATGAGCCCACCCACGCGCACACCGAGCAGGCGCAAGCGCCGCTCCAGAGGTGCTCTGCGCAGGCACAGACCCGCGTTACGGCGTATCACGGCAGCTTCGGCGGTGTGCGCAGGCAATGTGACGGCACGCGTTACCGACTGGAAATTGTCGTAGCGCAGCTTGATGCCAATGGTGCGGCCGGCGTAGCCGTTGCGCTGCAGATCCGCCGCCAAGCGCTTACACAGCGAAGTAAATAGCGCGCTCAACTCCGGTCGATCACGCACCGCGTGCAGGTCGCGCTCGAAGGTGGTCTCGCAGCTCATTGACACCGGTTCACTGTGCGTGACGACATCGCGCTCATCACGCCCCCAGGCGGCTTCGTGCAACCAGGCGCCGTGATGGCGGCCAAAGTGCTCGATCAGCCAGCCACGCTCGCACTGCGCCAGCGCACCGATAGTGTGGACCTGCAGCTCCTCGAGTCGTGCTGCGGCCTTTGGGCCCACACCATTTATACGTCGACAGGGCAAGGGCCAGATCCTGGCAGCCAGATCGGCTTTGTGAATGATGGTGATGCCATTGGGCTTGTTCAGTTCACTGGCAATTTTTGCCAGCAGTTTGTTGGGTGCCACGCCTATCGAGCACGTCAGGCCGGTGCCTGCGAACACGGCGTGCTGCAGGCGTGTGGCGAGCGCCAGATTGCGCTCCGCAGCGCCATGGGCTGCCAGCTCGTCGGGCACGGCGTCGAAGTCAACATAGACCTCGTCGATCCCACGATCTTCCATGCGCGGAGCGATGGCGGTGACCGCGGCCTTGAAGAGTCGGGAATATCGGCGGTACTCGTCGAAATCGGCAGGCAGCAATAGCGCCTGCGGACACAGTTTGGCAGCCTTCATCAGTCCCAGGCCGGAGTGCACACCGAACGCGCGTGCCGCATAGGTCGCCGTCGTAACCACACCGCGACCGGTGTAGTCGGCCAGGCGCTCGAACGCGTCCGTGCCGGCAGCATCGACGGATTCGCTACGGCGCCGGCGCCCGCCAATCACCACCGGCAACCCACGCAGCTGTGGATAGCGCAACAGTTCCACGGAAGCGTAGAACGCGTCCATGTCCAGATGCGCGATGCAACGCTCGCCGTTCAATTCAATTCAACATCTGGTCGGGCTGCCCATGCCACAATCGCGCATATAAAGGTCGCTGGCCGAGCGACAGCACCAGTTGCGCGGGCTGTACGACATTCCAGATGGCCAGATCGCACCAGTAGCCCGGAGCAATGACGCCGCATTCCGCGGCGCGGCCCAG
>JAYTUZ010000068.1:0-24649 GCA_043744295.1 Gammaproteobacteria bacterium | reverse complement strand
GGATCAAAATCTCACTGGGTTCGCGCAGTCCCATGGAGTACCGCGCGAACCTCGGATATGCAACCTAAACCAGTCCAAGGTTCTGTCCGCACCCCCGGGGGATCAATATTCAACGCCGGTTGACAGATAGAGCACGACAGACGCGCTGGTGGACGTGGGCCTCGCCACTTTGCCTGGATCAGGGCTCCGAGCCGCGCAGATGCTGCAGAAACTGCGCCGGCGTGAGAACAGGAATGCCCTCATGGGCAACCAACTCCAGCAGATCGCTGTCACCGCTGATGATCGCGTCGGCCCGCCCGGTCACAGCGAGCGCGAGAAACTTGTCGTCGTCTGCATCACGGCAGATGCCATTCGCTGTTCCGGCATCCTCGAGCCAGAGCGCCAGTTCCACCAGTTCGGACAGGAACAAGTTCCAGGCCTCAGGCTCGCGGTACCGATCGAACTTGGGTCGATTCAGGCGCGACACCAGCTCGGCAAAAGTCGCTTCCGACATCAGTATGTCGATGTCGTTGGCCAGAACAGCATCCACCAGCTGACGCGCTGTTCCGGCGGGCGAGATCAGCGCAGCAATCCAGACGTTGCTGTCGATGACCAGCCTTTCAGCTTTCATCCGCGAGCAGCTGGTCCAGCACTTCTTCGTTCATGCCTTGGGCAGCGGCATGTTCTCCCGCGCGTTGCAGCGCCTGTCGCAGGCGTTCGCGTGCCATGCGCTGCCGGCGGGCGTAGCTCTCAGCAGAAATCATTACCACAGAAGGACGGCCATTGCGGGTGATGCTGACGGGTTGGCGCTGGGCGGCCTCCAGCACTTCGCCGAACCGATTCTTGGCTTCCAGGGCGGTGACGCTTTTCATGATGGCTATAATAGCTATTCTGTCCGTTACAGGCAAGACGGTTAGGAGTTCAATCCACCCTCCACGCTCTGACAGTTCCTGAAATGGGGGATTATGTTGAATGCAGGTCGGCCACGCACTGCGTCAGGGACATCACTTCCACCTTAGGACGGAGCGCATATCGAACTGAACCCGGGTAAATCACCAGCAATCGGTGTAGCTTCAGGTCTTCGAGTGCCGAACCCATCGACGGCGTCATCTTCGGCGCATCAGCCCGCTTAATCTCAATTCCAATACGCCGACCTTTCAGAAACAACAGTAGATCAAGTTCTGCGCCGGCCTGAGTTCGCCAGTAATAGGCTTTGGCCTTTGGCACAGCAGCGAGAAGTTGCTCGATGATGAAACCCTCCCATGATCCGCCGACTTTCGGGTGCCCATCGAGTTGCCGGCGATCGCCAATTCCGAGGAGCGTATGCAGGAGCCCGGAATCCCGAATGTAAACCTTGGGAGATCTTACCAATCGCTTGCCAACGTTCTCGAACCAGGGCTCGAGGACACGCACAACAAGCGCGTGGGACAAGGCGTCAAGATGGCGTTTGACGGTCGTATGAGCCTCGCCCAGAGATCGCCCGATCTCCGAACTGTTCCAGATACCACCTGAGCAGTGGGCTGTCATTGTCCAGAATCTGCGCATGGTGCCCGAGGGCACTTGCACCCCGAGTTGGGCCAAATCGCGTTCGAGGAATGTGCGGATAAAATCCTCGCGCCATGCGGTACTTGCCGCTTCCGTGCGCGCCAGGAACGAGCGCGGAAATCCGCCTCGTAACCATAATCGGTTGAGATCCGGGCGACTGAGCTCTTCAAGCGCGAATCCGGCCATCTCGACAATCGAAAGCCGGCCCGCCAGAGTTTCGGAACTCTGGCGTAACAACTCGGGCGATGCGCTGCCCAGAATGAGAAAACGCGCTCGAATCGGCCTGCGGTCCAACAATACCCTGAGAATCGGGAAGAGATCGGGATGGCGCTGCACCTCATCAATCACGATCAGTCCGCGCAATTGCTCAAGCGCCGTCATGGGCTCGGAAAGCCGGGCGAGGTCGACAGGATTTTCCAGATCGAAGTAAGTGCTCTTCGAGGCACCAGCAAGCTGACGAGCGAGAGTAGTCTTGCCGCACTGACGGGGACCGAGCAGCGCCACCGCAGGACTGGCTCTTAGGCCAGCGCGCAACCTGTCCAAGAGCTGTGGTCGCTTAAGCATTCCTCGCATAATGAGCGGTCCACGCTCAATATTCAAGGTATTAGTTACCCCCTTACGCCCGCTCGATCGTCGCCGGCGGCTTACCTGAAATATCGTAAACGACCCGCGATACACCCGCGACTTCATTGACGATGTGGCGCGCGCACACGTCGAGCAACTCGTACGGCAGTTGCGCCCAGCGCGCGGTCAGTTGCGGATCGGCTACCCGGTCCAGCATGACGAGGTCCCTGGCCGTGAATGGGCGCTGGGACGCCGGCGCCGGCGTCGCGAAGCCGGCGAGGCAGAGCAGGGCGGCGAACGGCGTCGTAGTCCGCTTAAGGTTCATGGTTGTTGTTCCCCGAATTTGCTTGGCGCGGCGGTCTATCCGCCGCGCTGGTGAAATCATGTTACGGTGTCGGACGGCGGCTGTGAAGGCCGGGGCGCGCGTCGGTTGACAGGCCGTCGGCAGGGCGGGTTAAGCTCTTGCCAGCACGGTAAAGAGAAGCTCGGCGGTACGCGGAAGGTTACAGCACGATGGCCGACGTTTTCGTTTCCTATGCCCGCAGCGACAAGGCCCGCGTCGCGCCGCTGGTGGCGGCGATCGAGACACAGGGCTGGTCCGTGTGGTGGGATCCAGCGATTACGCCGGGCCAGGAATTCGACCTGCAGATTACCGCCGAACTGAAAATCGCCTCCGCCGTTTTTGTCGTGTGGACTCCAACCTCGGTTGGATCGCGGTGGGTGCGTGGTGAAGCGCGCGCCGGCGCCGACCGCGGCGTGCTGGTTCCGGTGCGCTTCGAGGGCGCCGAGCTGCCGATCGACTTCCGTGCCGTGCACACGACCGACCTCGATGAATGGTCGAAGGATCAACGCAGCCCGCAGGTTCAGGAAGTGCTGAAGGCGCTCGGCACCATCATCGTCCGCGAGCGCGCTTCCCGGCAGCCGGTCGTCGATGTGGTTCCGGCACCGGCGGCGCCCGCCAGCGCCGCGGGCCGCATCGCGATCTGCGTGCTGCCGTTCGTCAACATGAGCGGCGATACCAATCAGGATTATTTCAGCGACGGCCTCACCGAGGACATCATTACCGAATTGTCACGCTGGCGACGGTTGCTGTCGGTACGGTCGCGCTCGGCCTCGTCCCGGTATCGCGGCGCTGCCGTCGACATGCAGCAGGTCGCGCGCGAGTTGAACGTGCGCTTCATCGTCGAAGGCAGCGTGCGGCGCATGGGCGAGCGTATCCGCATCACTGTCCAGTTGATCGACGCCGAGTCAGGCAGCCATGTCTGGGCCGAAAAATTCGACCGCGGCCTGGAAGAGATTTTTGCCGTTCAGGACAGGGTCGTGCAAACGATCGTCAGCACGCTGGTGGGTCGGGTAGAGGTCTCTGACGCCGAACGCGCGCGCCGGAAGCCGCCGGCGAGTTTGGCGGCCTACGAATGCGTATTGAAGGGCAATGCACTGTCTTGGGGCAATCCAGCGGGCGCGGCAGAGGCCACACGACTGTTCGAACAGGCCATCGAACTCGACCCCAGCTATGCGATCGCACACTCGCTATTGGCTTCACTGTGTAGTTCAGAATGGATTGACGATCCGAGCAATGCCGACACCACGTTGGAGGAGGCGTACAGCCTTGCTAGGCGGGCGGTCGAACTCGACGACGGCGAAAGCACCTGCCATGCGATTCTGGGCCAGGTTTGCAGGCTGCGCCGCGCTTTTGATCTGGCTGTCCAGTACGCGCGACGAGCGGTCGAAATCAATCCGAACAACCAATGGAACGCGGCCGACCTGGGCTCCGTGCTGATATTTGTCGGGCTGTCCGAAGAGGCGTTAAGCTGGTTCTCAAGGGCCAGGGAGATCGACCCCTACTTCGATGCGCCGTGGTACTGGAGCGCGTTCGGCCAGGCGTACATGCACCTGAATCGGTACACGGACGCCTTGTCGATGTTCGACCATGTACGCGTTCGCAGCTATCGACTCGCCGCGCTGATGGCCGCGTGTCACGCCGAGTTGGGTGACATGGACCGTGCCCGGGCTAGCGCTGCCGACTGCTTGACCATGAGGCCAGGTTTCTCGGTCGCGCACTACATGAGCAAGCATCCATTCAAATTTCCGGCCGATACCGAGCGCATTGCCGCTTCCCTGCGGTTGGCGGGGCTACCGGAATGAGCGTCGCCGGCAGGCATCCGCCCGGTGACCCGGCTGAGGCCGCGTGGGTTGGCGAAGTGCTGCGGTTCTGGTTCGAAGAATTGAGCGAGTCCGACTGGTTCGCGAAGGGCCACCACATCGATGCGCAGATCCGCCAGCGTTTTCTGGCGCTCCACGGACAGATCGCAAGCCGGGACGCCCGCGACGCCGCGACCCCGCGCGCACTGCTGGCGACCGTCATCGTCCTGGATCAGTTCGCGCGCAACCTGTTCCGCGACACGCCGCAAGCCTACGCTACCGACCCGATAGCTCGCCGACTGTCCCGGTTCGCCATAGAGCAGGGCTGCGATGCCGCCATGAGGCCCGCCGAGCGCATGTTTCTCTACATGCCGTTCCAGCACAGCGAGAATCGCGACGACCAGGCGGATTCGGTCAGGCTGTTCGCGCAACTCGGCAACGATAAATGGACGGAATACGCGGTGGCGCACCAGCGGATCATCGAGCGTTTCGGGCGTTTCCCGCACCGTAACGCAATATTGAGCCGGCAGTCGTCGGCGGCGGAGCTGGCGCTGCTGCAGGATCCGATGGGATCGTTCTGACGGAATCCGCCCTGCGGGCGTTCTTCAGGATTCGTATACCCAACGTCCGCGAAGCATCGTGCGCTGCACCTTGATGTCGAGCCAGTGTTCGGCTGGCTCGACGAAAGGATCGCGCTGCAGCACCGTGAAATCGGCCGTCTTGCCCGGCTCAATCGAGCCCTTGTCGTGCTCTTCGAAGGAAGCGTACGCGCCGGCGGGCGCAGCCCGGCATCAATCAGCGAGCGATACGCGAACATGCGCTGCAGCCGCTCGATCGCTCGCTCGCCGTTGGCATGGGTGCCGAGCTGGAGCCCGGCCAGCCACGCCGTGCGCTCGGAGATCGAGCCGTCGGCATATTGCTTGATGCCGCCCAGGCGCACCATGTCATCGCCGAATCCGCTGTGCAGTTCGGCGGGGCTGGTGTCCGCCTCGCACGCGGAAGTGACGCCGTAGCCGGAGTAGAGTTTGGCGACCAACGCAATGCCGCGCCGATGATCGTCGCGCGTCAGGTCATCGGAAATTTTCGCGAGAATGACGCTCATGCGGATAGGAATTTCAAATCACCTGCCCTGCTGAGGTCTGCTGTCCTTTCGGCAGTCCGGACCACCCGCGGGCCCGCGCTGCGCAACCTGCCGCCGGGATGCTGGATGCCCTGCCCCGCGATCCGCATGGGCATTGCCTGCCTCGGCACGGCGATCTTCAGTAGCCTTTGGCTTGCTCTCACCCACAGGGCACGCGCCCGCCCGAAGCGCTGCGTGTTCTGGCGCAGCGGGCGATCTTGGTCCTGGCTTGATGGCTGTCAGATCAGCCGCACCTGGATCGGCGCTGCCCGTGCGCCGAGTGGCAGCTAGGGTTGATCATGATCCGGCGCCGTCTTCTCCAGGTGTGCCAGCATCTTCGCTATGACGTCGGGATCTTCGATGCTGGCGATCACCTTGAGCTTCCCGCCGCAGCCGGTGCAGGTGTTGATCTCGATGCCGAACACGCGCTTCAGGCGCTGCGCTTAAGGTCATGGCCACATGGCGCGGGGTGATGGGTCTGTCGGCGGCTTGATCGGCGCCCTGCCCTTGGCCACCCACGCCCCGATGCGCAGGCGTCACCGCTGCCCGCAGCTTGCTGTGCGGCGCGAACACGCCATGAAACCGTGTCAGGTGCATCCGCGGTGGCGGCACCAGTGCGGCAAGGCGGGCCATCAGATCCAGCGGGTCGAGCACAATGTGCGTGGTGCCGCACGGTAGGGAGTCTTGAGTTGATAGCGAACCTGATTGCAGCGACGCCGGCGTTCAACTCGGACCATGCCAATTCGCAGAACATTAATGTGGTTTCAATGAGATGCGGCATTTCTCCCTGGTCAAGGTCGGACGCCGGACCCTGGTCACTCAGGCTCGCCGGTTCACAGATTACCTGCCGCACCTGCACCAGCCCAGGCCCGGGCTCTGGCTGGCCCTCGGCTGCAACGGGCGCGGGATCGGGCTCATGTCGGCGCTGGGCACGTCACTTGGGCAGCGGCTGCTGGGGCGCCCCGCGACGCACCCGTTTGCGGTGAGCCCGCTGCGTCCCCTGCCGCTGCACCGCCTGCACAAGCTCTATGCGGGTGGGCTGATTCAGTATTTCCGGCTGCTCGATCGCCTGAGCCAGAGGGCGATAGTGAGCGGCGCAGCCGGAGAGCGGCTATTACTGGCGTGGCGTCTCTGCGCCCCGCCGCCACATCAGCAGGACGACGCCGGCGAGGACCACAGCGACGGCCACCCATTCGAAGCCGCTGACCAGTTCCGCTCCCAGCGTGACGCCCAGCAACAGCGCGACCACCGGATTGACGTAGGTGTAGCTGGTGGCCAGTGCGGGCGTGGTGCGCTCGAGCAGCGTCAGGTAGGCGGTATAGCTGATCAGCGAACCGGCGATCATGACGTAGATCCAGCACGCGACCGCGATCGGAACCGGTGGCCAGCTCGGCTGCTCGCCGACTGCCCGGGACGCCACCAGCAGCACGGCGCCACCGACGAGCATCTGGCTGGCGTGTCCCATGAACGCGGGAGCCGTGTGGATCTTCGCGCCGCCCGGCAGTCCGTGCACGGACCACACGCTGCCCAGCGTCCAGGTCAGGGCAGAGGTAATGACGGCCAGCAGCCCGGCCAATGAAGCGCTGAACGCCTCTCCTTGCGTCATCATCACGATGCCGATGAGGCCGAACACCACGCCCGCAGTCTGCTGGCGATCGGGCCGCACGCCGTAGGGCCACTCGCCGAGCACGACCATGGTCGGCACGATGGCCGTGAAGGCGACCACGAGACCCGAGCCCACGCTTCCCTCAGCCATGGCCATGAAGCCGTAGCCGCCGCTGATCAGCAGCGTGCCCATGATGGCGCCGCCGAGCCACTCCTTCCCGGTCGGCCAGGCGGCACCACGCGCTCGCGCGATGATCGCCAGCACGACGCCTGCTGCCACGAACTGGCTGCCCATCTGGTAGAACGGCGGGAAACTCACCAGCGCCCACTTGATGGCGAGGTACATCGTGCCCCACAGGAACCAGGTGGCGCCGAGGCACCCCAGTACTACCGGGGACCAGACGGTGCGGGCGCGTTCGGTCGCGGGCTGGGTGTTCATGGCTATGGCATGTCCTTCGCGTCAGTCGGGTTTGCGGCCGCCGGCATCGTAAAACCAGTCGTCCGGATAGGGATACCACCAGCCGTGAATCGAGGGCTTGTGATCGATGATCACCATCTTCGAACGCCGGAACGCGTCAAGACCGAGGCGCGAGAGTTCGCGCCCGATGCCCGACATCTTCCAGCCACCGAAGGGTAGAGCGTCGTTGTCGATCAGCGGATTGTTCACCCATACCATGCCGGCCTCGAGCCGTTCCGCGGCCTCCATCGCCTCCTCGAGGCTGGTGGTGAACAGGCAGGCGCCCAGCCCGAACTCGCTATCGTTGGCGAGCGTGATCGCCGCTTCGAAATCGGCGACGCGGCAGATACTGGCCACCGGGCCGAAGCATTCCTCGCGCATGATCGCCATCTCGTGGGTCACGCCCGTGAGGATGGTCGGCTCGTAGAACCAGCCGCGCGAATGTGCGGGCGGTATGCGCCCACCGGTGACGACCTGCGCGCCGCGCGCGCGCGCGTCATCGACGAGGCGCATGACTTTGGCGCGCGCCGCTTCGCTCACCAGCGGTCCGATTTCCGAGCGCGCGAGCCCATGACCTATACGCAAGGCCCTGGTACGCGCGGCGAATGCAGCGACAAACTCGTCGTGCACCGCGTCCACCACGTAGAAGCGCTCGGAAGAGGTGCAGATCTGACCGGAGAGATGAAACGCCGAGGTCACCGCGCCCGCGGCCGCCACATCGATCGGCGCGTGGGCGGTGATGATCATCGGATCGCTTCCGCCGGCCTCGATGATCGCCGGCTTGAGGCGCGCGGCGGCGGCCTGCGCAACCGCTTTGGCGGCCGCAACGGAACCGGTGAAGGCCACCGCGTGGGTGCGGCTCGAGGCGATCAGCGCCTCCGCCACGGCCGCACCGCCGGGCAGGCAGGCTACGAGGCCCTCGGGGAGCGCCGCGAACAGGCGCATGAACTCCAGCGTGCACAGCGTCGTCGCCGGGGCCGGCTTGATGATACAACCGTTGCCGGCGGCCAGCGAGGCGGCCAGCGTCCAGCAGCTGATGAGGATCGGGAAATTGAACGGGATGATGTGCACGCTCACGCCGAGTGGTTCGTAGCGCGCGTACTGGAACGAGCCCGCCTCGGTCGTGCCGGCTACCTTGCCGGCCTCGTCGCGCGCCATCTCGGCGTAGTAGCGGAAGATCGAGCCGCAGTTGGCCAGTTCGCCGATGGCCTCCGGATAGGGTTTGCCCATTTCGCGCGTCATCAGCTCGGCGCAGCGGCGCAGGTCGGCGGTTTCGATGGCGTTTGCGAGCGCGTGCAGGGCCTTCGCGCGCGTCTTCGCATCGCACCGCCGCCAGGCCTGCTGTGCGCGCGTCACCGCATCGAGTGTTAATTCGATCTCGGCGGCCTGGCTGTCGGCGTACACGCCCACCGGCTCCAGTGTTGCCGGGTCGACAACCGGGTGCAGCGGGCCTGCAGCCGGCCGGTACACCGGATTGACGAAGTAGCAGACGCCTTGTGGGTCGAAGCTCACGTCAGTACTTGTAACCCACCCGCAGTCCGATCGTCCGCGGCCGGGCGACCACGCGCGTCGCCGTGAAGTTCGGAAGCGGCAGCTGCGTCGCCGGATCCTTCGCCGTGCCGCGCCCGCCGCTGTAACCGGCCTCGTTGGTCAGATTGTTGACGAACAGGGTGCAGTCCCACCGTGCCGCGGCCGCCAGCGTCACGGATGCGTTGGCCATCGTGCTGGACGGGATGACGAAGTAGCTGCGCGACACAGGGTCGATCACCGAACCGGCCGAATCCCGGTAGGCGAGATCGGCGTGGTAGTTGATCGACCAGGGTGCGCCGCTGGTGCGCGCGAGCGGCATCTGATAGTCGAGCGCCGCACTCAGCGTCTGCTTGGGAACGCCCGGGAGCGCGGCCCCCGGGCGCAGCGATATCAGCTGACAGGTATCTATGTAGTCAGGGCAATAGCCCCAGTCGAAGAGCTGCAATGCCTTGGTGACGGTCGCATCCGTGTAGGCATGGCCGAAGGTGACGCTCAGCCGGTTGGTGATACGCGCCTGCACTTCGATCTCGGTACCCTTGGAGCGTGCCGCCCGGCCGTTGAACGTGCCGGGAATCCCCGACAGGTTAGCGAGCGCAAACTGGAAATTGTCCAGGTCGATCAGGAACGCGTCGGCGCTGTAGCGGAGCCGCTGCCCGAAGGCCGTGCCCTTGATGCCGATTTCGTAGTTCTTCGCCAGATCCGGTGCGAACGTCTGGTAGATGTCGAGCGACTTGTAGCCGCCGGAGTTCGGCAGGGCGTTCGCGCCGCCGCGGCGGAAACCTTCCGAGTAGGTCGCATAAATCCTGGTCGCGGTATTGAGCTCGTAGGAGGTATTGAGCTTGATCACGTGATCGCTGACTGACTGGTGCACCGTCGGGCCGTAGTCGGTTACCGGATCGGCCAGCGGGATCAGCTCCACGGCCTTGCCGTCGAAGGTCTGACGGAAAAAGCGTGCGCCGGCCGTGAACTGCCACGCGCTCGTGGCGTGGTAAGTGAGTTCGCCAAACATCGCCTCGTCGACGAAGCGCGTCTCGCGGTCGTACCTGAACTCGAGGTCCGGGAACGCGGCGGCGTTGCCCGTTGGCGGGAACCCGTTGACAGCCTCGATGAATGCCGTGGCGCCGGTGAGGTATTGGCGGGTATCCGAGGAGACGCGCTGGTTGCGGTAGAAGGCGCCGACCACGTAGTCGAACTTCACTCCGTGGTTCGAGACCAGGCGGATTTCCTGCGTGAAGGAGTTTTCCCTGACCGGGGTTGTTTCCAGCGCCAGCGGCCGTGGATAGTTGTGGTAGTACGCAGAATAGGCGTCGAGGTAATTGAGCACTCCGGGGATCACGAAGTTGCCGACGATCTCGGTGGTCGCCTCCGACTGGTCGCGGTAGACCGAGGTCGCGCTCGTGAACGTCGCCATGCCCATATCGATCGTGCCCACGAGACTCGCCAGGTCGAGCTTGTCGTCGTAGGGCTGGAGTGCGGCGTTGGTCGCGTCGTAGGTGCCGCCGGCCGGCACGTTGAAGGCGGAGGTCGGGAAGCGCGGGTCGGCGGGCGTGCCACAGTCCTGGCCGATGGCGAGGTTCACGACGCATCCGGGGTAGGTCGGGTTTGAAGTCTGAACGTCGTCGACCTTGGTGTGCTGGTGCAGGTAATCGAGCTGCACATCCCAGGCATCGGCCGGCTGCCAGCGCAACGCGGCGCGCGCGTACATCTGCTCGGACTTGTTGGTGCCCTTGCGTACCGGGCCCAGCACCGGGCCACTGTAGAGGTCGTTGGGGTCGCTCCGGGTCGCCGGCGCGTACAGGCCCGCGCCATCGCGCTGCCAGAGGGCGACCTGGTTGATGAACCCCGCGAGCTGCTCCTCGCCGGCAACGATGCGCAGCGCAAGCCGTGCCGACAACGGCATGTTGAGCACAGCATCAATGTTGCCGTTGCCCTTGCCGTTGGCGCCCTGCGTGGAGCTGCCGCCGGCGCTGACTTCGCCACCGAGGGCATCGAAAGTGGGCCGTTTCGGGATGAAGCGGATGGTCCCGGCCTGCGCGCCCGAGCCGTACAGCGTGCCCTGCGGCCCGCGCAGCACTTCCACGCGCTCGATGTCGTGCAGCGCGATCGGGAAGAACACCGGTGTCTCGCCGAAATAGGTGGAGACCGAGTTGACGGTCTGTGCCGGCACGTCGGTGCCGTTGTTACCGGCGCCGCCGGGCCCGTCGGTGCGCAGGCCGCGCAGCGTCAGGTCATTGGTATTGCCGCGGGCCGCGGGACCGGCGTCGACCGAGGTCAGGCCCGGGACGATGTGGGCGAGCTGGTTGATGCCGGTGGTACCGGTGCGCGCCAGGTCTTCCGCGCCGACGACGCTGATGTTGTAGGGAATATCCTGCACGTTCTGCACGCGGCGCTGCGCCGTAACGACGATTTCCTCCAGCGTGTCGCCTCTCGGGGCGGGGTTCTGCGCCTGTGCGGCCTGCGCCGAGGCGAGAATCAGCGTGACGGATGCCGCGATCGAGGTGTTCCGACCATTCATGGAAAATCCCCCAGTTGTTCTTTATCAGGCGGCTGCACTATAGCCGCCGGCGATCCGCAACAAAAGTGCCGGGCCCGGGCGCTACTCCGGCGCGCCCAGGGCACGCGCCAACGGTTGCAGCTGCGTTTCGTAATGGCGCCACTTGCCGACCGAGGTGGCGTACAGCGGCCGGCGCACCTGCACCGCACTTGCGGTTGCCACGGCTCCTGGCCGCGCGTGAAACTCGAGGCAGGCCTGCTGCCACGGCAGCCCGCAATGCGCCAGCATCCGGCGCGTTACCGACTCCTGGTCGGCGACCAGGTCTTCGTATCGCACCACCATGAAGGCATCGCCCAGCTGCGCCTGCCAATGACGCATCAGTCGTTGCCACGCGCGGTAGTAGCGGCCGAGATCGTGCAGGTCGTACGAAAATGGATAGGCGCCTGCGAACAGTGTCCTGTACATCGCGTAGCAGCTGTCCATCGGTTCGCGCATGACGGCGACGATGCGCGCGCGGGGCAGTGCCCGGCGAATCAATCCGGCATACAGGTAGTTGAGCGGCAGCTTGTCGGTAAAGCGCGGCCTGCCGCCGGTCTGCGGCCGCGTGGCGGCGATGTAGCGTTCGCCCAGTTCACGCGGGTCGATCTCGAGCGCTTTTTCGATGAAAACGAGCTTCGGGACGCTCTTTCCGCCGCGCTGCTCGACCGCGCCAATGCAAGCCTGCGGGAGGGCCTGCAGTTCCCCGGCCGCCTGCACCGCGCTGTGCGAGGCAAGGATGCTCTCGACCAGTGTCGTGCCGCTCCGGGGCAGGCCTATGACGAAGATGGGCTCGGCGTTGTCATGCCCGCGGCCCCGAGAGAGCGCAGCGGCGTCGTGCGTGGCGATGATCCGCTCCATCGTCGCGACGTCCTCGGCCACGTCGTAGTCCATCGCCGCGCGTTGCAGGTCGCAAGCCTGCTTGAGCTGCACGAACGATGCCGCATATTCGCCCAGGTCCTCGAGTTCCTTGGCCAGCGCGAAACGCAGCATGACCTGCGCCGATTGGTCGGGAACACCCTGGTCCAGGAGTGAGCGCAGTGCGTCGACGTGGTTGTGCTGGGGCGTCTGGGTCCGCAGATCGGTGCGCGTGTACCAGGCGGCGTAGTCGTTGGGCTTCGCCGTAGTGACCTGGTCAAGGCTGGCCTCAGCAGCCGCGAGTTCGCCGGTCATGCGTTGCGCCGTAGCGAGGTTATAGCGATACGCCGTGTTGCCGGGTGCGGCGGCGACCGCGCGCTGGCACAGCGGTAGCGCGAGCGCGGGTTCGTCGCAGTGACTGTAGAGTGTGGCAAGGCCGTCCAGCAGGGCGGCGGTGGCCAGCGGCAGGACAGTGGCGGCCGCGGCGGCGGCCAGTGCTTCACTGCGGCGGCCGAGCCGTGCCAGGCACTGGCCATGGCGAATCACCGCAGCCGCATCGTCCGGCGCGCAGGCGAGGGCACGCTCCAGACACACGGCGGCAAGATCGGCGCGATTCGCGCGCAGGTGAACCGAACCCATGAGCGTCCACGGTCGTGGGTCAGCCGGAAAGCCCTGGATCAATTCGAGCGCGAGCACGGACGCGTTGCGGAGGTCGCCGGCGGCGAGTTGTGCCTGCGCCCGCGCCAGCGTCGCTGCCAGCGGCGTTTCATCTCCGGAGTGCTGCATGAGTTCACTGCATAGTACCCGAATGTGGCTGCCGCTTACCCGCCACCTCTGGCGGCACGGCCAGCTCCGAAGCGGCTGTCCGCGACCAGGCAGAGGATTTCGAACATCATGCTGGCCCCGACGAGCGCCGAATTGCCCGTCGGGTCGTATGGCGGAGACACCTCGACGACGTCGCCGCCGACTTCCGGCGTCCCAGTGTCGGGTGTATAGACCGGATCCAGTCCATCGACATCAAAGGTAATGTAGGTCGGGCCCGAGCCACAACCCGGCGCGCCTCCGCGATGATCTCTTCGACGCCCACCCGCGCGAATTCCTCCATGAACACGATGCGCATGCCGTGGCGCTCGGAAAATTCGATGCCATCCATGAAATTCTGGCCGCCGCGGATGCCGATCTGGATCCGGGGCCATCCTCTGCAGGGCCGCCAGGATCGTCGCAATGACCTGCGGCTCCTCGATGCTGGCAACCACCTTGAGCTTGCCGCCACGTGGCGCGGGGTGATGGGGTGGTCGGGGTCGGCCTGATCACCCTGCCCTTTGCGCCCGATCCCCCGATGCGCCGGCGTCACCGCCGCGCGAAGCTTGCTGTGCGGCGCAAACACGCCGTGGAATCTCGTCAGGTGCATCCGCGGGGGCGGCACCAGTGCGGCAAGCCTTGCCATCAGGGCCAGTCGATCCCCCGCAATCGGCGGGCGGTTCACATAGCGACACAGCCGTTCGAGCTTCTCGCGCTGATGCGGCTGGATGTCCAGGGCCGCATGCAATGAAAACCCGCTGGCATTGACGGCACTGCGGCCATCACCCTGCTGCTCGGCCTCCTCTTCCCGGGCTGGCACCGTCTGCAGCGTGAACGGCTTCTGCCCCGTGCGCGGACCCACGGCGATCCGGCAAGTGATCGAGTGGCTGATCAGATCATCCAGCGGACCGCCTGCTCCCTGCGTGGCAAGCCAGGCGTTCTCCATGTCACGCTCGATGAGGCCGCGCTGCTCCAGCACACGGCCGATGCGCTCGGCGATCTGTTGCACCAGTTCCTGCAGCTGCGTTCCAGTTGGCACTCACACCTGCCGGAACACCGGCGCTGCGCCTTCGTACGGCAGATACACGCCGTCCATGAAGATCACGTGCGCAATACCAGCGTCAGCGAATCAGGATCCGTCGCCAGCAGGAATCGCAATGCATAGGGCAACGACAACACCCATTGCGGTAGCGGGCGTTCCGGCAGCACTTCATCTGCCAGCAGCGACGCTGTCTCGGACATACGTCTGCCACCACAGGAGGGACAAAGCCCGCGCTTCTTGCAGCTGAACGCCACGAGCTTCTCGGCATGGCAGTCCCCGCAGCGTACGCGCAGGAATCCTTCCTCGAGCCGACCGCACTCAAGATAGGCGTCGGACTCTTCCTGCACATGGTCAGGTAACGACCGACCTTCCCTTGCTCTTAAGTTCACGGAAATCCGGATAGTGCTGCTCGACGAGCAGGTACAGCAGCGTTGTTTCGGGTCGATGCTGTGCGTAGCCCGATGGCTCGAGGAAGGACGGTGCGCGTGGCCGCTGCGCACTGGCGGCGGCAGGCATGAGGCGCGTCCCGAAAATCGACAGGGACCACGCAGGCTACGCCGAGAGCCGTCAGCATCGGCAAGCACAATCGCGCGCGTTCTGGCAGATATGCAGCAAGACAAGCAAAGCACAAACCATGCGGGAGTTTTTGGCGTATTTGCCGGCGTCTCAGCGCTGCACATGTCGAGGCTTCGGCGCACCATCGCACCGCACACCCCTCACTCCCACTCAATTATCTCCAGCCCTTCTAAGTAGCTGCATTAGATAGAATTCTAGCAAAGTCTCAAACAACTTTACCGTCAGAACGACCGACAAAACATTCCGCTTACAGAAGACGGCCGGCGATAGATGGCGAAAGATAATCGGGACGGACGCTCGCTGCTAAGTGAATGACCGTTCATCCATTGTCGAGGGCGCGCTGACCACAACGCACCTGTTGATTCCGTCGAGCTTCAATACACCTTCTGGAGCTGCCCCGTTTCCGTGGACATTCCTTGAACTTCGTATGATTCAGCAACAGCTGGGGCAGCACATTGCAGCAACGGTACTCAGGCTTTGCGTTTCTGGGAGGAATCGGTCGAACGCCGCCTTGGGCTTGGCGGCGTTGACAAGCGCAGCGCGCTGAGCACCAGCGAGAACGCGTGCGAAGGCTGCCGGCGACTTGGGTAATACAGGTAGTAGCCAGGGAACGGGGGACACCAGTCCTCCAGTACGCGCACCAGATGGCCTTCTTCGATGTACGGTGCGAACTCGTCCTCAGGTAGGGACGCGATGCCCAATCCCGCCAGCGCCGAATCGACCATGCTAGGTGACGTGTTGAAGATGAGTTGCCCATTCACCCGCACATTCACCTTTTGTCGCCGGCGCTCGAAATCCCACACGTAGAGACCCCCTGCAGTCTGCATACGCATGTTGATGCAGTTGTGCTGGAGCAGGTCGCGTGGGGTCTTGGGGATGGGGTGGGCCTTGAAGTACGCCGGCGAGGCCGCGATCGCCATGCGCAACTGCGGCCCGATCGGCACCGCGATCATGTCCTTGTCGATGGTGTCACCCATACGCACACCCGCGTCGAAGCGGTCGGTCACGATGTCCCTGAAACCATAATTGATGTCGAACTCAATCTTGATCTCGGGGAATTCGAGCATCAGGGGGGCGAGCTTGGGGAGCAGCGTTGTCCGAAGGACATGCTCGCCGCAGGTGATCCGTACCGTGCCGGCCGGCTTGTCCCGCATCTCCGTCAGCTCATCCAGTTCCGCGTCGATCTCGTCGAAACGGTGGCCGATGGCATTCAACAAACGCTCGCCCGCGGCGGTGGGCGACACGCTGCGCGTGGTGCGCGTCAACAGGCGAATCTGCAGCCGCGCCTCCAGGCCACTGATGGCCTGGCTGAGCGCGGACTGAGTTACACCCAGCAGTGATGCAGCGCGGGTGAAGCTACCTTCCCGCGCCACCGTTACGAAGTACAGAAGATCGTTGAGGTTGCGTTTAACCATGACGCACTTTCCCATGGACAATTAATTAGTGCTGCTAATATACCTTTTAACCATTAGTTAGCTAGTCAAGTGCACGCGCATCCGCCAACATTCAGGGCATGGAAAAGCCGATACCGATGCTCTTGCGATGGCTGCGGCGCCAAGCTCTGGTGTTGCTTGCTGGCTCCACCTCGGAGCTGGTGGCCTGGACGGCGGCTCTTCGCAAGCAACGGCGTCGGATGGCGAATCGACCGTGCCTTCCCAGGAGTTCCTCATGAAACTTCGATTGAACGTCGATGGGCAGACAGCGACTGCCACGCTGTACGACAACGCCACCGCGCGTGATTTCGCGGCGCTGCTGCCGCTGTCGTTGACGCTGACCGACTACGCACGCATTGAGCGCATTGCCGACTTGCCACAAAAGCTCGCTCGGGGCGCCCCCGAAAGCACGGTGCCTGTGAAGGCAGGCGATCTCGCCTACTACGCGCCCTGGGGCAACCTGGCGATCTTCGTCGAGGACGACTCAGGCAACTACACGGTCGACCTGATGCGCCTCGGCGCAGTGGAGACGGGATTGGTCGCGTTGCAGCGCTCCGGGCCACTGCGGGTCAGGATCGAGCGCATATTCGACTGATCGTCTCCACGCATTGAATCACCTATCCCACCCTATCCACCGCAACTTTAAAGGTACCGAGTTATGAGCACACAGAACATCAATGAGCGCGAGACCATGGAAGAGTCCGGTACAACTGCCGCCAGGCGCGGCTTCCTGAAAGCAGCGGGCATCGCTGCCGCTAGCGCAGCGCTTCCGATCGGTGTGGCATCGCTGGCGACCCCCGCTGTGGCGCAAACCTCTCAACGTAGCGTCAGCAGCGGCCAGGCGTACACCATCGGTAAGCGCAAGCTGGGAGCGCTGGAAGTATCGGAACTGGGCTTTGGCTGCATGAGCAACAGCCCCGGCCACTACGGTCCAGGCGTGGACCGTGCGACCAGCATCCGCGTGATCCGCGATGCCTACGAGCGCGGCATCACCTTCTTCGACACCGCCGAGGTCTATGGCCCCTACGTCAACGAGGAACTCGTTGCCGAAGCGCTGGGGCCAGTGCGCAACCACATCGCCATCGCCACCAAGTTCGGCTTCAAGATCGACGGCACGAACGGCCTGGACAGCCGCCCCGAGCGCATCCGCCGCGTGGTGGAGGAATCGCTCAAGCGCCTGAAGACCGACCGCATCGACTTGTATTACCAGCACCGGGTCGATCTGACCGTGCCGATCGAAGACGTGGCCGGCACGATCAAGGATTTGATCCAGCAGGGCAAGGTGCTGCACTTCGGTCTGTCGGAGCCGAGCGCGCGCACCATCCGACGTGCTCATGCGGTACAGCCGGTGGCTGCCATCCAGACGGAATACTCGATCATGGAGCGCAGTGTGGAACACAACGGCGTGCTGCAGGCATGCGAGGAGCTGGGCATCGGTTTCGTGCCATGGGGGCCGCTGGGCCAGGGCTTCCTGCCCGGCAAGCTGCCGCTGAACGCACGGGCCAACTTCGATGGAAAGACCGACTTGCGCAAGACCTTCCCGCGCTTCAGCGCCGAGGTCATGAAGGCCAACCAGCCGATCCTGGACGTCCTCAAGGCCTTCGGCGAGAAAAAGGGCGCCACGCGCGCGCAAATCGCCCTGGCCTGGCTGGCGGCGAAAAAGCCGTGGATCGTCTCCATCCCCGGCACAACCAAGCTGGACCACTCGCGCGAGAACCTCAGCTCGATCAACGTCGACTTCACGCCGCAAGACCTGCAGGAGATCGAGCTAGCCATGGCCAGGATCACCATCCATGGCGGACGAATGGACGCCACGCAGATGGATCAGATTGGTAAAGACTGAGATCGCTCGGAACCGGCTTGACTCCAAGCCGGTTCCGTCGTCGGCGAAGGCGGCGTTCTCCATCGACATCCGAGCAGAAAACAAAGAATTTCATGACAACTCCAGCAGGTGAGGCCCAAGTGGTCGCCTTTTCCACTCAAGACGAGGCCAAGGCGCAATCGGCCAACTGGAGCGGCGTGTTCGCCATGTCGCTGTGCGTGTTCGCACTGATCGCCTCTGAATTCATGCCGGTCAGCCTGCTGACACCGATCGCCACCGCGCTCCATGTCACCGAAGGTCTGGCCGGGCAAGGCATCGCCATATCCGGCGCCTTCGCGGTCCTGACCAGCTTGTCGATCACGACACTGGCCGGCACCATGGACCGCAAGAAGCTGCTGCTGGGCTTGACCGTCTTGATGGGCATCTCTGGCGCCATCGTGGCGCTGGCACCAAACTACCTCACGTACATGCTCGGCCGCGCCCTCATCGGCGTCGTGATCGGCGGCTTCTGGTCCATGTCGGCGGCCATGGCGATGCGCTTGGTTCCGCCCAGCCAGGTACCCAAGGCCCTGGCCATTTTCAATGGTGGTAACGCACTGGCGACGGTGATCGCCGCGCCGCTGGGTAGCTACCTGGGCTCCATCATCGGATGGCGCGGCGCCTTCTTCGCTCTGGTGCCGGTGGCGCTGATCGCCTTGGTCTGGCAATGGATCGCCTTGCCCGCCATGAAAGCGGGTGCGCGCGCGCCGGGCTCAGGCAACGTGTTCAAGCTGCTGAAGAGTCGGCCCATCGCGCTGGGCATGGCTGCATGCGGCGCCTTCTTCATGGGGCAATTCGTCCTGTTCACGTATGTGCGACCCTTCCTCGAAACGGTGACGCACGTTGACGTGTCCACGCTGTCGCTCATCTTGCTCGTGATGGGCGTGGCGGGCTTCATCGGCACTGCAGTCATCGGCAGCTTGCTGAAGCGGGGCCTGTACCCGGTCTTGATCGCCATTCCGATCCTGATGGCGGTGATCGCCTTGACCTTGATTCCTTTTGGCGCCGGGGTGGCTGCCGTTGCCGTGCTGCTGGGCCTTTGGGGTCTGATGGCCACCGCTGCCCCGGTCGGCTGGTGGAGCTGGATCGCGGAGGCCATGCCCAAGAACGCCGAGGCTGGTGGGGGCCTGATGGTGGCGGTGATCCAGTTGGCCATCGCTCTGGGTTCGACCGTCGGCGGCCTGCTGTTCGATGCTAGCGGCTATCGCAGCACCTTCATGTTGAGTGCGACTGTGCTGCTGTTCGCGGCCTTCCTCACTTTCCTGTCCGCACGCTCGCCAGCACGGCAAGCGGCCTGAGCCGCGCTTCTGACCCGGAGAACCCCATGACCATGAGCCTCAGTGTGATTCCCAGCGGCCAACCCCATTCGGCCACCGAACACCGCCGCGCACGCGGCTTGCGGGCCTTGCGCGGGCTGGGCCTGCTTTGCGGTCTGCTCGTGCTGGGTGGATGCGACGCCGCACAGTCCGGCGCATCCGGCACACCTACCGCCGCTGCTGAGGCAACTGCTCAACCAGAGGAATTTCGCATGTGGATGACCGTTGGCGAACGTCGCTTCGCCCTCACCCTGGCAGACAACGAGGCCGCCCGCGCGTTCGCCGCGATGCTGCCGCTCACGATCGACATGACCGACCTTCACAGCAACGAGAAATACGCGGATCTGCCGCATTCGCTGCCGACGAACGCGAGCCGGCCCGGCACGATCCGCACTGGCGATCTCATGCTGTTTGGATCGCGAACCCTGGTCGTCTTTTACCTGCCCGTCAACTCGTCCTACTCATACACCCGTCTCGGCCGCCTGGACGACCCGGCTGGCTTGGCCCAGGCGCTCGGGAAAGGCGACGTGCGGATCGCGTTCTCCAGGAACCAGATATTGAATTGATACAGATGCCCAACTTAAAAAAAAAACCGTACGTCATCATTCACACCCTGACGTCGCTGGACGGAAGAATCCACACCATCGGGCTGCCTGAGTCGAGTCGGCAGCCCTCATACGAGCGAGCAAGTGAGCGCAAGAAAGGTGACTTCAACAATGAAGAACGTGATTTTGATCGGTGCCAACGGCAGTACGTCAAAAGAAATTATTCCCCGTCTGTTAGAACAGAACGACGTGAAGCTGAGCCTGTTCCTGCGCCGCGCCAGCCGCATGCAGGACATGCAGAGCGACCGCGTGAATGTCGTGGACGGCGACGCCGCAAATCTCGCGGACCTGACACGCGCAATCCGTGGGCACGAGACTGTCATCAGCACAATGGGCGGCATGGACCTGGACGCCAGGACAGCGAACATCGTGCGCGTAATGAAGGAAGTCGGCGCACGCCACATCATCGTCATCAGCGCCGGCGGCATCTATGACGAACTGCCCGAACCTTTCAATACCTGGGACAAGGGTATGGTGGGCCAGTACCGCCCCATCAACCTGAAGACGGCCGAGGTGGCCGAACAGTCGGGCCTCGCCTACACGGTCCTGCGCCCGGTCTGGCTGACAAACAAGCCGACCGAGGAATTTCAACTGACGCAAAAAGGCGAAACCTTCAAGGGGACAGAGACGTCACGCGCCAGCATCGGCCGCTTGGTGGCGGACATCGTCAAGAACCCCGAGCGCCATGCCGATCAGAACCTGGGTATCAGTCAACCCCACACCGATGGCAGCAGGCCTGCCGCTTATCGCTGATTTTTTGGCCGACAGAAAGGAAATACACCATGACCGTCAAAGCCTACGGCTCCGATGCGGGCGACCAACCCCTCGAATCCATGGACATCACGCGGCGCGCGCCCAGCGCACACGACGTGCAGATCGACATTGCCTATTGCGGCGTGTGCCATTCCGACCTCCACCAGGTGCGATCCGAATGGGCGGGTACCCTGTACCCCTGCGTGCCGGGCCACGAGATCGTGGGCCGCGTGTCGGCGGTAGGTGCACACGTGTCAAACTTCAAGCCAGGCGACCTGGTCGGCGTGGGCTGCATCGTCGACAGCTGCAAGCACTGCGCCGACTGTGACGAAGGGTTGGAAAACTACTGCGACCATATGGTCGGCACCTACAACGGCCCCACCGCAGACGCGCCTGGCCACACACTGGGCGGCTACTCCCAGCAGATCGTGGTGCATGAGCGCTACGTGCTGCGCGTGCGCCACCCCGAGGCTCAACTGGCGGCTGTGGCGCCGCTGCTGTGCGCCGGCATCACCACCTGGTCGCCGCTGCGCCACTGGAAGGTGGGGCCGGGCCAAAAGGTCGGCGTCGTCGGCATCGGCGGCCTGGGTCACATGGGCATCAAACTGGCCCACGCCATGGGCGCGCACGTGGTGGCTTTCACGACGTCCGAATCCAAGCGCGAGGCGGCCAAGGCGCTGGGTGCGGATGAAGTGGTTGTTTCCCGCAATCCCGGCGAGATGGCCGCGCATGCCAAGAGCCTGGATTTCATCCTCAACACCGTGGCTGCCCCGCACGACCTCGATCCGTTCTTCAACTTGCTCAAGCGCGATGGTTCAATGGCTTTGGTGGGCGCGCCGTCGTCGCCGCATCCTTCGCCGCAGGTGTTCAGCCTGATCATGAAGCGTCGCAGCCTGGCCGGCTCGATGATCGGCGGCATCCGAGAGACGCAGGAGATGCTCGATTTCTGCGCCGAGCACGGCATCGTGGCGGACATCGAGATGATCCGCGCCGATGAAATCAACGAAGCCTACGAACGCATGCTCAAGGGCGACGTGAAGTACCGCTTCGTGATCGACAACGCCTCGTTGGCGTCCTGACCTCAGAGGAGATTTCCATGAACGTCACTTACGACTTCACGGGGCAGATTGCCCTGGTCACCGGCGGCGGCTCCGGCATGGGGCTGGATACAGCACGCGCATTTGCGAAGGCGGGGGCTGCGGTAACGCTGGCGGGCCGCGAAGAGGCACCGCTGCTGAAAGCGGTGGAGGAGATTTCCGCCGCCGGCGGCAAGGCAATCGCTGTGGTGTGCGATGTCGTTGACGAAGACCAGGTGGCGGCCATGGTGGAGCGCACCGTTGCGACTTTTGGCCGCCTGGATTTCGCCTTCAACAACGCGGGCATCCAGGTTCCTGCCTCCGAGATCGCGGACCAGTCTGCTGAGGACTACGACCTGATCAGCGCCATCAACCAGCGGGGCGTCTGGGCCTGCATGAAGCACGAACTCAAGCAGATGCGAAAGCAAGGCAGCGGTGCCATCGTGAACTGCTCGTCCATCGGTGGACTCACCGGCCGCCCGTTGATGGCGGCCTATCACGGCACCAAGCATGGCGTGATCGGACTGACCCGCAGCGCGGCGCTCGAATACGCCACGCGTGGGGTACGCGTCAATGCCGTATGCCCCGGCACGATCGACACGCCGATGGTCTCGTCCATGCTGGACAGAGGGATGTTGTCGATGGAAGACCTCCTGCACGATCTGCCGATGAAGCGCCTGGGACGCGGCGAGGAAATCGCCGACGCCGTGCTCTGGCTGTGCAGTTCGGGATCGAGCTTTGTGACCGGCCAGGCTTTGGCCGTGGACGGCGGATTCACCGTGTATTGATTTTGCGGACAGTACTTTCAAAGCACCGGCTCTGCTGCGATCAGACGCCGTACCCTTGTGAATCCCACCCGCCCCGACTCTTCTTCCAACACCGGCCAGGAGCAACCCGGAGCCCCGAGCGTGGCCACTGCCTTGAATCTTCCCACCGGTTCTGCTTTGCCCGAGCGGCAGAGCCGTCTTCTCAAAGAATCACCTGGTACGAAAATCGCCTAGCAGGTCAGCGGTGATATGGGTCGCTGGAATAGTCAGCCGCCAGCGCACGATCAATGTCGCGCGGGTGGGCGGTGTGACCCTCGATCAGATTTGAGTAGTAGCAATTCATCGAACGCACGAGGTCCGCAACCGACAACCGAACCACACGGTGCAGCTGGGCCGACAGTTCGCAGGACTCCCGGGCGAGGTCGAAGGCCAGGTTTTCGAGCACGGCGGTGCCTTCGGCCGGCATGAAGCGCTCGGCCGAGTCGGGGGTCATGACAGGTCCCCGAAGACCATGTATTTGGCCGGTTTCATGGCCGGAATATTAGTCGTGAAAACAGTGTTTTGGTATCTCTTTTGGCATCAACCATGGCCGGAACCGTGACCGCTGCCGCAACCTGAGCTGGTTTACCGAACCTGGATTTCAGTCACCGTCGGTGAGCATTTCTGGCAAACCGTAAACTGATCAGGCGGCTTGAAGCCTTTTCCCAAGAACCTCCACCGCCCCCAAGAGACTGCCACCGTCCATCCGCCGCAGTTCGCCCTTCCGCAATGAAGGATCAACGCCCGCGGCGAGCAACCGCCTCGCCGCCCGATGGCGAGCCTGCGCCAAGGCAGTCGGGACATCCGGATAGGTCCCGAGCGAAAGCGTCTTGCGCTTCCCGTCGTACCTGTATTGGTAGTGCCAGTACCGCCCACCCTGGGGGTGTAGGAGCAGATACAGACTGCCACCGAAAAAGACTTTGCGTGGGTAGCGAACCTGCCCGCCGACGCGCGGGTGTTCTCGTTGCCATTCCGGGCAAGTCGCTGAGTTCTGGTGCATTGGCGAACTTCGGTCGCTGGCGCCGCGCGCGGGCTCATCGGAATCCCTGAGCGCCGCGGCCCAAGAGTCCTTGAGCGAATGGGCATTGCCGCCGTCACTCATCGGCACCGAGTACTGCTGCTTGCGGATGCGATGGGCGAGTTCGATACCGGCGAGCGTGATCGCGGCCGACCGGAAACTCTTCAAGCCGAGCATCGGTGCGCACCGTTGTTTGATGGCCCGATGATCCTGCTCGACGATATTGTTGAGATAGCGGCGCGCCCGAACCTCAACGCCCCGCCAACGACGGTCTTCGTCACCCAGCAGTCGAAGGCCGCGATGCGTCGCGCTGTTACCATCCAGGTTGATCTTCTCCGGCCACGGCACGCCGCCTTGGCTGACAGCAGCACGGAAAAACGCCTGCGCCGCCTCCATGCTGCGATCGTTGCAGAGCAACGACGCCACCGACTTCCCCCGCCGATCCACGGCACGATATAGATAGTGGCGACCACCCCGAACCGCCACGGCCGTTTCGTCCATCCGCCAGGACGATCCCGGCGATCGAGCGAATCGCGCCCATCGCCGCTCGTACTCCGGAATGTATCGCAGCGCCCAGCGCATGATGGTCGTGTGGGAGACCACGACTCCGCGCTCTGCCATCATCGCGACCAGATCGCGATAGCTCAGCCTGTAGGTGATGTACCAGCGAACGCAGGTCTCGATCGTGTCCGCGGAAAAGCGGCGACCTCTGTAGATTTCGTTACGTTCAGCACGCTTGGCCATCCGATACGTCCTCCAAATGGGACGCGGATTCTAGGGCTCAGCCGCCAATGCACCAGAACCCACTTTTACCGTCAGAGTGCGCCGCTTGGAGCGGATAGATGCCGATAGATCCGGAGAGGTTATTTATTATTTATCAGTGACTTGGATGTGCATTTCGCAGGGTGCCGATAGACCGCGAAAGCCTCCAAATCACTCCCACTCAATCGTCGCCGGCGGCTTGCCGGAGATGTCGTAGACCACGCGCGAGATGCCGGGCACTTCATTGACGATGCGGCGCGCGCACAGATC
>JAYTUZ010000067.1:0-6564 GCA_043744295.1 Gammaproteobacteria bacterium | reverse complement strand
CGGCGACTGGTCCTGGCCGTGATAACCGGGCACCAGCGGCACGCCGGCCTCGTGCATCAGCGCCTTGGCCGCTGACTTCGAACCCATTGCACGTATTGCCGCGGCTGGCGGACCAATGAACACCAACCCGGCCTGCACGCACTGGTCGGCAAACTCTGCGTTTTCCGAGAGAAATCCATAGCCCGGGTGTACCGCCTGGGCGCCGGCGCGCCTGGCTGCAGCGATGATCGCGGCACCGCGCAGGTAGCTCTCTTTGGCAGGCGCGGGCCCTATGCCGAGCGCTTCGTCAGCGAGCCGCACGTGCAGCGCGTTGGCATCAGCGTCGGAATACACCGCAACCGTCGCCACTCCCAGGCGTCTGGCCGTGCGCTGGATGCGGCAGGCAATCTCGCCGCGGTTGGCAATCAGTAGCTTCTTGAACATGTGCGCCGCCTACATCCGGAACACGCCAAAGCGCGTTTCGGGAACCGGCGTCGACAGACTGGCCGCCAGGCCGAGCCCCAGGCAACGGCGAGTGTCGAGTGGATCAATGACGCCGTCGTCCCACAGGCGCGCGGTGGCGTAATAGGGGTGCCCCTGTGTTTCGTACTGCGCGCGCAGTGGTGCGGCGTAGGCCTGTTCCTCGGCTGCGCTCCATTGCCCACCCTTGGCGGTGATGGCCTCACGGCGCACCGTCGTCAGCACGCGCGCTGCCTGCTCACCACCCATGACACTGATGCGCGCGTTCGGCCACATCCACAGGAAGCGTGCCCCGTAGGCCCGGCCGCACATGGCGTAGTTGCCGGCTCCAAAACTGCCGCCAACAATGACGGTAAGCTTGGGCACCTGCGCACAGGCCACTGCGGTGACCATCTTGGCGCCGTGCTTGGCGATGCCCTCGTGCTCGACCTTCTTGCCCACCATGAAGCCGGTGATGTTCTGCAGGAACACCAGCGGTGTGCGCCGCTGGCAACACAGCTCAATGAAGTGTGCGCCCTTCTGTGCCGACTCGGAAAACAGGATGCCGTTGTTGGCTATGATGCCGATCGGCATGCCCCACAGCTGCGCAAAGCCCGTGACCAACGTGGCGCCATAGCGCGCCTTCCATTCAGAAAAGGCGCTGTCATCGACCAACCGCGCAATGATCTCGCGTACCTCTACGGGCTTGCGCGGATCGGCCGGAACTATGCCGTAGAGCTCCGCCGCCGGGTAACGCGGCTCTAGTGGCACGCGCAGCCCCGCATCGCCCGGCGGCAGCCCGCTGTGCCGGGCCGGCGCCAGTGTCGCCACCGCGCGGCGCGCGAGCGTCAGCGCGTGAGCATCGTTTTCCGCCAGGTGATCGGCGACCCCGGACAGGCGGGTGTGCACATCGCCGCCACCCAGCTCTTCGGCGCTGACCAGCTCGCCGGTTGCCGCCTGGACCAGCGGCGGGCCGCCCAGGAAGATCGTGCCCTGATTGCGGACGATGATCGATTCGTCGCTCATAGCGGGCACATAGGCGCCACCGGCGGTGCAACTGCCCATGACGACCGCAATCTGCGCGATGCCAGCCGCCGACATCGTGGCCTGATTGAAGAATATGCGGCCGAAATGTTCGCGGTCGGGAAACACTTCATCCTGGCTGGGCAGGTGCGCGCCCCCGGAATCGACCAGGTAGACACACGGCAGGCAGTTCTCGCGCGCGATCTCCTGGGCCCGCAGGTGCTTCTTGACGGTCAGCGGGTAATAGGTGCCGCCCTTGACGGTGGGGTCGTTGCACACCACCACGCACTCGCGCCCGGAAATTCGACCGATGCCGGTGATCAGCCCGGCGCCGGGCGCCTCATCGCCGTACAGCCCGAACCCGGCCAGCTGTGAGAACTCCAGGAACGGCGCGCCGGGATCAAGCAGCAGATTGACGCGCTCGCGCGGCAGCAGCTTGCCTCTTGCCAGGTGCCGTTCGCGGGCGGCGCTGCCCCCGCCCAGAGCCGCGCGCGCCACTTTGCTGCGCAGGTCGGCCACCAGGCTCTGCATGGCCGCCTGATTGGCCAGGAATTCCGCACTGCGGGGTTTAACCGAACTTGCGTAGGTCGACACTGTGCCACTCCCGCAGCCGCACTTGCCATGAACTGTCCAATTGTCGGACAATAGCGCAATTACCCTCAAGCAGGCAAGCCGCCATGAGCGTTTTGGATCACTGCGAGCTGGATTTTGGGCTGGGCGACACACTCGCCGAGGTGCGTACGCAGGTGCGGCGCTTTGCCCGTGAAGAGATTGCCCCGCTGGCTGCGAGCATCGATCGCAGCAACGAGTTCCCGCGCCAGCTGTGGCCCAGGCTGGGAGCGCTCGGACTGCTGGGTCTGACCGTACCGGAGCGTTGGGGCGGCGCCAACCTCGGCTACCTCGCGCACATCATCGCCATGGAGGAGATCTCCCGCGCCAGCGGTGCGGTCGGCCTGTCCTACGGCGCGCATTCAAATCTGTGTGTCAACCAGCTCAGCCTGCATGGCAGCGATGCGCAGCGCGAGCGCTACCTGCCCAGGCTCTTGTCCGGAGAGCACGTCGGCGCGCTGGCCATGTCGGAACCGGGGGCCGGCTCGGATGTCATGTCCATGCAACTGCGCGCCGAACAGCACGGTCATTGTTTCCATCTCACCGGCCGCAAGATGTGGATCACCAACGGTCCTGATGCCGATGTGCTGATCGTCTATGCCAGAACAAATCAGCAGGCGCGCGAGCGGGGCATCACGGCTTTCCTGGTTGAAAAGGGTCTTGCCGGCTTCTCGACCGCGCAGAAACTCGACAAGCTCGGCATGCGCGGCTCAAGCACCTGCGAACTGGTATTCGAAGACTGTCGGGTGCCGGCGGAGAATATCCTTGGCGGCCTCGACCACGGCGCGCGCGTACTGCTGAGCGGCCTGGACTACGAGCGCGCGGTGCTGGCTGGCGGCCCGCTGGGGCTCATGGCCGCCGCGCTCGACCTCACCCTGCCCTACGTGCATGAGCGCAAGCAGTTTCAGAAGTCGATCGGCACCTTTCAGCTCATGCAGGCCAAGCTGGCCGACATGTACACCAGCTTCAATGCGGCCCGCGCCTATGTCTATGCCGTCGGCCGTGCCTGCGACACCGGCCACAGTACCCGCCAGGACGCTGCCGCAGCCATACTCTTTGCCGCCGAGCGCGCCACGCAGGTGGCGCTCGAGGCGATCCAGGCGCTGGGTGGCAACGGCTACATCAATGACTTTGCCGCCGGCCGGCTGCTGCGCGATGCCAAGCTCTACGAGATCGGTGCCGGCACCCAGGAGATTCGCCGCATGCTCATCGGCCGTGAGATCTTCCGTTTGACCACATGAATCTCGAGGAGCGCACCACCCTGCAGTTCGAGCCGATCGCGGCCGAGCCCACCTATCGCAAAGTGGCCAGCGCGCTGCTCGAGCATATCGTCGCAGGCCGCCTGCAGGCCGGTGATCGCCTGCCACCCGAACTGGAACTGGCGCGACAGTTCGGGGTGAACCGGTCCACCGTGCGCGAGGCCCTGCGCGAGCTCGACAGTGCTGGCTTGCTGGGCCGGCGCCGCGGCTCGAAACGCATGATGGTGACGCGCCCGGGTCCCGCCCAGATCGGCGCCGGCGTACGCCGCGCGCTGGTGCTCCACGACGTCACCTTTCTGGATGTCTGGGAGGCGCTGATGATCCTCGAACCGCCGCTGGCAGCCCTGGCCGCGACCCGCCGTTCGCTCGCCGACCTGAAGCGTCTGAAACTGACGCTCAAGAACCTGCGCACCGATACGGACCCTCTACAGACCGTGGTTCACGTCGGTGATTTCTTCCGAGCCCTGGGCAGGGCCAGCGGCAACCCGGCCCTGTTGCTGGCTCACGAGCCACTGATCCAGCTGCTCGAGCCCTCGCTCGCCGCGATGATCGTCAAGGTGGCGCAGGCGCGCGCCCGTATTGTCGATGCCCAACGCCGGCTATGTGCAGCGATCGAGAAGCGCGATAGCGAGGCGGCACAAGCCTGGATGGGCAAGCACATCCGCGATTTCAAGCGTGGTTACGAGCTCGCGGGTATTGACCTGCGCCACGAGGTGTCACGCCCCAAGCGCCTGGCCGGCGCCTGAACCCGCTCGGCCCTGGCTGACGAGGCTGCTCACCATGTCATCGACCTGCAGCGCCTCGAGCCTGGGGCGATCGGCAAACAGGGCGTTGATTGCCGTGGCCTGCGCGCCGCCAAAGTGCGCCGCGACGCTGCTCGCAAATTTCTTCATCAGCACCGGAATGCCCTCGGCGCGCCGCCGGCGATGGCCGATAGGGAAATCCACGGCCATGCGCTGCGTGGCCGTGCCGTCCCTGAAGAACACCTGCACGGCATTGCCGATATAGCGCTTGTCGGCGGCGTAATAGTCGCGGGTAAACTGCGGATTCTCCCTGACACTCATGCGCGCACGCAGCGCATCCACCCGTGGGTCACGGGCCACGTCATCTTCATAGTCGGCGGCGCTTAGCCGTCCGAACAGCAGCGGGATCGCCACCATGTACTGGATGCAGTGATCGCGATCGGCCGGGTTCGCCAGCGGCCCGGTCTTGTCAATGATGCGCACGCCGGGTTCCTGGGTCTCGATTACGACACGTTCTACCTGCTCGAGCCGCTCCCTGACCTGTGGATGCAGCGCAATGGCCGCCTCAACCGCCGTCTGCGAGTGAAATTCGGCCGGATAGGAGATCTTGAAGAGCACGTTTTCCATCACGTAGCTGCCAAGGGCCTGCGGCACGACGATCGGCTTGCCCTTGAACAGCACGTCCTGGAAGCCCCAGGTCGGCGCCGTCAGTGCCGAGGCATAGCCCATTTCACCCCTGAGCGCGAACAGCGCCAGCCGCACCGCGCGGCTGGTGGCGTCACCTGCCGCCCAGCTCTTGCGCGAACCGGTATTGGGCGCGTGCCGATAGGTGCGCAACGCTCCGCCGTCGATCCAGGCGTTTGAAACCGCGTTGATGACCTGCTCGCGGGTACCGCCCAGCATCGCGGTTACTACCGCAGTCGAAGCCACGCGCACCAACAGCACGTGATCGAGTCCGACCCGATTGAAGCTGTTCTCGAGCGCCAGTACGCCCTGAATCTCGTGTGCCTTGATCATGGCGGTGAGCAGGTCGCGAACCTTGCGAGGCTTGCCGTTGCGCGCAAGGTAGTCAGCGACCGCCAGGATGCCGCCCAGGTTGTCGGACGGGTGACCCCACTCCGCCGCCAGCCAGGTATCGTTGAAATCGAGCCAGCGAATCATCGCGCCGATGTTGAAGGCCGCATTGACGGGATCGAGCTCGTGGCTGGTGCCCGGCACGCGCGCGCCGCGCGCCAGTGTCGCCCCGGGCACTACCGGTCCCAGCAGTTTCGTGCAGGCCGGATACTTCAGGGCCTGAAAGCCGCAGGCCAGCGTGTCCAGCAGGCAGTAATAGGCCGTTTCGTAGGCAAGCTCGCTGTCGATCTCATATGCCAGTGCGTAGTCAGCAATGCTGGCGAGCACGGCGTCCGTATCGGGGCGTCGGGCAGACTTGATGTCATGACTCATGATCAGGCTCGCTGCTCGAGTGGGACAAAGGGCAGATTTTCCGGGCCAGTGTAGTTGGCACTCGGCCTGATGATCTTGCCGTCCAGGCGTTGCTCGATGACGTGCGCGGCCCAACCGGTGGTGCGCGAAATCACAAACAGCGGCGTAAACATCGCTGTCGGCACCTGCATCAATGAGTAGGAAACGGCCGAAAACCAGTCGAGATTCGCAAACATGTTCTTGGTTTCCTTCATCACGGCTTCGAGTCGCTCGGCAATGGCGAAGCAGCGTTCATCGCGCGCCGCCAGCGCCAGAGCGCGCGCCACTTCCTTGATGACGACATTGCGGGGGTCGGCAATGGTGTACACCGGGTGACCAAAGCCGATGATCACTTCCTTGCCGGCAACACGCCGCCGGATATCGGCTTCCGCCTCGGCGGGATTCTGGTAGCGATTCTGGATTTCAAAGGCTACTTCGTTGGCGCCACCATGTTTCGGACCGCGCAGCGCACCGATCGCCCCGGTGATGCACGAGTAAAGGTCCGAGCCCGTGCCGGCGATTACCCGTGCGGCAAAGGTCGATGCGTTGAATTCGTGCTCGGCATAGAGAATCAGCGAAGTGTGCATGGCGCGCACCCACTGCGGCCCGGGTTTTTCTCCATGCAGGAGGTGCAGGAAGTGCCCACCCACCGACTCGTCATCGGTCTCGACATCGACACGACTGCCGGTGCGGCTGAAATGATGCCAGTAGCACAGCATTGAACCGAGACAGGCGACCAGCCGGTCAGCCAGGTCACGGGCCGCTTCGATGGCATGTCCCGCCTGTTCCGGCTCGACGCAACCCAGCGCCGAAACACCGGTGCGCAATACGTCCATCGGATGGCTGCTGGCCGGCAGGCTTTCAAGCACCGTCCGGACATTCGCTGGCAGACCGCGCAGTGCCAGCAGCTTGCGCCGATAGCCGGCCAGTTCGGCGCGATTCGGCAGCCGCTCGTGAATCAGCAGGTGGGCGATTTCCTCGAACTCGCAACTGGTGGCGATCTGCAGGATGTCATAGCCGCGGTAACT
>JAYTUZ010000066.1:0-2060 GCA_043744295.1 Gammaproteobacteria bacterium | reverse complement strand
CGGCGCATACCGGCGCCGCCATGTTTGCGGTGCAGATGAGCATCAACGTGCCCGGCAAGCTGCCGGTGTCGCAATTGCGCGAGGAATTCATGGACTATTGTGATTCGCTGAATCTCGATGCCATTCTCGAGCCAGTGAAATCATGAACGCAAAAGCGGCGGCGCCGCTGCCAGGCCGGGTGGTCGCCGATTTCACGCTGCCCTCGACCGGCAAGGAAGCATGCAGTCTGCGGGCGCAGCGCGGCTACAACGTGGTGCTGTATTTCTATCCGCGTGATGACACGCCCGGGTGCACGCTGGAGGGCCAGGACTTTCAGCGCCTGCTGCCAGCCTTCAGGCGCGCCGCCACGCGGGTGTTTGGCATCTCGCGCGATACCCTGGCTGCGCACCAGAAATTCTGCGGCAAATTCGGCTTCGAGTTCCCACTGCTGGCCGATGAGAGCGGCGCCGAGTGCACGCAGTTCGACGTCATACGCTTGAAGAACATGTATGGCCGCAAGCTCATGGGCATCGAGCGCAGCACTTTTCTGCTCGATGCACAGGGCAAGTTGCGCCGCGAATGGCGCAAGCTCAAGGTGACCGGCCACGCGGCCGAGGTGCTGGAGGCCGCCAAAGCCCTGTGAAGACCAGAAAACGCCGGCTGTTTGTGCTGGATACCAACGTGCTGATGCACGATCCAACCGCGATCTTCCGCTTCGAGGAACACGACGTCTATCTGCCCATGGTGGTGCTCGAGGAACTCGACGCCAACAAGAAGGGCCTGTCCGAGCAGTCGCGCAACGTGCGCCAGGCCAGCCGCTTTCTCGACGACATGATTCGCGGCGTCACCAAGGAACAGATCGACGCCGGGCTGCTGATTCCCTCGGGCCTGACCGGCAATCACGGCAAGCAGCCTGCGGCCGGGCGACTCTTCTTCCAGACCAGCACCCTGGACAGTGGCCTGCCGGACAACCTCCCCGGTTCCGGCGCCGACAACCTGATACTTGGCCAGACACTGGCTTTGCAGCAGCAGCAGCCGACGGCCAGCGTGGTGCTGGTTTCGAAAGACATCAACCTGCGCATCAAGGCGGCCGTGGTGGGCGTGCACGCCGAAGACTATTACAGCGACAAGACCATTGAAGACGCCGACGTGCTGTACACCGGCGTCGGCAAGCTGCCCGCCGATTTCTGGGAGCAGCATGGCGGCGACATTCGTTCCTGGAAGGAAGGCGAGCATACCTGGTACGAGCTCAAGGGCCCGGCAGTGGCCGACTGGCACGTCAACGAATTCCTGTATGAAGATGGGCCGGATGGCATCGAGGCGGTGGTGCGCAAGTTGCACCAGGGCACCGCCACCCTCGAACTGGTGCGCGATTTCCGCAGCGAGCGCCATGCGGTGTGGGGCATCAGCGCACGCAACCGCGAGCAGAACTTTGCACTCAGTCTGCTGACGGACCCGGAGATTGATTTCGTGACCCTGCTCGGTCCGGCCGGCACCGGCAAGACCCTGCTGGCGCTGGCCGCGGGGCTCGCGCAGACCCTCGAGCGCAATCGCTTCGTGGAAATCATCATGACCCGGGTGACGATACCGCTCGGCGAGGACATCGGCTTCCTGCCTGGCACCGAAGAGGAAAAAATGGAGCCCTGGATGGGGGCGCTGATGGACAATCTCGAGGTCCTGACCCGCAGTGAAGAAGGCGGCCACTGGGGGCGTGCCGCCACCAACGACCTGCTGCGCAACCGCATCAAGATCCGTTCACTCAATTTCATGCGCGGGCGCACCTTTCTCAATCGTTACATCATTCTCGATGAAGCGCAGAACCTGACGCCCAAGCAGATGAAGGCGCTCGTGACCCGTGCCGGCCCTGGCAGCAAGCTGATTGCCCTGGGAAACATCGCGCAGATCGACACCCCCTACCTGACCGAGATGACTTCCGGACTTACCTACACGGTGAATCGATTCCGCGGCTGGCCGCACTCGGGCCACGTGACGCTGGTTCGCGGCGAGCGTTCGCGCCTGGTGGACTTCGCCTCCGAGCAACTTTAGTTGCGCCGCACGGTCGTATCCTCGATGTCTGCCCG
>JAYTUZ010000065.1:0-6683 GCA_043744295.1 Gammaproteobacteria bacterium | reverse complement strand
GCGGATCCTGGCGAGCACGCGCCATGCGCCGGGCAGTTCGACGCATTGGACTACGCGTAAGCTCGCCGCGCATCTGAACGTCAGTCATATGATGGTGGCGCGCGTGTGGCGCAAGCATGGCCTCAAACCGCATCGCAGTGCGCGCTACGTGGCTGCATATCCAGGCCCTGTCTCGAAGTGACCCGCTCCTGTCGCTCTCTGCCACCTTCAACACCAGGCCCGGCAAACTGCTGGGCAAGCCGGCAAAGCAGCACACTACCGCTGAGTTCGTCGCCTTTCTCACCAACATCGTTATTGATCAGCCGAGCGGCAATGAGATCCATGTGCTTGCCGATAATCTCACGACCCACAGGAGCCAGCAGGTCAAGGATTTTCTGGCTGCGCATCCGCGGGTTCGCTGGCACTTCGCGCCGACCTACTCTTCGTGGCTCAGACAGGTCGGGCTGTGGTTGGAGCAAATCGAGCGCGTTGTCGTCGCGCGCGGCGTATTCACTTCCGGCTCCGATCTGAATGGACAACTGCTCAAGTACATCCGCCACTACAGCAAGGCACCCAGGACCGTGAAATGGAAATATGGCGATGCAGCTGGTCATAGCGGCGCACAACCAGTCGGTGCGGGCAACTAGCCTTATGACAGCGCCTTCTGCCTACTGTGGCCCCGTGTTCTTGATCGGCATGCCCCGATCCGGAACAAAACTCCTGCGTGAACTATTGAATCGGCATCCAAGAATTTCGATCCCAGACAGCGAGACGGAATTCCTGCCCTTGCTGGCGCATAACTGGGACAGTTTCGGAGACCTCAGTAGTCCGCAGAAGTTTGGCGAATTCTATGAGCAAATCACCCGCAAGCCTTTTTTCACCTATCAGCGTGCTGACAACCGACTGGTTTCTGCAGCGGATTGGTACCGGGGCTGCAAGGACTTTACTCCGGCCGGGGTATTTGAAGCGCTGATCCGCCTGGACGTTGGCGCTGCTGCCGGCGGGGATGTTATCTGGGGCGACAAATCACCGTCTTATATAGATGATCTGGCATTGCTGAAGAGCTTGTATCCGGCTGCGCGGTTCATACACATCATTCGTGATGTGCGCGATTATTGTCTATCGATCCGCAAGGCCTGGGGCAAGGATATGCTGCGGGCCGCTCAACGATGGGCGCAGAGCATAGATGGCGCGCGCAGCGCCGGTGCGCAACTGGGATGTGACTACATGGAACTGCGCTACGAGGACCTGCTTGTGGATACCGAAATCGCGATGCGCCGTGTGTCGACTTTCCTGGAGGTGCGGTTCGATGCGGTCATGCTCACATTAACACGGCCAACCGAGAATTTGGGTTACACGCGGGGCGAAACGCGTGTCGTAGCGAATAATTTTGGAAAATTTCTGGATGGCATGAACCGACGGACGCTGGCACGCATCGAGGCACTGGCTGGTGAAACTCTGGTCGGATGTGGCTATTCGCTTGCCATGCCCGCGCAGCCGCGCGCCCGTCTGTCGCGACTTGGTGCTTTGTTTGCGCAAATGCGCGATGCCATCAATCTTGTCCGGTCTGGCCGCCGCGAGCGGGGGCTGGTCGGTTCTCTGGTTTTTCACATCCGCTATTTTCTGACGACACGCGGCTGATTGGCAGTGCCGCAAGTTAGCTAACACTTTGATATTTCTAGCAGTAATTTGCACGGCGGCCGAGAGCTTCCAGCTGCCGCAAGCCGGGCTGCCAGGATCAGGGCCTTTCCGCTCGCGTCTTCGACTGCCCGGCAACGGGAATTCCGGGAAACTGTGATCGTGTCGATAGCAACCCGGCGCGCTGGGGTTGCAGGCTCTCAAAGTTTTATGACCCGTCTGGGCGCCACGCCTTTACCAGTATTTAGCGGTGATTTTTTGGAAACCATTCTTATGCGAACCAGGCACTTACACATTTTGCACGCCTTCCGCTCCCAGGTAGCACACGCCTATGCCGATTAATGATCCTGCGTCGCCCTGGCATTCGGAAGCCGTGCAGACATACCGCGACTCGGTGCGCCGATTCCTGCGCGACGAATTTCTCCCGCAGCAGGCACGTTGGCGCGGCCAGCATCACCCCGACAGGGCCGCGTGGCTGAGCGCCGGGCGCGTCGGTCTGCTGCTGCCGGACATACCGGTCGCCTATGGAGGCGGCGGTGGGACTTTCGCTCACGAATGCGTTCTCATCGAAGAGTTGGCGCGCGCCGGGATCAGTTTCGGCGCCGGGGTGCAGAGCATCGTGGCTCATTACATTCTCGCCTATGCATCCGAGCAGCAGAAGCATGACTGGTTGCCGCGCATGGCCCGCGGCGAGCTCGTGGCCTCGATCGCCATGACCGAGCCGGGCGCCGGCTCCGATCTGGCGGGGATCAAGACCACCGCGCAACGGGACGGCGATCACTACCTGATCAACGGTTCCAAGACCTTCATCACCAACGGTTTGCACGCCGGGCTGGTGTGCATCGCTGCGCGGACCAGCTCGACCGCTCCTGGCATGCGGGCGATCTCGATGATAATTGCCGAGACCAGGGATCTGGCCGGGTACAGCGCCGGCCGGCCACTCGAGAAGGTCGGCATGCACGGACAGGACACCTGCGAACTGTTCTTCCAGAACATGCGCGTTCCGGCAGCCAACCTGCTCGGCTCGGTCGAGGGCCGGGGCTTCACGCAGATGATGCAGCAGCTGCCCTACGAGCGGCTGTCGATTGCCCTGTTGGCAGTGGCCACGGCCGAAGAGGCGATCGCCATCACCACCCGCTATGCCAAGGAGCGCCTGGTTTCTGGCAAGCCCATGTTCGAACTGCAGAACACCCGCTTCAAGCTGGCGGAATGCGCCGCCGATGTGCGCGTCGGCCGTGTATTCGTCGACGACTGCATTGCCCGCTTTCTGGCCGGGAACTTCGATGACGCCAGCGCGGCGATTGCCAAGTATTGGGCCACGGAGCGAGTCTGCCGCATCGTCGATGACTGCCTGCAGCTGCACGGCGGCTACGGCTACATGACCGAATACCCGATTGCGCGCATGTGGATGGACAGCCGGGTACAGCGCATCTACGCCGGCTCCAACGAAGTCATGAAGGAAGTCATCGCCTGGTCACTTTGATCTCCCGCGCCGGCGTGCGGTTGCAGCACTGTCGCCGGCACCCCTGAATCAAGCGAGTACGAGCAAATGTGTGGCATAGTCGCCGTCTTCAATCTTACCCCCGCTGACGCGGACTCAGGCGAGCCGCGGCAGGCCGCCATCGCCATGGCTGGCAAGATCCGCCATCGCGGCCCGGATTGGAGTGGCATCTACAGCGATGCCCACGCCGTGCTTGCCCATGAGCGGCTGGCCATTGTCGATGTCGAGCACGGCGCCCAGCCGCTGGTGGACACCCTGACGGGTTGCGTGCTGGCGGTAAATGGCGAGATCTACAATCACCAGCAGTTGCGCCTGGAACTGACCCGGCCCCACGAGTTTCAGACCTCCTCCGATTGCGAGGTGCTGCTGTATCTCTACGATGAGCTGGCGCCGCGCGACTTCCTCAACCGCCTCAACGGTATCTTTGCATTTGCCCTGTATGATCCCCGGCGGCACACCTGGCTGATCGCGCGCGACCCGGTCGGCGTAGTGCCGCTATACCTGGGCTGGGATCGCTTTGACCGCCTGTACGTGGCCTCGGAAATGAAGGCGCTGGTGCCGCGTTGCGAACGCATCGTGGAATTTCCGCCCGGGCATTATTACGCCGGCGATCAACTGGAGCAGGGATTCCAGCGTTACTACACGCCAGCGTGGGCGACGCCGGATTTCACTCCCAGCAATCCGTTTGATGCAACCATCCTGCGCCAGTCGCTTGAAGCCGCAGTGCGCCGCCAGATGATGTCCGATGTACCCTTCGGCGTGCTGGTTTCCGGAGGCGTCGATTCCTCGATCATCGCCGCCGTCGCCGCAAAGTATCGCGAAGGCCGCATTGAAGAGGGTGGCGCCACGCCCTCCTGGTGGCCGCGCATCCATACCTTCGCCATTGGCCTGAAGGGCGCGCCCGATCTGGCACCGGCCAGGAAAGTGGCCGAGTATATCGGCGCCACCCATCATGAAATTCATTTCACGATTCAGGAGGGACTCGACGCCCTGGCCGATGTGATTTACCACATAGAGACTTTCGACGTCACCACCGTGCGCGCTTCAACGCCGATGTACCTGCTGATGCGCAAGATTCGCACGATGGGAATCAAGATGGTGCTGTCGGGCGAAGGTGCCGATGAGATCTTCGGTGGCTACCTCTACTTCCACAAGGCGCCCAACGGGGTTGCGCTGCACGAGGAATCGGTCCGCAAGATTGCCAAGCTGCACCTCTACGACTGTGCACGCGCCAACAAGTCCAGTGCGGCCTGGGGCATCGAGACCCGGGTCCCGTTTCTCGACCGCGACTTTCTGGACGTGGCGATGAGTCTCGACCCGCAGATCAAGCTCCCCTACAAGGCGCCGCGCCCGCGACCGATCGAGAAATGGCCGCTCAGGGAGGCCTTCACGGGCTATCTGCCCGAGCAGGTGCTGTGGCGTCAGAAGGAACAGTTTTCCGACGGGGTTGGCTACGGCTGGATCGCAGCGCTCAAGGATGCTGCCGAGCAGCAGGTCAGTGACAAGCAGATGGCCGGGGCCGCCGAGCGGTTTCCGGTAAAGACGCCCGAAACCAAGGAGGCCTACCTTTATCGGCGGATCTTTGAGCAGCATTTTCCCTGGGCCACCTGTGTCGCCTGTGTTCCCTTCGAACGCAGCGTCGCCTGCAGCACGGCCGTTGCCCTCGAATGGGATGCCGCCTTCAGGAACAGCGTTGACCCTTCGGGCCGGGCCGTCGGCGACGTACATGTGGCCGGCTCGGTGGATGGCACGCCCGGGAAAGGGAACTGACGACACTGTGACCAGTCGGGTTCTCAACGGCACGGAGCGCCACCGGGTACTGGTTCAATGGAACCAGACGCAGGCCGACTTCCCGGACGTCTGCGCGCACACGCTGTTCGAGCAGCAGGCGGCGCGCACACCTGCTGCCACGGCGGTGGTCTGTGGCGATCAGCGGCTCTCGTACCAGGAACTCAATGAGCGCGCCAACCAGCTCGCCCACCACCTGCGCCGGCGTGGCGTGGGGCCGGATTCGCTGGTGGGAATATCCCTGCAGCGCACGCCGCTCATGCTGATCGGCCTGCTCGGCATCTGGAAAGCGGGCGCCGCGTATGTGCCCATGGATCCGGCCTACCCTGCCGACCGGCTGGCGTTCATGCTCGATGATGCGGCGGTTGCTGTACTGCTGGTCGAAGCCCATACAATCCCCCTGTTCTCTGGTGGCAGCACGCGGCTGCTCAGCCTCGACACGGACTGGCCGGCGATTGACCAGGAAGGACGTGAAAATCCACCAGACCTGGCGACGCCGGCAAACCTGGCCTACGTGATCTACACCTCCGGATCGACGGGCAAGCCAAAGGGCGCCCTGATCGTGCACAGTGGCCTGGTCAATTATCTCTGGTGGGCCATTGCAGCCTACGGCGCCCAGCCCGGTGGTTCAGCCCCCGTGCACTCCTCGATCTCCTTCGATCTGACGGTGACCAGCCTGTACCCCGCCCTGCTGGCCGGGGGCCAGGTTGAACTGGTTCCGGACGGTATTGGGGCGCAGAACCTGCTCGCCAGCCTGCGCAACGGCGCCAGGCGCGACCTCGTCAAGATCACGCCGGCCCACCTTGAACTGCTGACCCAGCAGGTCAGCGCCGAAGAAGCAGGCGGGATGACGCGCGCCTTCATCATCGGTGGCGAAAACCTGACCGCGGAGAGCCTGCAGTTTTGGCGGGACGCGGCGCCACAGACACGCCTGATCAACGAGTACGGCCCCACCGAGACCGTGGTCGGCTGCTGCATCCACGAAGTGAGCCCCGCGGACCCCCACAACGGCTCCGTTCCAATTGGCCGGCCGATTGCAAACACCCAACTCTATGTACTGGATGAGTCACTGCAGCCAGTGGCGATTGGCGAGATGGGCGAACTGTACATTGGCGGCGCGGGCGTTGCCCGCGGCTATCTGAACCGGGCGGATCTGACACAGGAGCGCTTCCTGCCCGATCCGTTTTCAGATCGGCCTGCGGCCCGCCTGTACAAAACCGGCGATCTGGCGCGTTACCGGAACGATGGTGTCCTCGAATACCTGGGCCGCGTCGACAACCAGGTAAAAGTGCGCGGCTACCGCATCGAACTGGGTGAAATCGAGGGCACGCTTGCCGGGCACCCACAGGTGCAGTCATGCACTGTGATACTCCGCGAGGATAACCCCGGCAACAAGCAGCTGGTCGGCTACGTGGTTGTGCGCAAAGGCGCAGCTGTCGCCGCGGACGAACTGCGTCGTTTTCTCAGGGAGCGGCTGCCGGACTACATGGTTCCGGCCCATCTGCTCATGCTCGACGCGCTGCCGCTGACACAGAACGGCAAGGTCGACCGCAAGAGCCTGCCGGCGCCGACCTACGAGGACGCGTCGCTGCTCGGGGATTATCTCGCAGCCCGGACGGAAACAGAGCGGGCGCTGGCGCAGGTCTGGATGGAGCTGCTCAGTATCGAGAGAATCGGGGTTCACGACGACATCTTCGAGCTCGGCGCAACCTCACTGATGATGCTGAGTGCGGTAACACGGATCCGCAGCGCCACTGGCGTTGACTTGGAGTTGAAT
>JAYTUZ010000064.1:0-6683 GCA_043744295.1 Gammaproteobacteria bacterium | reverse complement strand
AGCACGGCCGCGATCAATGCCAGAATCTTTTTCATCATGTACTCACTCATCGGGATGAAACCTGATGGTCAGGTTACGATCAAACAGGTCCGGATTCGAGGGCGTAGGCAGCGGCGAGGCTCGATAGACCGCCGCTTCGATAGACTCGCGCGCTGCCTGGTCCCCGTTGCAGCTGACGATCTGCACACCCGTCACCTCACCACCCGGCACCTGGGTCACGTGCAGTACGCAGCTTAACCCCGCCCGTACGCTGGAGGGGCGGATCCAGGCGCGGTTGATCCGCCCGGTAATCAGCGCCAGGTAGGAGGCCATCTCCGCGCTGCCGCGTGCGGCATTGATGCGCTCCTCGCTGGCCAGCGTTGCGCGCAATTCCGCTTCCCGCCGCGCCTTGTCAGCAGCGGCCCGCTGCGCCTTGAGTTTCGTGGCGCTCTCGGCGGCGCGCCTGGCCGTCTCCTGCTGCTCGGCCTCACGCCGACGTTGCTCGCGGGCATGATCCTCATCTTCCTGACGCTGGCGTTCGGCGGCCGCATCCTCGGCGGCAGCATCTGGTGGCGGCGGCGCTGGCGTTGGCAGAGGCGCTGGAGTCGCTACGGGCGCCGGCGCAGCCGCCGGTTCAGCCGCCGCGGCCGCAGGCGTCGCAGTATCCACCACCACAATCGCTTCAATGGCCAGCTGCTGCGGCGCCGACACAGGCTTGCGAAAATGCCACCAGCCAAAGCCCAGCAGGCCAACGATGCCGGCATGCACCAGTACCGAGAGCAGCACCGAAACCCACCGATCGCTGCGCGCCTCGCTCACCCTTGGCATTTCCTCATGGGCTGCGCGTCCTCATACGTGGCGCGCCCTCATGGTTCGCGCCGGGTAGCCGGCGGCGCCAACGGTTCGGTCAGAAAGCCAAGCTTGCTCGCGCCTGCCTGCTGCAACATCACCATGGCTGCGACGATGCGCCCGTAGTCAACAGCCCGATCACCCTTGACCAGCACCACGCGCTGTGGCGCCCGGCGCAACGCGGCCGTGGCGCGGGCCAGCGCTGTCGCATCATCAATGGCCTGCTGCGGATTCGCGCCGAGATTCAGATAGAACCGCCCGCGCGCATCGACCGACAGCACCAGAGGCTCGATGTTGTTGACCGCCCGCGCGTCGATCGGTTCCGCACCGGCCTTGGGCAGTTCAACCTTGATGCCCTGGGTAAGCAGCGGCGCGGTGATCATGAAGATGATCAGCAGCACCAGCATGACGTCGATATAGGGCACGACGTTGATCTCGCCCATGAGCCGGCGTCTGCTACGCCCCGGCGCGGCCATCACGAAGTAGCCTGATTACCCGCACCGCGCGCGGCATGGCGCTGCAGGATGGTCGAAAATTCTTCCATGAAGGCGTCGTAGCGCAACTCCAGGCGGCTGACCTGGTCGGCATAGCGGTTGTAGGCAATCACCGCTGGAATGGCCGCAAACAGGCCAAAAGCGGTAGCCACCAGTGCCTCGGCGATGCCGGGCGCCACCGAGGCCAGCGTGGCCTGCTGAACGTTACTGAGCGAAGTGAAGGCACTCATGATGCCCCAGACCGTGCCGAACAGGCCCACATAGGGACTGGTCGACCCGACCGTCGCCAGGGTGGCCAGATTGTGTTCGAGGCGCTCGATTTCCTTGAGCTGCGCTACCCGCATGGCGCGCCGTGACCCCTCGAGCAGCAGGTCGGCCGCCAGCCCGCCCTGCTGGCGCATGCGTGCAAACTCGCGAAAGCCAAATTCAAAGATGCTTTCCATGCCGGTGGCGCCACCGCGTGACTCAATGGATCGATACAGCGTGGACAGATCACCGCCCGACCAGAAACTGTTTTCGAAGCGATCTGCAGCGCTGCGGGAGCGGCGCACCATCATGCGCTTACGAAAGATGATCGACCAGGACATGAGCGAGGCTGCCAGCAGCAGCAGCATCACCAGCTGCACTACCGGGCTGGCCTGCACGATGAGGCGCACAATGGACAGATCACCGTTCATCAGCTGATTTCCCTGAGGATGGCCGGCGGCAGCCGGCGGGCCTTGAAGGTGGCCGCGCTCACGCAGGCCACGCGTACCTGTGCCTGCGCCAATAGCACGCCGTTCTCTACAGCGCGGTGAATGTGCTGTGTGAAGCTCATGCTGGCCGCACCGTCGGGCGCGGCCGCGCAGCTGATGAGCAGCAGATCATCGAGGCGCGCGGGCTTGAGGTACCTGATATTCACCTCGACCACCGAAAACAGCACGCCCGGGTCGAGCGCCAGCGCGCTCTGGGTGTAGCCGAGTGTGCGCAGCCATTCGGTGCGCGCCCGTTCGAGAAAGCGCAGGTAATTGGCGTAGTAAACCACACCCCCACCGTCGGTATCCTCCCAATAGACGCGCGCCGGCCACACGTAAACGCTCACGCCCCCTCTCCGAACAACGGCAGGTTGGCGGCAGCGCGTTCCGGCATCTTCAGGCCAAAATGCTGCCAGGCGCCACGTGTCGCAATGCGGCCACGGGCAGTACGGGCCAGGAAACCCTGCTGTATCAGATAGGGTTCGATGACATCTTCCAGCGTGCCGCGCTCCTCGCCGATCGCGGCCGCCAGGCTTTCAATGCCTACCGGGCCACCGTCGAATTTTTCCATGATGGTGAGCAGCAGCTTGCGATCGAGCGCGTCGAACCCGAGCGGATCGACTTCCAGCAGATCGAGCGCCGCAGCGGCGGTCGCTTCGTCGACCGTGCCGTTGCCGCGCACCTGGGCGAAATCGCGTATCCGGCGCAGCAGCCGATTGGCGATGCGCGGCGTGCCACGCGAGCGCTGGGCGATGCGGGCCGCGCCCGCCGCCACGATCGGCACCTGCAGTATGCCGGCCGAACGCTGCACGATGCGCTCGAGCTCGGGCACGCTGTAGAACTCGAGGCGCTGCACGATGCCGAAGCGATCGCGCAGCGGCGAAGTGAGCAGCCCGGCGCGCGTGGTGGCGCCCACCAGCGTGAAGGGCGGAATGTTGAGCTTGATCGAGCGCGCCGCCGGACCCTCGCCGATCATGATGTCGAGTTGGTAATCTTCCATCGCCGGATACAGCACTTCTTCGACCACCGGGCTCAGCCGATGGATCTCATCGACGAACAGCACGTCGCGTGGCTGCAAGTTGGTGAGGATCGCGGCCAGGTCGCCCGGTCGCTCGATGACGGGGCCCGAGGTCTGGCGCAGATTGACACCCAGTTCAGCGGCAATAATGACCGCCAGCGTGGTCTTGCCCAGGCCCGGCGGCCCAAAGATCAGGGTGTGGTCGAGTGCTTCGCCGCGCTGGCGCGCCGCTTCGATGAAGATGGAGATCTGGCTCTTGACCTGCTCCTGGCCAACGTAGTCGCGCAGCGCCTTCGGGCGGATCGCGCGATCCACCTGGTCGTCTTCGCTGCGACTGGCAGAATCGATCACGCGCTCGCCGCCCACCGATTCACTCACGCGCCGCACTCTGCAGGGCGCGGCGAATCAGCTCTTCGGTGCTGCCGCCAGCGCCAGCGTTCTTGAGCAGGCGCACGGTCTCAGCGGGCCGATAGCCCAGTGATACCAGGGCGCTGTAGGCTTCGGCCTCGGCGCCGACCGGCGCCAGCGCCTGGGTAAGTCCCGCTGCCGCATCGCCACTCGCCGCCAGCCGATCGCGCATCTCGATGATCAGGCGCTCGGCGATCTTGCGGCCCACGCCCGGAATGCGCGTCAGCGCAGCCGCATCCTGCGCCTGCACGAACATCGCAAAAGCGTCCACGGTTACGCCCGAGAGTATTGCCAACGCGATCCGCGGCCCGACGCCGGAGACTTTGAGCAGGCTGCGAAACAGGCTGCGCTCAGCGCTGCTTCCAAAGCCATAGAGCAGCTGCGCATCTTCGCGCACCACCATGTGAACCAGCAGGTGGACTTTCTGGCCGACGGCTGGCAGCGTGTAAAAAGTGGACATCGGTGCTTCCAGCTCATAACCGACGCCGGCCACGTCCAGCAACAGCGCAGGCGGCGACCTGGCGGCGATCACGCCGGTGAGCGAGCCAATCATGGCCGGGCAGTGCCGCGCACTGCGCTGCGCGTGGCCGCGCGCCCGGTGCCTGCCGGTGCACTGATGATCGAGGCCAGGCGGCGGGTCTGCGCATGGCACAGCGCCACGGCCAGCGCGTCGGCCGCATCGGCCCCGGGCTGCGTTGTCAGCTGCAGCAGCACGCACACCATCTGCGCCACCTGATTCTTTTCGGCAGCGCCATAGCCACTGACTGCCAGCTTGATGGCCCGCGGCGCATATTCATGGGCCGCCGCGCCATGCGCGAGCGCGGCACACAGCGCGGCGCCACGCGCCTGACCCAGTTTCAGGGCGCTGTCGGGATTGCGATGCACGAACACCCGTTCGACGGCAATTTCGTCGGGACGATGCTCGGCGACCAGCGCGGCCACTGCCTCGAAAATGCGTCGCAGGCGTACCATCAGGTCGGCACCGCCCACCGCGATGCAGCCGCTCGCCACATGGCGTTCGCCGCTGGCATTGCAGTCGATCAGGCCAAAACCGGTGCGCAGCGAGCCCGGATCGAGCCCGAGTATGCGGCACTCCGGGGCCAGCACCACGCGCGCCATCGCCGCCGTCGTGGGCCGGAAACTGCGCCAGGAGCCGCTTGCAGCACGCCTCATGTTACGACTTGCCGTATGCCTTCATTACCAGAATGATAGCCGGAAGCGCCCGCCCCTACACAGCCAATCCGCACCATGCCCCGTGGAAACCATCCCTAAAAACGCCAGCTCGAACCACGCCCCGCAAGCCGCCGCGCTCAGCGCCGCGCTGGCGGGCGCACACGCCCAGTTTGCAGCCCTGGCGTGGCCGACGACGCCTGCGGATGAAGGCGCACAACTGGCGCAACTCGTGGGACAGATCGCCGAAGACCCGGACATCGCCATCGCTGCGTGGCTGTCCAGGGCGCGCACTTCCGGCCTGAGCCTGAATGCCGAGGCGGCCACGGCGCACTTCGGCGCAACCGTGGCGCGGCTCGCCAGCCAGCTGGAACGGCTCGGCGAGATTGGCTTGCCACCCGGCTGGAGCGCGAGCCGCGGCCTGACTGCGCCGCAGGCTGAAGCATTGCGCAAGATGCTGCTGGCAGTGGCCGCCGATCCGCGCCTGATCGTGGCGCGACTCGCCTCCGTGCTGCTGCGGCTGCGCCTGGCGCGTGCGCTGCCTGAAATGGAGCGTCAACGCCTGGCGCTCGAAACCAGGGAAATCTATGCTCCGCTGGCCAACCGTCTGGGCCTGCGCAGCCTGAAGTGGGAGCTGGAGGACCTGGCCTTTCGCCAGCTCGAACCCGACAACTACCATCTGATCGCCAGCAACCTCGCTGAACGGCGCGTTGATCGCGAGCGCTATATCGAGCAGGTGTGTGAACTGCTGACCGCGGAACTTGCCCGCGCCGGAGTCAGCGCGCAGGTGTACGGACGCCCCAAGCACATCTACAGCATCTGGCGCAAGATGCAGGCCAAGCATCTGGGCTTCGATGAGCTCTACGATGTGCGGGCGGTGCGCATCGTGGTGGCCGACGTCGCCGACTGCTACGCGGCACTCGGCCTGGTGCACAGCCTGTGGCGCATGCTGCCCGGCGAATTCAATGACTACATCGCCACACCCAAGGACAACAGTTACCGTTCGATCCACACTGCGGTGCTTGGCCCGCAAGGCAAATCGCTGGAAATCCAGATTCGCACTGCTGAAATGCACCAGTACGCGGAGCTGGGCGTCGCCGCACACTGGCGTTACAAGGAAGGCAGCACTCGCGATGCCAACTACGAGCGCAAGATCGAGTGGGCACGCCGGGTGCTCGATCCCAGCACCAGCACTGCTGGCGAAAGCGATCTGATCGATTCCGTACGCGGCAACCTGTTCAGCGACCGGATCTACGCGCTGACACCACGTGGCGAAATCGTCGACCTGCCGCGCGGCGCCACGCCCCTCGATTTTGCCTATCATCTGCACACTGAGCTTGGCCACAGCTGCCGCGGAGCGAAGCTTGACGGACGCATCGCGCCTTTGAATCAGCCGCTGAGCAACGGCGCACTGGTCGAGATCATCGATGGCCGCAAGGGTGGTCCGAGCCGCGACTGGCTGGCAGCCGATGGTGCATTTCTGGCATCCAGTCGCAGCCGCGCCAAGGTGCGCGCCTGGTTTCATCAGCAGGATGCGCTCACGGCCGCAAGACTGGCGACGCCGAAGAACACGGCGGAGCAGGCTCCGCCAGCCACTCAGTCACCGCCAGCGCCGCCGCCGGGGGCCTGGCCAGTCAGGACATCTGGCCCTGGCCGGCCGGCCACGCGCAGCCGTTCAGCGGTGGAAATAGAAGGCGTCGGCGACCTGCCGACCACCATGGCGCGTTGCTGCGCCCCGGTGCCACCCGAAGCCATTGCCGGCTATCTCACCCTCGGTCGCGGCGTGACGATACATCGCGCGCAATGTGGAAGCCTGGCGCGCATGCGTGCACTCAAGCCCGAGCGGGTGCTGAAAGTCGACTGGAACAGCGGCGGCGAACTGCTGATGCCGGTGCAGATCCGCGTTGAGGCCTATGATCGCCGTGGCCTGCTGCGCGACGTATCGGATGTCTGCGCACTCGAGCACCTGAGCATCTCGGCAGTGAATTCGAACACCGATCCGGCCGATCGCGTCGCCACCATCGTGATGCA
>JAYTUZ010000063.1:0-6709 GCA_043744295.1 Gammaproteobacteria bacterium | reverse complement strand
TGTGGGCTGAGTGGCGTGCCGCGAAACGCGGCCGTCAGGGCGCTGGAAAGTACCCGGTACTTGCCCGTGTTCACCGACGAGATGGAATACATGACCACAAAGAACGCCAGCAGCAGGGTAACCAGGTCGCCGTAGGGAATGGCCCAGGCATCGTGATTGTCGTGTTCGTCATACTTTTGCCGCCGCTTCATGGCCGGGTCCTACAGCAGATAGCCGCGCAGGCGGCCTTCTATGACGCGCGGGTTATCGCCCTGGGCGATGCCGATCAGGCCTTCGATCAGCATCTCGTGTTCATGGGCGTGACTCTGCACCGCCACCTTGAGTTTGTTGGCCATCGGCAGGAACAGCAGGTTGGCGAGGCCGATGCCGTAGACCGTGGCGGTAAACGCCGCGGCGATGCCGTGGCCCAGCTTTGACGGGTCGGCGAGATTCTGCATCACCGCCATGAGACCGAGCACGGCACCGATGATGCCCAGGGTCGGTGAGTACACGCCCATGCCTTCGAAGACCTTGGCGGCGCGCAGGTCGGCGGCCTCGCGTACGTTCATGTCCACTTCGAGGGTGTCGCGAATGGCGTCCGGCGCGCTGCCATCGACCACCAGCTGCAGGCCTTTACGCAGGAAAGCATCCGGCTCGCGCCGCATGAGCGGTTCGAGTCCGAGCAGGCCCTGCTTGCGCGCGATATTGCTCCATTCAACCAGCTTGGCGATCTGTTGTGCGGGCGCGCGTGCCGGCGGTCGAAATACCCAGGGCAGCATCACCAGCGCACGGCGCATGACATTCAGTGGCGTCTGCAGGCAGATGGCGGCCATGGTGCCGACGATCACGATCATGAACGCGGCCGAGGACAGCAGCGCCTGCAGGCCGGCGCCCTTGAGGACGGCGCCAACGACAATGGCTACTCCCGCGAGCAGCAGACCAACTATGCTGAGTATATCCACGCTAGCGCCTCAAGCTCTCATACCTGCCAATCCGTCAGCAGTCCCTTGAGGCGCACGAGCGCCTGGCCGTGCAGCTGACAGGCGCGCGACTCCGTGACTTTCAGCACGGCGCCAATTTCCTTGAGGTTGAGTTCCTGCTCGTAGTAGAGCGACAGGACCAGTCGCTCGCGTTCCGGCAGGCGAGCGATCGCGTCGACCACCGCCTGGCGGCGCGCGTCATCGAGCGTCTCGGCCTGCGGATCAGGGCCCGCGTGGGCAAGCCGGTCGAGCGTCGAATCGTCGCCGTCATCGGCATCGTTGAGGCGCAGCAACTGACAGCCCAGGGCGTCCTGGATAATGCCGTGATAGTCGCTGATCGAGACACCCAGCTGCGCAGCCACATCAGCGTCGTTGGCTTCGCGCCCGGTGCGCGCCTCCACGCTACGCATGGCCAGCGCGGCAGCACGCGCCTTGCGATGCACCGAGCGCGGCGCCCAATCGAGCTTGCGCAGCGCATCGAGCATGGCACCACGAATCCGGATGCCCGCGTAGGTTTCAAAACTGGCACCACGCCCGGCGGTGAAATGTTGCGCGGCTTCCAGCAGGCCAATCATTCCTGATTGCACCAGGTCGTCGACTTCCACCTGCGGTGGCAGCCGGCCCGCCAGGTGGTAGGCGATACGCTTGACCAGGTCGGCGTGGCGACGCACCAGGGCATCGCCATCTCCGGCCGGGGCCACGCTGGCATAGGCTTGTGCACCGTTCATTTGACCACCTGCAGACGTGCCGGCGGACGCGCCAGCATTTTCTCGAGAAAGAATTGCATGCCGCCGGACGGATCACCCTGCGGCGCCCAGCCCTGCACGGCCACAGCCAGTTGCCGGTAGGCGCGCGCTGCCGGGCCGCCCGGGTAGGCTGCCAGCACCGTGCGCTGCGCCCGCACCGCGCGCGCGACGCCCTCGTCGTCAGGAATTTCGCCGGCGTATTCGAGCGCCACATCGAGAAAGCGATCGGTAACGCGCTGCAGGCGACGGAACAGGTTTTGTGGCTCGCTGCCGGCGCGCACCATATTGACCAGCACGCTGAAGCGCTGCACCCTGCGTTCGTGGCTGAGCGTCTTGATGAGCGCATAGGCGTCGGTCAGGCTCGCCGGCTCGTTGCGAATCACCAGCAACTGATGCTGTGCCGCCTGGCAAAACGCCAACACCGAGTCGCCCAGGCCAGGCGCAGTGTCAACCAGCAAGGTGTCGTAGTCTCCCGGCAGCGCGCTGAAGGAACGCACGATGGCAGCCAGCTCGGTGTGCGGCAGATGCGCCATGCGCGCCACGCCCGAGGCCGCCGGGATGACACTGACGCCGTCAGCAGTACGCAGCACAATTTCTTCGAGTCGCCGCTCGCCGCGCAGTACCTGTTCGAGCGTGCCGGCCGGGGTCAAGCCGAGCAGCACATCGACATTGGCGAGCCCGAGGTCGCCGTCGAGCAGCAATACCCTGCGCCCTGCGGCTGCCAGCGCCGCCGCGAGATTGACCGCCACCGTGGTCTTGCCGGTACCGCCCTTGCCACCGCTGACCGCGATGACCTGAATGCCTGGCGCGGGCTGCGCACCCACGGCCATTTTACGCTGCCGCATTTATTCTTCCTCCATAGCGCCGCGCGAGCAGCTCTTCGTCGGCATGATTCACCGTCAGGCGCGCCAGTTGCGTGGCGCGTGCTATCAACTGGGGGGCGCGCGCCGGGCGCAGTTCATCGGTCATGAGCGGGCCATCGCCCACCAGTGCGAGCGGCAACTGCGTGCGGATCAATGCCGACAGTGCGCCGCCCAGGCTCAGAACCTCGTCGTAATGGGTCAAAGCGCAGCACAGTGGCGCGAAGGCGCTGGCGCGTCGCAGTGTTTCGGCCAGCACTTCCGCCTGGCTAGTCGCCGGCAATACCAGCAGGCTGCGCAGCCCCGCCACGGCCGAGCGCAGCGTGGCGGCGAGTGTCGCGTTTTGCCCGGAATTCGCGCTCAGCGCCGGTGCGTCGATCAGCAGGCAGTCATAGCCAGCGATGCGCTCAGCGGCCGCCAGACAGACGGCGGCGTCGGCGAAACAGTAACTGGCGACGCCAAGCAGCCTGCCCAGGGCATGCGCCTGCGCCGCCGCGCCGACATGCTCGTCGTCGATCGTGACAATGGCCAGTGACCCGGCGCCGTGTTCCAGCACCCAGCGCAGCGCGAGCTTGGCCATGACGGTGGTGCGACCCGCGCCGGCCGCGCCAATCAGCGCCAGCGCCGCGCCCTGCGCAAGCGGCGACTCCGCGGTCGGCAGTTGCTGCGCGAGCAGATCGAGATGGTTTGCGCTCGGGGTGCCAATGCCGGTCTCGCCCGGCAACTGTGCCAGCACCTTGAGCGCGACGTCACGCGCCAGTCCCAGGTCGGTCAATTCAGTGAGCGCCTGGGCGCGCAGCGGTTCGCGCCGTGTGAAATCGTTCCAGGCCAGCGCCGCCAGCTGCCGCTCGAGCAGCTGGCGCAGAGTGCGCAGTTCATCGCTCATGGCCTGCTGCTCAAGCGCTGGCGCTGCTACCGGCGCAGCCGCCGGCGGCGCCACCAGCGCTGAGCGCTGATCGGCATCGACGGCGACGCCACTGTGCAGCAGCTGCGCATCGACGGCGGCGCTCACTTCCACGCCTGACCCGAGCGCCCGGGTGCTGAGTATGACCGCCTCGTCACCGAGCTCGGCGCGTATCTGCCGCAGCGCGTCGCGCATGTCATTACCGAGAAAACGCCTGATTTTCATGAGCTATAAAGTTCCCTGGTGCAGTGAGTAACAGTGATCATCAGCGCCCAACCGCTGCGACCATGCGCACGCGCCGGTTATCGGGGATTTCATTCCAGGCCAGCACATGCAGCCCCGGCACGCTGGCGCGCGCGAAGCGAGCCAGCGTGGCGCGCAGTGCCGGCGCCACCATCAGTACCGCGGCTTCGCCGGCGGCCTCCTGGCGTTGCGCCGATTCCACCAGTCGGGTCGCAAGCCGCTCGGCCAGCCCGGGTTCAAGCGCGGCATTGCCGGCGCCACTGGCGCCGAGCGAGCTTTGCAGGAGCTGCTCGAGGTCCGGTTCGAGCGTGACCACGGGCAGTTCGGCGGCGCTGCCGGCGATGTCCTGGACGATCTGTCGCGACAGGGCAATGCGCGCCTGCGCCTGCAACACGGCCGGATCCTGGCTGCGCGGCGCATGTTCGGCCAGCGTTTCGATGATGGTACGAATGTTGCGTATCGGTACCCGCTCGCTGAGCAGACCCTGCAGGACACGCACCACAGTGCTGAGCGGCAAGGTCTTTGGCACCAGATCCTCGATCAGGCGCGGCGCCGTCTTGGCCAGGCCATTGAGCAGCTGCTGGGTCTCTTCGTGACCCAGCAGTTCATGGGCGTGGCTCTGCACCAGGTGACTTAAGTGCGTCGCAATGACCGTGCTGGCATCGACGACTGTATAACCGAAGGTCTGGGCCTGTTCGCGCCGCACCGGATCAATCCAGATCGCCTCCATGCCGTAGGCGGGATCGCGCACTTCTATGCCGGCTGGCTTGCCGAATACGCGACCGGGATTGATCGCCAGTTCGCGATCCGGATATACCGTGCCATCGCCTACTGCGACACCAGCGAGGCTGACGCGATAGGCATTGGCGGAGAGTTCGAGGTTGTCGCGGATGTGTACCGCCGGCACCAGGAAGCCCAGCTCCTGTGAGAGCTTGCGGCGTACGCCGCGAATGCGCGCCAGCAGTTCGCCACCGTTGGCCTTGTCGACCAGTGGCACCAGGCGAAACCCGACTTCCAGGCCAAGCAGGTCAGCGGGCTGCACATCGTCCCAGGACAATTCACGCGGTTCGCGACTGAGCGGCGGCGGCGGCACGGCGCTGGTCGCGGCTGCCAGCGCCTGGGCCCGATTGCGCCGCTGCTTGATCCAGGCGCCACCGCCGAGCAGCGCGGCGAACAGCAGGAACGCGACATTGGGCATGCCAGGGATGAGACCGAGCACCGCCAGCAGCGCGCCTGCCACCGCGAGGCTGCGCGGCTGGCCAAACAACTGTGTGGCCAGTTCGCCGCCCAGGTCCTGGGCGCGCGACATGCGCGTGACGATGATGGCCACGGCGGTCGAGAGCAGCAAGGCCGGAATCTGTGCCACCAGGCCATCGCCGATGGTCAGCAGCGTGTAGACCCTGGCGGCGTCACCGAATGCCATGCCATGACTCATCACGCCGATGGCCAGGCCGCCAACGATGTTGATCACCAGAATGAGAATGCCGGCGGTGGCATCACCGCGCACGAACTTGCTGGCGCCATCCATCGAGCCGTAAAAATCTGCTTCCGAGCGCACTTCAACGCGGCGTGCACGCGCCTCGTCCTGGGTGATCAGGCCGGCGTTCAGATCGGCGTCGATGGCCATCTGCTTGCCCGGCATCGAATCGAGGGTGAAGCGCGCACTGACTTCCGAGATGCGACCGGCGCCCTTGGTGACCACCACGAAATTGATGATGGTCAGAATCGAGAAGACCACGATGCCGACCGCGTAGTTGCCACCGACCACGAATTCCCCGAAGGCCTCGATGACGCGCCCGGCGGCGCCGGTGCCTTCGTGGCCATGCAGCAGCACGACGCGGGTCGAGGCCACGTTGAGTGCCAGGCGCAACAGGGTCGCCAACAGCAGCACCGTCGGGAAGATCGCGAAATCCAGCGGCCGCGACACATTGACGACGGCCATGGCGACCAGCACCGAGAGCGCGATGTTGAAGGTGAACAGCACGTCGAGTGCCAGCGGCGGCATCGGCAGCACGATCATCGCCAGCACTGCCAGCAACAGCAGCGGCGCACCCAGACCACGCCGCATGAGCTGCAGGATATTCAGGGCATCGGTGCTTCGTGCTAGTGCCAGTTCGGCCATGTGAGATCGTGTACGCACCGCGCTAAGGGCGCGGCGCTGCTCCTTTTGTGGAGAGTGGAGCAAGTCTCGTGCCGCCAAGGAAGTGTCGGCTTACCGTCGCTGCGGCTGGCACCGAATCGTGAGCGGCGTCACACTCCGTGCCGCCGCAGGGCACGGCCGCATCACTCAGGCTGGCAAGTCGTCGATTCTTGGCGCGCTGGGCGCCGCGACGCCGCTGCGCTGCGCGAGCCGCAGCTGATAGACGTAGGTCAGCACCTGCGCCACCACCGCGTAGAGTCGTGCCGGGATCTCATCGCCCAGTTCACAGCCCGCATGCAGTGCGCGCGCCAGCGGCGGCGCCTCGAGCAGCGGCACTGAGTGTTCTTGTGCCAGCTCGCGGATGCGCTGGGCCAGCAGATCCTTGCCCTTCGCCACCACCACCGGGGCGCGCATGCGAGACTCGTCGTAACGCAGCGCCACCGCATAGTGGGTGGGATTGGTGATCACGACGTCGGCACGCTCCACTTCGGCCATCATGCGGCCGCGCGCCTGCTCCTGCTGGATGCGCCGGATGCGATTGCGCACTTCCGGGCTGCCTTCACTGTCGCGCGTCTCCTCGCGAATTTCATCGCGCGACATGCGCAACGAGCGATTGTGCTGCCACAGGGCCAATGGCACATCCACTGCCGCGATGGCCGCCAGCCCGCCGCCCAGCGCGATCAGGGCAGTGCCGGCCAGGTTGAGCGAATGCGCGATTGCCGCGCGCAGCGGCTCGGTGCTGAGCAGGGCAAATTGGCTGTACTGATGCCGCAATACCAGCACCGCTATCAACGCCACGACCGAGAAACGCGCCAGCGACTTGAGCAGTTCAATCAAGCCCTGCAACGAGAACAATC
>JAYTUZ010000062.1:0-6709 GCA_043744295.1 Gammaproteobacteria bacterium | reverse complement strand
TGCGTGCGGTCGCGGTGCCGGTCACGATAAAAATCCGCACTGGCCCCGACCCGCAACGCCGCAACGCCGTGCGCGTGGCGCAGCTGGCCGAAGGCTGCGGCGTGGCGGCGATCGCCATACACGGCCGCACGCGGGCCGAGCGCTTCACTGGCGTGGCGGAATACGAGTCGATCCGCGCCGTCAAGAGCGCGGTGCGCATCCCCGTGATCGCCAACGGCGATATCAGCACGCCACAGCAGGCACTGGCGGTGTTGAATACCAGCGGCGCGGATGCCGTGATGATCGGTCGCGCGGCGCTGGGCGCACCATGGATTTTTCGCGATGTCAATGCATTCCTCGAATCAGGAAAAATTGCGCCGCAACTCTTGCGCGCGTCGATGGCAACGCTCATCCTTCGTCACCTCGAATCCCTGTACGCGTTTTACGGCGAGTACACCGGGGTCCGGATGGCGCGCAAGCACCTGGCCCGATATTGCGAACAACACGCTGACGCCGGCAAGCTCCGCCAGCTGTTGCTGACGGCGGAAGATTCCGCAGCGCAGTTCGCCACGGCGCGGCGCGTCTTTGGCGAGTGGTCGGCAGCCGCAGCAGCCTGAAGTGCGCGCGCCGTGGCAGAATTTTGGGGAACCAGCGTTCAAGAAAAATAAACATGACCCGTATCACTGGCAAAGAGCTGCCTCTACGCAGCCATACTGAACGTGTCCTGCACGACTATTTCTCCAGCCTCAACGGCCATCGGCCGGCGCGGCTGTATGACATGGTGCTGCGCGAGGTCGAAGAACCGCTGCTGCGCGCAGTGCTGCACTATGCCGAAGGCAACCAGAGCCGCGCCGCGGTAATTCTCGGCATTACCCGTACCACGCTGCGCAAGAAACTGCGCACCCTGGGCGTGGTGAACTGACACGTGGGCATCGCGCGCGCCCTGTTGTCGGTATCGGATAAACAAGGGCTGGCGGAATTCGCCCGCGGCCTGAGCGCACACGGCATCGAATTGCTGTCGACTGGCGGCAGCGCGCAGGCGCTGCGCAACGCCGGCCTGAGCGTGCGCGAAGTAGCCGACTACACCGGCTTTCCGGAAATCATGGACGGGCGCGTCAAGACCCTGCACCCGCGCATTCATGGCGGCCTGCTCGGGCGCCGCGGCCTCGATGAGGCGGTGATGCAGGAACATGCGATCGTGCCGATCGACCTGCTGGTGGTGAATCTCTATCCGTTCGCCGCCACCATCGCCCGTCCCGACTGCAGTTACAGCGAAGCGATCGAAAACATCGACGTCGGTGGGCCCGCCATGCTGCGTGCCGCCGCCAAGAACCATGCCGATGTTACCGTGGTGGTTGATCCGGCCGACTACGCCACGGTGCTGGGCGAGCTGGCCATTGATGGCAACACCTCGATCGACACACGCTCGCGCCTCGCGGCCAAGGCCTTTGCGCACACTGCGGCTTACGACACCCAGGTCGCTGAATTCCTGCTGCGCGCACAACAGCTGCCGAGCGAGCGCTTTCCGGAGTCGCTGCCGTTGGTGTTCCAGCGGCTACAGGAGCTGCGTTACGGCGAGAACCCGCACCAGCGTGCGGCCTTCTACCGCGCCCCCGGGGCTCGCGGCGGCTCGATCGGCACCGCGACCATGTTGCAGGGCAAGGAACTCTCCTTCAACAATATTGCCGATGCTGACGCCGCGCTCGAATGCGTGCGCCAGTTTGCCGAGCCCGCCTGCACCATCGTCAAGCATGCCAACCCCTGTGGCGTCGCACTCGGCAAGACCCTGTACGAGGCCTACGATCGCGCTTATCGCACCGATCCGACTTCGGCTTATGGCGGTATCATTGCCGTGAATCGCAGCCTCGATGCGCGCACCGCTCAGACCATTGTCGAGCGGCAGTTCGCCGAGGTCATCGTGGCGCCCGAGGTTGCAGCCGAGGCACGCACCGTGCTGGCGGCCAAGCCCAACATTCGTGTGCTGCTGTGTGGCGATCTGGGCGCGCCCACGGGCGATGGCTACGAACTGCGCAGCGTCACCGGCGGCCTGCTGGTCCAGGATCGTGACAGCGACGCGGTAGGTGACGCGGAGCTGCGCGTGGTCAGCGGCCGCCACCCCGATCCACGTGAGCTCGCCGATCTGCACTTTGCCTGGCGGGTCGCGCGGATGGTCAAATCGAACGCCATTGTGTTCGCGCGCGACGGCATGACACTGGGCGTGGGCGCAGGACAGATGAGCCGTGTCTATTCGAGCCGTATTGCCGCGCTCAAGGCCGCCGATGAAAAGCTCGACCTGCGCGGCGCGGTCATGGCCTCCGACGCCTACTTCCCGTTTCGCGACGGTATCGACATCGCCGCCGCCTACGGCATCAAGGCGGTGGTGCAGCCCGGCGGTTCAAAGCGCGATGCTGAAGTCATCGCCGCCGCCGACGCGCATCACATGGCCATGGTATTCACCGGTGTGCGCCATTTCCGCCACTGAGTCGCGATGAGAGTCCTGATCGTCGGTGGTGGCGGGCGCGAACATGCCCTCGCCTGGGTGTGCGCTGCGGCCGCGGGCGTGCGCGAGGTGCTGGTGGCGCCAGGCAATGCCGGCACTGCAGGCGAAGCGCGGGTGCGCAATGTGGCCGTGTCGGCCACCGATATCAGTGCGCTCATCGCCCTGGCGCGCAGCGAACAGATCGATCTCACCATCATCGGCCCCGAGACCCCGCTGGTGATGGGCGTGGTCGATGCCTTCCAGGGCGCGGGCCTGCGCTGTTTCGGCCCCAGCCGGGCGGCCGCGCAGCTGGAAGGATCGAAAGCCTACAGCAAGGATTTTCTGCGCCGCCACGCGATTCCCACCGCCGGCTACCGCACCTTCAGGCGCGAGAACTTCGAGCCTGAGTGGCTGCGCATGCAGCCGCTGCCGATCGTCATCAAGGCCAGCGGCCTGGCGGCCGGCAAGGGCGTGGTCATCGCCCAGACCCTTGCCGAAGCGCTGCACAGCGTCGAGGAAATGTTTTCCGGGCGCTTCGGCGCCGCGGGCGACACGGTGGTGATCGAGGAATTCCTGGCTGGCGAGGAAGCCAGCTTCATTGTCATGGCCGCCGGCACGCAGGCGCTGCCGTTCGCCAGTTCGCAGGATCACAAGCGCGTCGCTGATGGCGACCAGGGCCCCAATACCGGCGGCATGGGCGCCTATTCGCCGGCACCGGTTGTGACCGCACGGGTCCACGAACGCGTGATGCGCGAGATCATCGAACCCACGCTGCATGGCCTGGCGGCGGATGGCACGCCTTATACGGGCTTCCTGTATGCGGGCCTCATGATCGCCGCCGACGGCACGCCGCGCGTAATCGAATTCAACTGCCGCTTCGGCGACCCGGAAGCCCAGGCAGTGCTGGCGCGACTGCGCTCCAGTCTGCCGGCGCTGTGCCTGGCCGCCCTGGAAGGCCGCCTGGCGCAGCAGCAGATCGACTGGGATCCGCGCGCTGCACTGGGCGTGGTCATGGCGGCCAGCGGTTATCCGGGCACGGTGCGCAGCGGCGACGCCATACGGGGCCTGGAGCGCGCCGCAGCGCTGCCCGGCAAGGTATTCCATGCTGGCACCGAATTGCTGGGCGGCGCCGTCTGCACCAGCGGCGGCCGCGTGCTATGCGCCGTGGGCCTGGGGCCGAAGGTCAGCGAGGCGCAGCGTGCGGCCTATGAGCTGGTTCGTTGCATCGACTACGCTGGCGCCCTGTATCGCCACGACATCGGTTACCGCGCGATAGCGCGCGGCGCGTAAGCGCCAGATGCCGGGCGGCAGCTCGACGCGCGCGCCGGCCTTCGCCGCCTTCCGCCAGCGCGGCTACCGTGGTTACCTGCTCGGCAACGCCGGCGCGATGCTCGCCGACAATACCGAGCACGTCATCAGCTACTGGGTGATCTTCCAGAAATTTCACTCACCGGCACTGGCCGGGTTTGCGGTGATTTCGCACTGGCTGCCATTCCTGCTGCTTTCCGGTTATGCCGGGGCACTTGCTGATCGCGTCAACACGCGCCGCATGATCCAGCTGGGCATGTTGATCTTCATGGGCGTGTCGCTGGGCTGGGGCCTGCTGTTCATGGGCGGACACATGCAGACATGGCAGGCGTGGATCCTGCTCGCGCTGCATGGCGTAGCCGGCGTATTGTGGACCGCGCCCTCGCAGCTGCTGTTGCACGATATCGTCGGCCCCGAGAATCTGCAGAGCGCCGTGCGCCTGAGCAGCTCGTCGCGTTACCTCGGTACGCTGCTCGGCCCCGCGCTTGGCAGCGGGCTGCTGCTGTGGTTGGGTCCGGTGGCCGGCATTTTCCTGAACGCACTGGTGTACCTGCCGACAATCTGGTGGCTCAACCGGCAGCGCTATGGCACTGGCGGCGAGGTTGGCGCCGGCGCAACGCGCCGACCGGGCGCCGTGATTACCGGGCTGCCGGCGTTGGTGGCGAACTGGCACAGCATGAAGGGCAATCGGCAGATCGCCTCGATGACCCTGCTGTGCGGTTGCGCCGCGCTGTTTGTGGGCACGGCCTATCAATCGCAGCTGCCGGGCTTTGCCGCAGCGCTCGGCCACGGTAACCCGGGGGTGGCCTACTTCGCCCTGCTGGCCGCCGATGCAGCCGGCGCGGTCAGCGCGGGCCTGGTGCTCGAATTCCTGGGTCTGCTGCCTGCCAGCCCACGCGGCGCGCTGCTTCTGGCCATGGGCTGGAGCCTGTGCATCGCCAGCTTTGCCCTGACGCACAGCTACGCTCTGGCGCTAGCGCTGCTGTTTGCCGCCGGTTTCTGCGAACTGGCCTTCAACGCCATGGCGCAGACCCTGGTGCAGTTGCATTCGCCAGCCGGGCAGCGTGGCCGGATCATCGGCCTGTTCATAACCGTCAGTCTTGGACTACGCGCGGTCAGCGGCATCACCGTGGGCCTGGCCGGCGCGCTCATCGGCGTACACGCGTCGCTGGCGCTGAGCGCCATGGCGCTGCTGCTGTGCGTAGTGGCGATAGCCCGCTGGCAGGGCGCCAGGCGCTGACCCTGGCCGTGCCCTAGAAGCTGGCGCGCAGGAACAGTTCCGGGCCCTTCACATTCAGGTTCATGAAACCGTTGTCGCTGCTGTTGTCCACTTCCAGGCGCGTCTGGGTGCTCTGGTAGCCAAGGCCGATGGCGAAGTTGGGGCGGGCGCGATACTGCAGGTCGGCGTGATAGTCACTCAGGGCTGCACTGACCGAACTGACATGCAGGCGCAGGTATTGGCCACGCGCCGAGAAAGAAAAACGGCGCGTGAACCGCCAGCTGCCATCGAGCGCGAGCGTCGCGAACGGACCGGCGCCACTGAAATCTTCGTATACGGCGCTCGGGCGGCCGGCGCCCTGCGCCACCCGGGCTTCCGCCTCGGCCTGCAACAGGTGCAGGCCGAGCCCGGCGCCGAGTTCAACGCGTTCGCGGCGCAGGAACGAGTAGGTGTAGGTGAAATCGATCTGTCGCCAGTCGAAGCGCGAGCGCACGCTGTCAGCCGGCGTAAAAGTATTGCCGCCGTAGATGATGTCGGCCTTGGGTGAGGCCACGCCAGTGCGGTTCAGCTCCCACATGTCGACGCGCAGGCGAGTGCGATCGCGCAATCGGAACACCATCTCCACCCGCGCCTGGCGCGCACGCGCAGTCAGCTTGAAATCATTTTCGAGCGAAAACGGCGTGCCGAGCGTCGTGCTCGCCGCATCGTCAACGCGGCCATCGGTGTTCGCGCTCCCGAAGAGGTAGCTGGCACGCAGTGCGAACTGATCGCTAACGGGGCTGGCGGGCTGTGGCGCGGCCGGTCGCTGCGCCTCGGCAATGCCCACGGTAAGCGCCAGCACGACCAAAGCGCGCAACTGCAGGGTACGACGTGAGTTAGGCATGCCGACATGATCCCCCACGGCCCGCACCGGACGCCAGCGTCGCCGCACAGCGACTTCGCAGGCTGTGACGCGCTTCACTGCCGGGCCTGCCGCTCTGGCCCCGGAACAGCGCGCGTCAGCGCTTCATCGCCTCGAAGAACTCGGCGTTGGTCTTGGTGTCCTTCATCTTGTCGAGCAGGAATTCGATCGCGGCCAGCTCGTCCATGGGATGCAGGAGCTTGCGCAGGATCCACATCTTGGCAAGCTCCGCCTGATCGGTGATCAGCTCTTCCTTGCGGGTGCCCGAGCGGTTGATGTTGAACGCCGGATAGACGCGCTTCTCGGCGATGCGGCGGTCGAGATGGATCTCGCTGTTGCCGGTGCCTTTGAATTCCTCGTAGATGACATCGTCCATCTTCGAGCCGGTGTCGATCAGCGCGGTGGCGAGGATGGTCAGCGAACCGCCCTCCTCGATATTGCGCGCCGCGCCGAAGAAGCGCTTCGGGCGCTGCAATGCGTTGGCATCGACGCCGCCGGTCAGCACTTTGCCGCTCGACGGCACCACGGTGTTGTAGGCGCGGGCCAGGCGCGTGATTGAATCGAGCAGGATGACCACGTCTTTCTTGTGCTCGACCAGGCGCTTGGCTTTCTCGATCACCATCTCCGCCACTGCAACGTGGCGCGACGCCGGCTCGTCAAACGTCGACGACACCACCTCGCCCTTCACCGACCGCTGCATATCGGTCACTTCCTCGGGCCGCTCGTCAATCAGCAACACGATCAGGTAACATTCCGGATGATTCGTCGCGATTGAATGGGCGATATTCTGCAACAACACCGTCTTGCCGGTGCGTGGTGGGGC
>JAYTUZ010000061.1:0-2098 GCA_043744295.1 Gammaproteobacteria bacterium | reverse complement strand
CCCCTGGGCCGCGCGGTCACGAGGGCCGAGGCGCAACTGTTAAACGGCGCGATGGACGACGTGTTCGGCCTCGAGCTGCTGCAATTGGGCGTCTGGGGCGCAGGGCGCGAGCTGCTGCGGGGCAGCCGTACGCGCCATCAGGCGATCGTTGCCAGTACCGCGTTGGCTCCGGCAGGCGCCGCGGATCTCATCGCCAATCCTGCGCATTTGCCCGTGGCCACGGGGAGCGTGGATGCGGTGCTGCTCCCGCATAGCCTCGAGATCGAGCCCGACCCGCAGGCGGTATTGCGCGAGGCTGATCGCGTGCTGACTGGCCAGGGCCACCTGGTGGTGCTGGGTTTCAGGCCCTTCAGTTTATGGGGACTGCGCGCGGCAGCCAGTCACAGCGGTTTTCCTCCCGGCCTCAACCGGCTGATCTCCGAGCAGCGCCTGCGCGACTGGTTGATACTGCTTGGCTATGAAATCACCGCAGCGCGCCATTACCTCTATCTCTTGCCCTGTGAGTCGGGTGCGCCGGGCCGCGGCGCGCTGCGTCGCAGCCTTTTCAACCCGCTGCCAGCCGGCGCCTATCTGCTCAAGGCGCGCAAGCGCATCTACACGCTCACGCCCATTCGTGCGCGCCGCCGCGAGCGTGCGCCACTGCTGGGCGCCCTGGTGAACCCCACGACATGAGTGCGGGGGAGTGGATCGACATCTATACCGACGGCGCCTGCCGCGGCAATCCCGGGCCCGGCGCCTGGGCGGCGCTGCTGCTGCATGCCGGCGCGGAACGCGAACTCTCGGGCGCCGTGGCCGCGACTACCAACAATCGCATGGAGCTGCAGGCGGTGATCGAAGCCCTGCTGGCACTCAAACGCAGCGTGCGAGCCCGCATCTATACCGATTCGCAGTACGTGCGTCTGGGAATCACCGAGTGGGTCCGGGGCTGGAAGGCGCGCGGCTGGCGCACCGCGGATCGCAAACCGGTCAAGAATCAGGATCTGTGGATGCAGCTCGATGAGCTGGTCGCCAGTCATGAGCTCGAATGGCACTGGGTCAAGGGTCATTCCGGCGTGCCGGGCAATGAGCGCGTCGATGCGCTCGCCAATGCCGCGATCGACGCACTGCTTGGAGTAAAATCGCGTTGATGCGTCAGGTCGTACTGGATACCGAAACCACCGGGCTCGAAGTCTCACAGGGGCATCGGGTCATCGAGATCGGCTGCGTCGAACTGATCAATCGGCGCACCACCGGCCGGCATTTTCACAGCTACCTGAACCCGGAGCGTGAAGTGGATGCCGGCGCAAGCGCCGTGCACGGCCTGTCGCTCAAGGATCTGGCCGACAAGCCGCGCTTCGCCACCATTGCCGATGAATTCACCGAGTTCGTGAGTGGCGCCGAGCTCATCATTCACAACGCCAGTTTTGACGTGGGCTTTCTGGACGCGGAATTCGCGCGTCTCAAGGCGGCCGAGACGCGCAGCCTCGCGAAGCTCTGCCAGGTGCTCGATACCCTGGCGCTGGCGCGTGGCATGCACCCAGGGCAGCGCAACAATCTCGACGCGCTCTGCAAGCGCTATGGCATCGACAATTCGCACCGTGAACTGCACGGCGCGCTGCTCGATGCGCACATCCTCGCCGATGTGTATCTGGCCATGACCGGCGGCCAGAGCGCGCTGGCGCTCGATGAGGCGCCGCGCCGCGCCGCGCGCCGTCATGCCCACGCCGCTGACCGCGGCGAGGCCGATGGCGGTGAGACCGATGCGGCCGGCGCGCCGCCCGTCAAGCTGGCGTTGCAGGTGCAGGCGGCGAGCGAGGCGGAACGGGCCGCGCACGAACTGCTCCTGGATCTGCTGCAGAAAGAAAGCGGCGGTCAGTGCCTCTGGCGCGGCAAGGAATCATGAAAATACTGGTAACCGGTGCGGCGGGTTTCATCGGCTCATTCACTGCGCAGCGCCTGCTGGCGCGTGGCGATGAAGTGGTGGGCCTCGACAATCTCAACGATTATTACGACGTCAGCCTGAAGCAGGCGCGCCTCGATCGCCTGACTTCGCAGCCCGGGTTTCGTTTCGTGAAGCTCGATCTCGCCGACCAGAGCGGCATGGCAGCGCTGTTCGCCC
>JAYTUZ010000060.1:0-26236 GCA_043744295.1 Gammaproteobacteria bacterium | reverse complement strand
TGCCGGTATTGCGAAACAGCTTGAGCTTTTGCCCGTCGGTTACCACGATGGTCGTGGCGTGTGGAAGCTGCATGTCAGGCCCCTCGCGGTCTACGGTGTCAATGATAGACACAAGAGCGACCCTTCGGCCATCAGGGTATTCCCCCTTGCGCATGTCTACTTGCGCGGGGTACTTATCGCGCGAAGGCCGTCAGCCCGAGCTGCTGGCGGACCTGTGCCGCAGTCAATACGCCCACGTTCATGCCGCGCAGGATGTCGACGGCCCTGCCGACCAGCGCGGCGTTGCTGGCCTTGATGCCGCGATCGAGGTACAGATTGTCCTCGAGTCCGACCCTGACGTTGCCACCCGTCAATGCGGCCAGCGCCACATAGGGCAGCTGGTGGCTGCCGATGCCAAAGGTAGAGAACACCGCACCCGGCGGGAGATTGCTGATCATCGCCAGCAGGGTCTGAATGTCATCGGGAGCGCCGTAGGGAATGCCCATGCAGAATTGCAGCAGCATCGGTTCCTCAAGCAGACCTTCATCTCTGAGGCGGCTCGCAAAGCGCAGATGACCGGTATCGAACACCTCCAGTTCGGGCTTGACGCGCAGCTCGCGCAGCTGCCTGGCCATGGCGCGCAGCTGGTCGGGCGTGTTGATCATGGTGTAGTTGCCTTCGCCAAAGCTCATCGAGCCGCAGTCCAGCGTACAGATCTCTGGTCGCAGCTCCTCCACATGCGCAAGCCGTTCACGTGCTCCGCACAGGTCCGTGCCCGCGGCATCGTAGGGCAGAGGCTGGGCGACCGAGCCGATGGTGAAGTCGCCGCCGAAACCCACGGTGAGGTTGAGCACGACATCCACGCCGGATGCACGGATGGTCCCGACGACCTCGCGAAATAGAGCGGTGTCACGCGAGTGCGCTCCGCTCTTCGGGTCGCGGACGTGGATGTGCACCACGGCGGCGCCCGCGCGCGCTGCCTCGATCGCAGCGGCCGCGATCTGTGGGGGAGTGACGGGCACATGCGGATTTTTGGCGGCGGTGTCGGCACTACCTGTGATCGCACAGGTAATGAAAACGCTCTGGCTCGGTGTCAATGGCATGGGCGCCTCCTCTTGGGATTGACATGTTATTCGCCGGTCAGGAGTATGCAGCAGATGGGGTCAGGCCTGAATCGCAGTAAATGGGTATGAGCGTGCGCGACCCGGCCTGGGATCCGGCGGCCGATGCTCCATTCGGTCTGCCACGCATCGCCTGGGGGCGCGGCTCTTATGTGTACGACGCGACCGGCAAGCGCTACCTTGATGCTTCCGGCGGGCCCGCCGTGTTCTGTCTGGGTCACGCCCACCCGGAGGTCAACGAGGCGATCGTGCGGCAACTGCAGCGCGTCGCACACGGTTATCGCTATACCTTCACCAGCGATGCGCTCGAGGAGTTGCAGGCGCTGATTGGCGCGGCCTGCGGCGCCGAGCTCGGCGCGATGGTGTTTGTGTCCGGGGGATCCGAGGCGGTCGAGTCGGCACTCAAGATTGCCTTGCAATACCACAGCGCGCGCGGCGAGCGCTCGCGCCGTCGCTTCATCTCGCGGCGCCGGTCGTGGCACGGCAATACGCTCGGCGCACTGTCGGTATCGGACTTCCTCGCCCGACGCGCACCATTCGAGGGTGCGCTGATCGAGGCATCGTTCCTCTCGAGCGTGAACAGCTATCGGCCGCCGCAGGGTGTCAGCGCCGCAGAGCTCGCCAGTGTCTGTGCCGCCGAGCTCGAGACGGAGATCGAACGGCTCGGCGCTGCGCAGGTGGCGGCCTTCATCTTCGAGCCGGTGGTCGGGGCCGCTGGCGGCGTCGTGCCGGCGCCATCCGGATACGCGGCACGGATTCGTGACATCTGCGATCGCCATGGCGTGCTGATGATTGCCGATGAGGTCATGTGCGGGTCGGGTCGGACGGGAACCTGGCGTGCCCTGGAGCATGACGGCGTCGTGCCCGATGTGATGGCGGTCGCGAAGGGGCTCGGCGGCGGCTACCTGCCGCTCGGCGCGGCCATCATGCATCGGCGCGTGGCGGAGGTGCTTAAAGAAGTGGACGGCGGACCGCTCACGGGGCACACCTTCACCGGCCACACCGCCGCCTGCGCCGCGGGAGTCGCGGTGCAGACCATCATCCAACGTGATCGCCTGCTTGAACGGGTGGCCACCGGCGGCGCCGCCTTGCTCCAGGAACTCAGACAATGCCTGGCGCCGATCGAGGCGGTGGGCGATGTGCGCGGGCGAGGGCATTTCATCGGCGTCGAACTGGTTGCCGATCGCAAGACACGGGCGCCGTTTCCGGCGAGCCTGGGACTTGCCGCCCGCATCGGCAGGGCCGCCGCGGCTGCAGGGCTGCTGGTTTACCCGATTGGCGGAAATGTCGATGGTGTCAGCGGCGATGCGATCATTCTCGCGCCGCCGTTCAATGCCAGCGCCGCGGAGTTCGCAGAGATCTGCGGGCTGTTTACCAGTGCGGTACGCACGGCCGTGGCAAGTCTTCCGGCAGGGGCTGGCGCGGCGCGCGAGTGACTGTCAGCAAGTCCGTAGTGCGCCGACAGCACTCACATCGGTTCGCTACCCGGCTTGGGATCGGCAAGCGGAAAACTGTGGGCGCCCTCGGCGGGCGGCGCGGCAGGTGTCGGCGCGTTCGTGGCCGGTGCGCCCGTAGCCGGTGCTGGTGTGGCGACCGCCGGCGCGGTGGGAGCGGCTGCGCCGCTGCCCTGGGCCGGCGTGAGGCTGGCGACGATGGCGGCGATAAAGCGTCGCGCCGGTTCGGAATTGGCCTTGACCTCGCCGCTGGTGATCTGCCCAGTGGTGACTTCGCGGCCGTAGAAGCTGCGATTGGACTTGCCATCGAAAGCCAGCACCGTGCCATCCAGCGCCACACCCGCAAACAATCCGCGGGCGCGCGAATAGGAATAAATTTCCGCCTCCACTCCGGCGGCCGCTTCGCCGCTCCGGCCCATGGGCCCGGCGGCCACCGAGGCACTGGCGCCCAGCGTGAACTGGCCGCGCGCGAAATTCTCCAGACTGCGGCGCGTGGCGAACACCAGCACGATGTCGGCCGCCTGGGCGCCGATCTGCCAGCCGACGCTGCCGCCGGTAAGCGAAATGAACACCGGGTCGCTGAATCGCCCGTTGGCGTCGCGCGCGCTCAGCACACCTCTGCCGTGCCGTCCGCCCAGCATGAAGGCACCCTTGATGACATCGGGTATCACGGCGACGCCGTAAGCGCGATCGAACAGCCAGTTGGGTATGTTCTGGTCAGGCGTGCTGCGCAGTTCCGCGAGCACCTGGGTGGCGTTGATCAGCTTGGCGTCTTCACGAGTCTGGGCGAAGGCACTGCCCATGGGCGAGAGCAGGGCAAGCAAGGCGATGAGCAGCGTGCGCGACGGCGCTAGGTGAGTCATGAGCAATCCCCTGGTATGTTTCGGGTCATCAGACCCGCGATGATCGTTCAGAACCAGGCAGAAATAAAGAACTGCGCCACCGTGGCATCGAGCGTGTAGAGCGGCTCAGTGCCCGGGGCCACGCCAAGCACCCGCAAATCGCGGTAGTCGTCGTAATTGATGCGCAGGCGGTCGAGGCGCGCATTGAGCGAGGCTTTCTGGATATGCGACCAGCCTGGCGGGTGGAACTGCCACGAGGCACCTATCCCCAGGGTCATGCTCTTGAAGGTGGCCAGTTCACGATCCCGCGCCAGGAAGTTCTGGGCGCTGGCGAAGGGAAACAGGTCGCTGTAGAAGTCGGCGTGGGTCTGGCGGTAGTAACGCAGGTGCCCGTCCAGCAGCCAGCTGCGGAACAGCGGCTGGGTCACGCCCAGTTGCGCCGTGTGGGCCCTGATGCCCCAGGTGTCGCCGTAATAACGGTAGCTGCCGTCGAGCGCACCACGCCCCGGCAGGTGGTATTTGACCTGCAACGAACCGGCATTACCGGTGCGGGTATTTGGGTATTGCTCTTTCTCCGTGCCATAGCCGCGCGACAGGGTCGGGTCATTGGAGAGAAAACGCACCAGACGATACGGGTTGTTGAGAAAACCCTCGCTCTCTGAAGATTCAAGATTCAGGTTCACCAGCAGATTGCGGGTCAAGATCTGCGACAGTCCCAGCTGCCAGTTGCGGCGATCGGTATTGGCTGAAAATGTGGGCGCGCCCCGCTCGCCGACCTTGTCCCAGCCCCGCACCACCCCGAAGGTAAGCGTGGTCAGATCGCCGAACATATCCTCGCTGACCGAGGCAAAGGCGGTCTTGGCCTTGTAGTCGTTTTCGTTGCTGTCAATGAAGCCGGCGCTGTAGGTGACCTTGCCCAGCAGCGCATCCACGCTGAGCGAGTGCTGCGTCCGATCTTCCTTGTAGGCGCTGGCGCCGCTGACGGCGTCCACGGACGCACCCGAAATGGTATCGACGTGCCCGGTGATGTGATCGGCGTAGTAGTTGTAGGCGGCCGAGACATGATCGCCGAACTTCTTGCGCACCAGGATGGACGGACCCTTGATCTCGATGCCGCCGCCCTGGTAACTGTGCAACAGCACGTCAGCGCGATCATCGGGCAATACACCGGCGTGCGCGCCGCCCGGAAGCGCCAGGCTGGCGGCGGCGAGGCTGGCAGCAAGGCTGACAGCGAGCCAGCGGGCAGCAATGAATGGCGGCTGTTTCACGGGTCAGTTACAGCCGCAGCCGCCGCCCACGCCGCCGGTCGCGCCACGTGCGCCTTCGCGCGACTCATACACGTGTTCAATGTAGTTGCTCGACACCGGGTCGCGACTGAAGGCCATGACTGCCTCGGCCAGGTGTTCGCGCTCGTAGGGCTTGACCCATGGCTCGATCGGACTGCAGGCCGAGAGTGCCAGTGCGCCCGCTCCGATCAGCAGCAACCGTGCACAACCTTTCTTCATTCTGGCCAGGCTCCTGTTGCCTATTCGCGTATCAGCGCGCGTATCTGGTCCAGATACTCGTTTTCAGCGCCGGGCGCATAGCCGCGGTGGATATAGCGCACTTTGCCGCTGCGATCGAGGATCACGGTATTGGGCATGCCTTCGACCTGGTAGAGCTTACTGACTTTGCTGTCGACGTCGAAGAGTATCGGGAAGGAGACCGGCGTGGCCTTGAGCCAGTCGATCGCGCTCGCCGAGTTGGGTTCGACATTGACGCCCACCAGTGTCACGCCCTTGGCGCGATACTGCTTGTTGAGCTGCTCGAGGATCGGCATTTCCTTGCGGCACGGCCCGCACCAGCTGGCCCAGAAATTGACCAGCACGATCTGGCCTTTCAGGTCGGCGAGGTTGACGGCCTTGCCGCTGCTGGAATTGAGCGCGAAGCCCGGGGCGGGCGCACCGGTGCGCAATGCGTCGACCGAGGCGGCCAGCGTCGCTGGACTGAGCGTCGTTGCGACCAGTGTCAGCAAACAAAGCAGTGGCACAGTACGTTTCATAACCTTTACTCCGTGTCAGAAGAACACGGTCGCACCGACGTGGGCAGTCAGGTTGTTTTTCAGGCGATCGACACCGAGCAGATCGGATTTGAATACCAGATCCTGCGCCTCGATATGAATCGCCAGCCAATCGGCAGGCAGCACCCGGAAACCCGCGCCAAAATTCACGGTGAAATTCTGATCACCCGCGAACTTCACGCTGCCGATGCCGCCCACCAGGTAAAACCCGCTGGTCATGGCGCGGTTGCGACCGAGAAACACCTCGCCAGGCAGGAAGTTGTAGCCTAACGAGAGGTTGTAATACGTGAAGCGTCTCTCAGCATCGCTGAGCAGTTGCACATTGCCACCCAGGGTCTCAAAACTGGTCTTGCCGCCGGTGGCGCGGCCGTAACTGGCCTCGAAATAGAAGTCTTCTGTGACGTGGTAGTCGAAGCGCAGCCCGCTGACTGGCGCCGCGCCGAAATCTTCGATGGAGATTTCACCATAATAAGCCCCCAGCTCGACATTCTGGCTGTCGATCTTGGGCACCTTGATCTTGCGCCGCTCAACCTGCGGCTCGATGACCGTCGGCGCCACCGCCACCGCCTCGGCATTGGCCGCCGCAGCCACGTCGGCCGCGCTCTGCGTGCCGGCACTGCTGGCGCCCTTGGCATGATGGCGATGGATTGGCCACGGCAGGTGCGCGCAGCCGCTGGTCAGCGTGACCACCAGCGCTAGTAGAAGAATGCGAATCCGAGTTTCCATTCCCGTTTTACCTCGTTGCTGTCCGTCTTGGTGAACACCGTGTGGTGACGGTATTCAGCGCGCACGAAGAATCGGCGCGTCAGGTAGTAGCGTGCCCCAAAACCTTCATAGGCAGTCTGCAGGTTCTGGGTCACGGGCCGGACCAGTGTGCCCTTGGTTTCGGTGCGCTCGATGCCGGTGCCCAGGGTGACAAAGGGCGAAATACGCCAGCGCGGCATGAACACATGGTTCAGGCCCAGGTCGGCGATTTCGCCATTGGAGAGGTTGCCGAGGAATTGCCCGGCATGCAGCTCGAGCTTCAGGGTGTCAGTCAGCGAGCGAGCCAGAAAGCCCTCGACCAGCGTCGCACCGGCGTAGTCGCCCGTCATCACCCCGCCTTCCCAACGGTGCGAACGAAAGCCTTCCCGGTCGCCATGGTTGAATATGAAGGGCGAGCCATTGGCGAGCGTGGTGCTGAACAGGTCGCGCTCGGCAGCCCAGCCTTCAACGCCGCGCTCGGTGCGCACCTTGAACCATTCGGTGCGCCGGAACAGCACATCGACGCTGTCACCGCGCGCGACCACCTGCGCCACCGGGTAACCACGTCCCGGGCCGGTGTGCAGCTCGAGGTAGGGTTCGGTGACAAACAACTGCAGCAGCTCACGCTGCCGCGCCTCCCGGTGCCGGGCCTGCGCGAACGGCGTCAGTGCGAGCATGAGCAGCAGCAGCGCCAGCAGGCGCAGCCACTCAGTTGAGCGGCGCGGCAAACGGATTGTTGTAATACTGGGCTCCAATATCCACCCATTCTGACAGCAAGCGCAGTTCTGCGGGAGTCATGAACCCGCTGTGATTCACAGTACCGACCGTGGTGCCAGAGAGTACCGCAAAGAAGCGTGACGCGGCGGCCGAACCGCTTGCCAGGCTGGCGTTGAACTGCGCCACCGTGGGAATGGGGACGCAGGCCGCATCGAGCGTCAGGGATGTTGAAGGGTGGTTCGTGACCAGCTGCAGGTAAGCGCGCAGCTGCGCCGTAGCCTGTTGCGCTGGGTCATCAGTGAGATCGAGGCCACCGGCAGGGGTCTTCGCATAGGTCACGGTGATGGCCGTAATGGTGCCGGTGGGCGTGCATTGCACGCTCTGCGGAGCGGAGGTGTGGCAGGTGATGCAGGTGTTGGCGCCGCGATCGAGTGCCCACAGCGGATGAATGTGCGCTGGCGAGGTGGTGGCAGCGCCCGTGGCGCTCTTGTCGTAATTGATGGTGATGCGGCAGCTGCCGGCATAGGTGTTCAGGCAGGTCGAGGCCGTTGGCAGTGGCGTGCTCAGTCCCGGGTTGTAGCCCAGGTCAATGCTGGTATCCCCCGCAGCGCCACTGCCGACATATTGGACGTTGACGCTGGGCGTCGCGGCAGCACAGGTCGTTACGGCGCAATTGCTGGCCGTGCCATAGAGTAGCTGCGCCAGCGTCTTGCCGCTGGCGTCGCCACTGTTGGCGGGAGCGAACAGGCCGGCGCGACCGTGCGCCGTGGTGCTGGTTGGGGTGCGAGCATTGTGGCAGCCGTTGCAGGTCAGCACTTCGCCAGGACGCAGCTGCAACCAGGCGCGATGCTGCGGGAAACTGGGAATGCGGCGCGCGTTGGCGTCTAGTACCGACATCTGAAAGGCGACATTGGCCGGCACCTTCACGCGTATCGAGCCATCGGCTTCGATGGGCACGTAGCCGAGAATCTCGCGCATGTAGCCGACCGAATTGTCGAGCGAGATATTCCGGTCGAAATCCGGAAAACCGTCATTCAGCTGGTCATCGCCCATTGACACGGCTTTTTCGATGCGCAGGAACCGCGCCGGGCGCGCATCGGCATTGGTGGTGGCCATCGTGCTGATGAAGCTGGCGGTGCTCGCGGCACCCGCTCCGGGCCATTTGCCATCGGCCCAGTCATAGACACTGCGAATGTCGATGATACCCAGGCCGTCGCCGGCGAGGGTGCTGCCCGTACCTACCGGGGCGATGAAAGCGGGCGCGGTTCGCGCCTGGAGCGTGACCAGATCGGTGAGCATGACACCTTCGGTCGGCGCTGCGACCGGTTTGAGCGTGTTGTCGGCGGGCTCGAACAGCCAGGCGCTGTAGAGCGGTGGCGCCAGCTGCAGGCTCGCATCCGCAAGATTGGCAGCGGTGCAGGCGAGGATGGTGCCGGTGGCATCGACCAGGCGGCACTGACTCCAGCTCACCAGGATGCGATTGGTGTTATCCCAGAGCGGATAGGCCGAGTTGAATCGCCCGCCGGGCGAGGGCCCGGGTATGGTGCGCACGTCGTTGCTCGTCGCGGCCGCCTGGGCCGGGCAGGGACTGCCGCCGGCGACGGCGCCAGCCGCCAGGGTGCGCTGGCTGCACTCGACCGAGTTCACGACATCGAGCAGCACCAGGTTGCCACCAAAATCGCTGCCTGCGTCGGCGGGGCGGATCAGCGCCAGCACCTGGCCGCTTTGCATCTGGCGTGCCTTGACGAACTGCACAGTGGTCGGCAGGCCGGTTGCATCGGGCGAGCCGACCGCGTGGCTGTGCGCCCCGTAGAGCAGCTGCTGATCGCTGCCGTCGGGATTCATCGTATAGAGATGCATGGCGTCGGTGCCGCCGGGCGCGTGATCCCAACGGGTGTAGAGGATGCGGCCATTGGCCATGACGCTCGGATCGAGGTCATGACTCTGATTGAAGGAAATCTGCTGGAAGGCGCTCGGGCCGATGAGCATCGGGTCCAGCACGTTGAGCGTAAATGCCGACTCGTCACGGTCTTCGGTCTGGGCCTCGAAGCCGCTCTTGCCTTCCTGCAACAGCACGCCTTTTGAGTAGCGCTGACGCGTCGAGACAATGAGTATGCGCCCGTTCGGGTGGGTGCTGTCGGAGGGCAGATAATGCGGGGAAATATCCTGGCCTTCGCTGGCGGTGACATCATCCGTAAGGCTGTGCAGATTGTCGGCTGCGATGTCGTACTCGTAGATGCGCCAGGTGGGCTGCTCGAAATCCTGCATGGTCGCCAGCAGCGGGCCGCGCATCGCAAACACCAGGCGCTGGCCATCGGCGGAGACGTCAAGATGCTTGATGTCATAGAAATCGGTGCCGGTCAGGCGCGTGGTGATGTTGCGCTCCACGCCGCTCGGTGAGGCCTTGTCGCGGATGTAGACATCCGCCTTGCTCCAGAAAGTGCGCTGATGGCGCAGGTCATCGAGCTGGCGCAGCTGATCGAGCTCTACCGGGTCAGTGGGCAGCACCCGCTTGATGTAGGCGATGCCAAAATCAGTGCTGGCGCCGCCGCCGCTCTGGCCGCGGCCAATGTCCAGGCTGCCGCTGCTGCCGCAGGCGGCCACCAGCGCCACCACCACTGCCATGGCCGTAATGGTGCACAGCCGACGTAATTCACGGTTCATGACCTGTCGCTCCCTGCCGCGAGTTCGAGTCGCGATATTGCCAACTGCGTCACCTTTTACGGCCGCCATCTGCGGTTCCTTGCCTGCTCGCAGGCGGGGTTTAGAGCCCGACGCAACCATCCGCCAGTGGTAGAGGTTCGTGCCCGGCGCCGCTGTGACCAGAATCGCAATTCATGAAGTGAAGCATAGCCGTTGAACAGTAGCGAGCGCGATGTCGGTGACTGGCGACGTGTGTGAGATGAGACAAGCCGAGACCCGCATGGGGCGAAGTATATTGGCCCCCGAAGTGCAGCCTTCGGGCACATGGGAGTTAAGCGATGACACAGGACAGGCACATGAAACCGGCACGGCGCGTAGCCAGGATGGCCCGGATGGCGAGCGCGGCAGCGTTGCTGTTGGCTGTGCAGGGCTGGAACCCGGTCGCAGCCGGGCCCCGGGAACAGGCGCGCCGGCTGCATGACCGGCTCGCGGGTGTGCCGCCGAGCGATGTCGTGTTGACGCAGATGGCCGCCGACATCCAGGCGAACAATCCGGCCATGGCCGCGCAGCGGGCCATGAGCAACAAGAATTTCTACGACGTGACGCTGAAGAATTTTGTCGCGCCGTGGACCAACGTCGAGCGTTCGGTATTCGTGCCCCTCAATGACTACACCGCGACGGTGATCGGCATGGTGCGCGACGACGTCGATTTCAGCACCGTGCTCTCGGCCGACCTGTTGTATGTGGCCAATACGCCTGGTGCGCCGGCTTACTCGCCCGCCAGCAATGCCCACTATCAGTATCTCGAAGACAACCATGTAGACCTGCAGGCGGCGCTGCAACCGACCACCCAGTCGGCGCTGCTGGGCATACCCGCCAGCGCGGCGGCCGGCGTGATGACCACGCGCGCCTCGGCCGCGGCCTTCTTTGTCGCCGGTACCAACCGCCGCATGTTCCGCTTCACGCTCATCAATCACCTGTGCCGCGATATGGAGCAGATGCAGGATTCATCGCTCCCGCCCGATCGCATCCGCCAGGATGTCAGCCGCTCGCCAGGCGGTGACAGTCGGGTGTTTCTGAACAACTGCATCACCTGTCACGATGGCATGGATCCGATGGCGCAGGCCTTCGCCTTTTACGACTTTGACGAGGTGGCGGCCCGCGTGACCTACACGCCGGGCGTCGTACAGCCGAAGTACCTGATCAACTCCGACAACTTCAAGACCGGCTACGTCACCACCGATGATCACTGGAACAACTACTGGCGCAAGGGCGCCAATCAGGTGCTGGGCTTTGACAGCGCGCTGAGCGGTGGCGGCACCGGCGCCAAGAGCCTGGGGCAGGAGCTGGCGCACAGCGATGCCTTTGCCCAGTGCCAGGTTGAAAAGGTATTTCGCGCCATGTGCTTCCGCGATCCGGGCAACGCCCCGGATCGCCAGGCCGTGAGCACGATCAAGAGCAGCTTCAAGAGCGGCGGCTACAAGATGAAACAGGTCTTCGCCGACGCCGCCATTTATTGCATGGGCAATTAGCCGCGCGCCCCCAGGAGAGCACAGTGAACCGTACCCATTTTCTGCCTTCGCTCCTGCTAGCCACGCTGGCTCTCGCCCTGAGCGCCTGCTCGGGCGGCGCTGCCACCACGGCCAACGGCAATGTCCAGGGGGGCGTGAGCGCCGCCAGCTACGCAGGACCCGCCCCGGCCACGGCCGATGTCCAGGCCTTCAAAGTCAACCTGTGGCAGAACATCAATGGCGCCAACCGCTGCGGCAACTGCCACAAGGTGGGCGGGCAGACTCCGATGTTCGCGCGCGCCGATGACGTGAACCTGGCCTACAACGACGCGCTTGGTATCGTCAATCTCGCGCAGCCCGATCAGTCACGCATGGTGATCAAGGTGGCCGGCGGCCATAATTGCTGGCTGGCAAGCCCGCAGGCCTGCGCCGACATTCTCACCACCTGGATCAAGAACTGGGCCGGTGGCGTCAGCTCGGGCGGCACACAGATCCAGCTGGTGGCGCCGGTCGACAAGGACGTGGGCAACAGCAAGACCTTCCCGGCTGACTCGGCGGCGTTTGCAGCCACGGTGTACCCGTTGCTCACGCAGTTCTGCTCGCGCTGCCACAGCGCCAATGCCGCGACCCCGCAGACGCCGTACTTTGCCAGCAGCGACGTCAACGAGGCCTATGCCAACGCGCAGGCCAAGATCAACCTGGACACGCCCACGCTGTCGCGCTTCTACGTGCGCCTGCACGATGAGAGCCATAACTGCTGGGCGCCGGCCCCCGGCAGCGCCGTCAGCTGCCCGAACAGTTCCGCGCTCATGCTGGCCGCGATCCAGGCCTTCGTCGATGGCATCGTCCCGACGACGGTGGATCCGACCCTGGTGCTCTCGAAAGCACTCACGCTCTACGATGGCACCATCGCCAGCGGTGGCAACCGTTATGAAACGGGCATCATCGCCAAGTACCAGTTCAAGGAAGGCACGGGCACGATTGCCGATGACACCAGCGGTGTCGACCCGGCCATGAATCTCACCCTGGCGGGCGATACCAGCTGGGTGGGCGGCTGGGGCGTACGCTTCGGCCCGAACGGCGGTGAGGCACGCGGTGGTGCCGCCAGCAGCAAGCTCTACAACATGATCAAGAGCGGCGGCGAGTTCTCGGTCGAACTGTGGGCCGCACCGGCCAACGTTACGCAGGAAGACGCCTACATGGCGAGTTACTCCGGCGGCACGGCCTCGCGCAATTTCACCATGTCGCAGCGCGCTTACCAGTACGAAATGCTGGCGCGTTCGAGCGCCACCGACGCCAACGGTGCTCCGGCACTGCTGACGCTCGATGCGGATCGTGACGCACAGGCTTCGCTGCAGCACGTGGTGCTCACTTACGATCCGGTCAACGGCCGGCGCCTGTACGTGAACGGCAATTACACCGGCGATGTCGATGCCGAGAAGGGCGGCACGATCGGCAACTGGGACGACACCTTCGTGTTCCTGCTGGGCAATGAGACTTCGGGCAACCGCAAGTGGCAGGGCACGCTGCGCTTCGCCGCGGTCTACAACAAGGCGCTGACCCAGGAGCAGATCCAGCAGAATTTCGCGGCTGGCGTCGGCGAGCGTTACTTCCTGCTGTTCAATGTCAGCGCGCTAACCGGCATGAACCAGGCCTACGTGCTGTTCGCCGTGAGCCGCTACGACAGCTACAGCTACCTGTTTGACAAGCCGCTGTTCATCAGCCTTGATCCGGCCGCCAAGCCTGGCAGCATCGCGATCAAGGGCATGCGCATCGGCGTCAATGGCGCGGAAGCGAAAGTGGGTCAGGCCTATGCGCCGCTCGATGTCACGGTTACCGATGCCAACTATACGGCCGGCGTGGGGCAGCGACTCTCCGATGTCGGCACGGTCATCGCTCTCGAGAAGGGCCCCGATTCCGACCTGTTCTTCCTGAGCTTCGATCAGATCGGCAGCATGACGCATGTGCGCACCGAGCCGGTGCCGCCAGTGCCTGCGACGCCGGCCGACAAGCCGGAAAGTTCGCAGCTGGGCGTGCGCACCTTTGCCGAGATCAACGCATCGTTTGCGGCAATCACCGGCATTTCCATGAATGACGCCAACGTGAAATCGACCTACGCGCTGGTTGAGCAGCAACTGCCCACGGTGCCGACCATCGAAGGCTTCGTGGCTTCGCACCAGGTGGGCGTCGCGCAGCTGGCGATCGAGTACTGCAACGCACTGGTGGAATCGAATCAGGCCGCGGCGTTCTTCCCGGGGCTGAATCTCGCCGCTGCACCTGGTGCAGCATTTGCCAGCACCGATGCGCTCATCGATCCGCTCTACGCCAGTGGCGTCGGCATCAACCTGCTGACGCAACCGGCGGATGCCGACGTGCGCGGCGAACTGGACAATCTGGTCGTCAAGCTCTCGAGCTGCGGTGGCAGTTGTGCCAGCGATCGCACCAAGACCATCACCAAGGCCGCCTGCGCCACCGTGCTCGGCAGTGCCGCAGTGCTACTCAAGTAAGCGTGACTACCAGGACAACGAGGCTTTATATGAAGATTCGACGCAAACAAGCCCTGGGGTTGAACGAACCGCTGCGGCACGCCGATCACCCGCTGCCGGTCACGCGCCGCGAGTTTCTGGGCCAGGGCTTCGTGACCGGCGGTGTGGCCATGGTGGGCGCCTCGGCGTTCAGCCTGTTTGCCAATCCGCGCGCGGCCTACGCGGCACTCTCGCCTGATATTGCCGCACTCAAGAACATTCCCTGCAACATCGTGCCGGGCGCGGGCAAGATCCCCTTCATCTGCTTCGACCTGGCTGGCGGCGCCAATATCGCCGGTTCCAACGTGCTGGTCGGCCAGGCTGGCGGCCAGCTAGATTTTCTCTCCACCGCCGGTTACAGCAAGCTCGGCCTGCCCGGCAACATGGTGCCCAATTCCTCCATAGGCGCTGGTAACTTTATCGATCAGCAGTTCGGCCTGGCTTTTCATACCGACAGCGCCTTCCTGCGCGGCATGCTCGAGCGCACCGCGGTGACCACGCGCGCCAATGTCAATGGCACGGTGATTCCGGCTTTGAGCCAGAACGACACCGGCAACAACCCGCACAATCCGATGTACGGTATCTACTCGGCCGGTGCGCTGGGCGATCTGCTGGCGCTGATCGGCTCGGACAGCTCTGATTCGGGCGGCAATTCCATGGCGCCCTCGTACATGATGGACACCACGGCGCGGCCGACCAAGGTGGATCGCTCCTCGGATGTCACCGGCCTGGTTGATACCGGTAAGCTGGTCGGGCTGCTGAGTCAGGCGGACGCGACTGCGGTGCTCGAATCGATGGAGCGCATCAGTCGCAAGAAGCTCGACAACGTTGCGGTGCGCGGCGATCTGAGCGCCGACGCCGTGGTCAAGGAACTCGTGCAGTGCGGTTACGTCAAGGCGGCCGATCTCGCCGATCGCTACGGCAACGCCAAGGCGGCGCTCGATCCGGACATCGATCCGTTGATTGTCGGGCCGACCGGCATCTTCACGCAGGCCGAGTACGACGGCGATTCTGAAATCCGCAAGACCGCAGCAGTCATGAAGATGGTCGTCAATGGCTATGCGGGTGCGGGCACGATCGAGATGGGTGGTTTCGACTATCACACCGGCGATCGTTCCACGGGCGAGGCGCGCGATTTTCGCGCCGGCCGCTGCATGGGTGCGTGCCTGGAATACGCCGCGCGCCGCCACATGCCGCTGATGCTCTATGTATTCAGCGATGGTTCGCTCTCGTCCAACGGCATGATCGATAATTCCGCGGCGGGACGCGGCAAGGGCGTGTGGACCGGCGACAACCAGTCGACCGCGGCGGCCTTTTTCCTGGTGTACAACCCGGGCGGGCCGATCACGGCGATCCAGAATCAGATCGGCCACTATAGCGCCGATGGTTCGGTGGTCAGCACCTCGAGTCCGGCTGCCAATGCCGTCAACCTGCTGGCCGAGACCGTAGTGCTGAATTACATGGCATTGCATGGGCAGGAAGGCTCATTTCAGAATCTGAAATGGGCCAGCGGTGTGGGCACGAGTCTGGGCAACATCGCCGGCCTGATCGGCTTGCCCGCCATTGCAGCGCCGGGCCAGAAGTTCGCGCCGAGCTGATCGCTCGCTGTCGCGCATTACCGACGCCCGCGGTGGTTCCATGAGCCGCCGTCTTGCCGCATTCTTCAACCTGCCTATCGCATCCCGCCTCCAGATGATGTCAAATGGAGGGCGGCTGCTGGCACTGTTGTTCAATCATTTTCAAGGAGCTGCTGGTGATCCGCTGGATCGGACCTTTAATACTGCTGCTCACCCTATGCGTGGCGCCCCAGCGCGCGCTGCACGCCGACGCCCAGCCCGGCAATGCGGCTCCCGATTTTGCCTTGCCGGCCGCCAGCGGCGGCAATGTGCGGCTCTCCGAGTATCGCGGCGAGGTCGTGCTGCTGACCTTCTGGAGCAGCCGCTGCGCGCCCTGTGTGACGCAGTTAACAGCTCTTGGAGACCTGCAGACCACCTACCGGTCGGCCGGCCTGGTGACCCTGGCAGTCAGTGTCGATGACGACCTGCCGCGTGCGACCCGCTTCGCAAAATCGCATCCGGCGCGCTTCCCGCTGTTACTCGACCGTCGCAAGGGTGTGAGTCGCGCCTACGGCGTCGAACGCCTGCCAACCACAGTGCTGATCGACCGGCGTGGCCGGGTACGCAGCGTCCAGCCAGACTTTCGCGGTATTGATAACTCGTACGTCGCGCAAGTGCGCGCCTTGCTCGATGATCCACTGTAATGGCCGTCAGCACGGCCTGCCTTGACCATGGGTTGCCCACTATGAGTATTGCCAGAGCTTTCGGCCGTTGCCTAGTCGATGCGGTGGTGGTGGCTGCGCTGCTGGCAGCGCCGTCCGCCTGGTGCGCAGCCGAACCGGCAGCCGCTGACCCCGCGGTGTCGGTGAGTTCGCCTCCTGCCGATGCAGCGCCGGCCAACGATGCCAGTACCCGCGCGCTCGATGAGCAGATCCAGGATCTGAAGCAGCAGGTCGTCGATCTGAACAAGGACCTGTTCGTGCTCGAGGAAGAACTGCTGTTCCCGGCCAACACGCAGGTGGCCATCTTCGTATCGATGGATGTCGGTGAATTCTTCGGCCTCGATTCCGTCACCCTGAAGATCGACAATCACGAAGTCAGCAATTACCTCTACACGCCGCGTGAAGTCGCTGCGCTGGCCAAGGGCGGCGTGCAGCGCATCTATGTCGGCAACCTGCGCGCCGGCAAGCACGAGCTGGTGGCGCTGTTTGGTGGCAAGGGGCCCAATGAGCGCGACTATCGGCGTGGCGCCTCGATCAAATTCGAGAAAGGCATTGGCGCCAAATATCTGGAGCTGAAGATTTCCGATCGGGCGCGCAAGGCGCAACCGGAATTCGAGATCCGGGACTGGGAGTAGGGTCCCGATGCGGCGACTCCAGGCGTTCGTGACCTCGCTGCTGGTCGGCGTCGCCGTGACGCTGGCGGCTGCAGTGTTCAGCGCCGCCCCGACCGCCGCTGCCGCGCGTCCCAGCGCCGCCGAAAGCCTGCCGAAGATCCGCGTCCAGGATCTGCACTACGGCGACGTGCTCTTCAATTTCTACGCAGGTGACGAATTCGAAGCGCTCACGCGCCTCGAGGCCTACGAGCACTGGAACCGCATGCCCAACCATCGCCACGATGCGGCGCTGCTGGCTGGTGGCCTGTATCTGTCGCTGGGCATGCACAACGAGGCTGGCAAGCGCTTCGACACCCTGCTCGGCACCGATGTGCCGGTGGGCCTGCGTAACCGCGCCTGGTTCTACCTGGCCAAGGTCTGGTACACGCGCGGTTACTACGATCGCAGCGAGCAATCGCTCGGGCGCATCAGCGGGTTGCTGACGCCAGCACTCGAGGCTGAGCGGCAGCATCTGCTCGTCAATGTCCTGATGCGTCAGAGCCGGTTCGATGAGGCCGCCGCGCGCCTCGCGGGCTGGCAGGGTCCGCCGGACTGGGCCGCCTACGCGCGCTTCAATCTGGGTGTGGCACTGGCGCGGCAAAACCGCATGAGCGATGCCGATCCGGTCCTGACTGCAGTTGGCACCATGGAGGTCGGTGGCGCCGAGATGATGGCATTGCGCGACAAGGCCAATCTGGCGCTGGGTTACGCCTGGCTGCAGGCTGGCGATGCCGCCAGGGCGCGCCCGGCACTCGAACGCGTGCGGCTTACCGGTCCCTATGCGACCCGCGCCCTGCTCGGTGTCGGCTGGGCCAGCGCTGCGCTCGGACAGTATCGCGAAGCGCTGACGCCGTGGCTTGAGTTGCATGATCGCAATCTGCTCGACGCCGCGGTGCAGGAGTCTTTCCTGGCCGTGCCCTATGCCTACAGCAAGCTGGGCGCCAATGCGCAGGCTGCCGATTATTACGAATCCGCCATCAAATCCTTTGAGAGCGAAGCCGGCCATATCGACGCAGCGGTCACGCGCATCGGCGCTGGCCAGATGCTCGAAGACCTGTTGGGCGAGGACAAGCAGAGTGCCCAGTTGGGCTGGTTCTGGCAGCTGAAGCAACTGCCCGACGCGCCGCAATCGCGTTACCTCTACGCCCTGCTGGCCGACAACGATTTTCAGGAAGGCCTGAAGAATTACCGTGATCTGGCTTATCTGGGCGGCACCCTGACGCGCTGGAACCAGAGCATGGATGCCTTCGGCGCCATGATCGATACCCGCGAGCGCGCCTATGCCGAACGGCTGCCGCGTGCCGACGTGCTGCTGGCCAGCGATCTGCCAGCCAGATTCCTGGCGGCGCGCGCCACGGTCGACTCGCGGCTCACGGCCATTGAGACCGGCGATGACGTGGCCGCACTCGGTACTGGCGCCGAGCAGGAGCAGTGGGCCAAGCTGCGCCAGCTTGAAGCCGCGCTGGCGAGCGCTGGCGGTGCCGAGTCCGAGGCGCAGCAGCTCAATCGCGACAAACTCAAATTGATGAAGGGCGTGCTCTACTGGCGGCTTGATTCGCAGTTCAAGCAGCGCGACTACACCCAGCGGCGTGCGCTGCGCGCGCTCGATGCAGCGCTCAACGAGGCGCAAAACCGCTGGGCGCGCGTGCAGCGCGCGCGCGGCAGCGTGCCGACCAATACCGGCGAGTTCGCCACGCGCATCGCCGCGCTGGGCGCGCGCATCGCGCAGTTGCAGCAGAACTTGAGCAACTCCGCGCAACAGCAGAGCCTGTTCCTGCAACACCTGGCGCAGGATGAATTGCTGGCGCAGAAGCAGCGCCTGGCCGCCTACGAAGTGCAGGCGCGCTTTTCACTGGCTGATATCTATGATCGAGCCAGCGCCGCGGCGCCGGCAACACCGGTAACGCCCGGGGAGCCCGCTGAGCCCGCCGAGCCGGTAGCACCGCCGGATACCAAGCCGTGATGCGCCCGCCATTGGCCGCGCTGTCCTGCCTGTGCGCCCTGCTGGGGCTGAACGGCATTGCGTCGGCCGCCAGTTCCACGCCGCAGCGCGCTGCCACGGTCGGCGATCTGATCAAGCGCAGCGTCGAGATACGCCCCGATGCCAACGTGGGCGGTAGCGCGGCCAAGGCCATGCAGAGCTACCGGCAATTTCTTGAATTGCAGAACACCGACGCCAAGCTGCGCGCCGAGGCGCTGCGACGCCTGGGAGATCTGAACCTGGAATCGGGCGAGCTCGAGCGCATGTCCAGTGAAGTGACGCAGCTCGACCTGCAGGGCGCCGAGGCGATCAAGCTGTATTCGACACTGCTCACGGCCTATCCCGACTACGCGCGCAATGATCAGGTGCTCTACCAGCTGGCGCGCGCCTACGAGACCACCGGTCAGGGTGCCGAGGCCCTGAAGACGCTCGAGCTGATCATCAAGCGCTTTCCGGCGGCGCGTGAAATCGCTGAAGTGCATTTTCGTCGCGGTGAACTGCTGTTCTCCGACAAGCGTTACGCTGACGCCCAGGGCGCCTACGAAAAGGTAATCGCCCGTGGCGCGGCCGGGTCCACATTCTATGAGCAAAGCCTCTACAAGCTTGGCTGGTCGCTGTTCAAGCAGGGACAGAATGAAGAGAGCCTGAAGCCGTTTGCCACCCTGCTGGATCGCACGCTGCTCGATCGCAAGCATGCTGGCGCCGCGCGCAGCTGGGATTCACTCTCACGCGCCGATCGCGAACTGGCCGAAGACACCCTGCGGGTGATGAGCATTGCCTGCTCCTACCTGGATGGCGCCAAATCGGTTGATCAGCTGCTGGCCACGCGCGGCGCCACGCCTTACGCCTGGCTGCTGTATTCGCACCTGGGCGATCTGTACGTGCAGAAGCAGCGCTTTCAGGACGCGGCCAATACCTACCGTGCATTCGTGGCGCGCGATCCGGTCGATGAGCACGCGCCCGCCCTGAGCAACCAGGCGATCGCAGCCTACGCCAAGGGCGGATTTTCCGACCTGGTCGTCGAGGGCAAAGCCGAGTACGTGCGCAGCTACGGTTTCAGTACGGCATTCTGGAGTGGGCGCGAGCGCACGGCCTTTCCGCAGGTGGTCAGCGAGCTGAAGAGCAATCTCAAGGACCTGGCGCAGTATTACCACGCCCAGGCCCAGAAATCGAAACAGCTCGCCGATTACACGACGGCGGCCCATTGGTATCGCGACTACCTGGCCTCATTCCCGGACGACGCCGACTCGGCCGAGACCAATTATCTGCTGGCCGAAGCGCTGTTCGAGAGCCGCCAGTATCCGGATGCGGCCAGCGAATACGAGCACACGGCGTATGCCTATCCGGTCGGCGCGCGCTCCGCCGCGGCTGGGTACGCGGCTCTGGTGGCCTATCAGAAGCAGGAAGAGCTGCTGCCGGCGACAGCGCGTCCGGCCTGGCATGAGCGTGCCACGGCTTCGGGCGTGCACTTTGCCGAAACCTTTCCCGAGCACCCGGAGAGCGCCGGCGTGCTGACCCGCGCCGCGCAGGATGTTTTCGCCGCGCATGATTTGCCGCGCGCCATCAAGCTGGCCGAGGCCTTGTTGGCGCGCGCGCCGCCGGTCGAGGCCGCCAAGCAGCGCATCGGCTGGACGATCGTGGGCCAGGCGCAGTTTGAACTGGCCACCTTTGATAAATCGGAAGCGGCCTTCATGCATGCGCTGGCAGTCACGCCGGTGGCCACGCCTGAGCATGTCGATATCGCCGAGCGATTGGCGGCGGCGGTCTACAGGCAGGGCGACGCCAAACGCAAGAGCGGCGACGAGGTGGGCGCGGCGGCCGATTTCCTGCGCGTGGCCAGCGTGGCGCCGGGCTCCAAAGTGGTCGCGACCGCACAATACGATGCTGCCGCTTCACTCATCAACGCCAAGCAATGGCCGCAGGCGATTGGCGTGCTTGAGGCTTACCGCCGCGACTACCCGAAGAGCGAATACGGCGCCGAGATCACCCGCAAGCTCGCCATTGCCTACGTCGAGGCCGGGCAGGGCGCGCAGGCGGCCGCAGAATTTGAGCGGATTGCCGGCACCCCGGGGGAGGACGCCGCCGTGGCCCGCGAGGCGACGCTGCGCGCCGCCGATCTGTATGAGAAATCCGGCAATGGCGCGCACGCCGCCAGCATGCTCGAGCAGTTTGTGCAGCGCTACCCGACACCGGTGGTCGATGCCGAGGAAGCGCGTGCCCGCCTGGCTGATTACGCGGTCCGCGCCAACGACGGCGAGCGGCAAAAGCACTGGCAGAATGAAATAATCAAGGCCGACGCCACGGCCGGCGCGGGGCGTACCGATCGCACGCGCTCGCTGGCGGCGAGTGCCCGTCTGGCGCTGGCCACTCCGGCGCGCGACGCGTTTCGCGCTGTGCACCTGACTTTGCCGCTGAAGAAATCCCTGCTCGCCAAGAAGCAGGCCATGGAGGCTGCGCTGGCCGGTTACCAGGCGGTCGTGGCGTATGACGTCGCCAGTACCACGACCGCCGCTACCTTCGAAATGGCCGAGCTGTACCGCACCCTGGCCAAGGACCTGCTGGCTTCCGAGCGGCCGAAAAAGCTCAGTGCCGAGGAGCGCGAGCAGTTCGATTCGTTGCTCGAGGAACAGGCCTACCCATTTGAGGAACAGGCGATCTCGATACACGAGGTCAACGCCCACCGCGTGCAGGCTGGCATCTACGATGATGCAGTGAAGAACAGCTACCGGGCGCTGGCCGAACTCAGTCCGGCGCGCTACGCCAAGAGCGAGACCAGCAGCGATCTGCTGCGCAGCCTGACGCCACCTGCAGATGGCGTCATTTCACCCGCCGCGGTGAGCGACTTTACACGCGGGGTTGCCGATCTGCTGGCCGGCCGGCCTACCGACGCCGAGCTCGACTTTAAGCAAATGGAACTTCAGTACCCGACTTTGGCCGAGCCCTCGATTAATCTGGGCATCGTGACGCGTGACGAAGGCAAGCTGGACGATTCGGCAGCGGCGCTGCAACGGGCGAGCGAGCGCGCGCCCGGCAACGCCCGTGGCTGGGACGAGCTGGGGCTGACGCTGCGTCGGCTGGGCAGGTTTGCCGAGGCGCGCGAGGCCTATCAGCGTGCCGTGGCGGCCGACGCCAGCTACGCGGCGGCGCACCGGAATCTGGGTGTGCTGCTCGATCTCTATCTGGCCGACCCGGTGGCTGCACTACCCGAGTTTGAGCAGTACCAGCAGCTCAGCGGCGAAGACAAGCCGGTGACAGGCTGGATCGCCGAGGTGCGCCGCCGTGCCACACCCAAGGCGCCGGCGGCAGCGGCCAGCGGAGCGACACCATGAAACTGACCCTGATGGTAGCGGCATGGTTTGTGAGCGGCGTGGTATGGGGCGCTGAGCCGGAGCTGGAGCCGGCGGTGCGCACCTCACCCGTGGCGGCACCGGCCACTAGTGCGCCTGCCCTGAAGGCTGCTGCGGCGCCTGTGGTGGCGCCAGCCGCGCTGCCTCCGGTGGCGGCTCCAAAGGCTGGCAGCGCACATGCACAGGATCGCATTGAACTGGAAGCGACGCAGATCACGGGCAATCGCGAACTGCCCAATGTGATGTATGTCGTTCCCTGGAAAAAGCCCGATCTGGGCGACTTCGCCGGCCGACCGCCCAAGAGTCTGCTGGACGAACTGCTGGCGCCGGTCGATCGTGAAGTATTCCAGCGCCAGAACCGTTACTTTGCTGCCCTGCAACCCGATGCGGCGACCAGTACTGCGCCGGGCACGGGAGCGGCGCCGCCGACAGCGGTTCCGGCGGCACCAGTTTCCGGGGATGAGAAGTAGGTCTCGGCATTGAGAGGCCAAGGGTCTTTAGTTTCGTGGGCTGAATCGGGCATGGGAGTCTGAGCGATGGAATTTTTTAGCATGATTGTTCGTTTCTTCCAGGGCGGCGGCGCGATGATGTACCCCATTGCGGTGGTACTGGTCATCGGCATCGCCATCGCGGTCGAGCGCTATGTCGTTCTCACACACACCTCGATTCGCAATCGCGGCCTGTGGAACGAGATTGCACCGCTGCTGGCACAGGGTAATTTCAAGAGCGCGGTGCAGATCACCGGCGCCTCAAATGCCGCTATCGGGCAGATCCTGAGCTACGGCCTGGCACGCATCTCCTCGGCGCGCAGTCGCGACGACATCGAGAAGGCGATGGAAGAGAGCCTGATGGATGTGGTGCCCAAGCTCGAAAAGCGCACCCACTACCTGGCCACATTCGCCAACCTGGCCACGCTGCTGGGACTGCTGGGCACGGTGGTCGGCCTGATCAACGCCTTCGCCGCGGTGGCGACCGTCAACCCTTCCGAAAAAGCCAACCTGCTCTCGGCCAGCATTTCCGTGGCCATGAACTGTACGGCCTTCGGCCTGATGACCGCCGTGCCGCTGCTGGTCATCCACGCGGTGCTGCAGACCAAGACCACCGAACTGGTCGACAGCCTGGAAATGGCCTCGGTGAAGTTCCTGAACGCCGTGACTGAACGCAACCCGACGCCGGCGGCCTGAAGCAGTCATGCGTCGCTCCGCAGCGGTAAGAAAGTTGATGCGCCGGATGCGCAAGCCTTCCGAGTTGCAGCTCATTTCGATGATCGACATCTTCACGGTGCTGGTGACCTTCCTGCTGATGACCGCGATTTTCTCACGCACCGTGGTGCTGGACCTGAAGCTGCCGTCGAACAATGCGAGTTTTCCCGAACTGCCCAAGGGACTGAATCTGGAAGTGATCGTGCGCAACAACCTGCTGCAGGTCGCCGATCGCGGCACTGGGCCGCTGCGTACCTTGCCCAATACCGACAAAGGCTATGACCTGGACGGCCTGACCGAATACCTGAAATTCGTGAAATCGCGTTACCCGGACAAGACCGAGGCGACCATCCTGCTCGAACCCGATACGCCCTATAACACGATGGTGGAGGTCATGGATCGCACCCGCGTGGTCGAGGTCAATGCCGGATTGCAAAGCGTGCAGGCCGAGCTGTTCCCGGAAGTATCGATCGGCGATGCGCCCATTCCGGTGGGCGACGCTGCCGCGAGCGCTGGAGGCAAGCCATGAGCATGTCGAGCCGCGCGCGCCGCATGCTGCTGCATCAGCTGCGCAACAAGGCCGATGCGGATCTGAACCTGATACCCATGATCGACATCCTGAGCGTCATGGTGTCGTTCCTGCTGGTGTACTCGACCGAAGTCGAAGTCGTGCAGAACACCAAGAGCATCGATATCCCGCAGTCAATTTCCGAGCAGCGGCCGCGTGAAACCGTGGTGGTGATGGTGACCAGGGAAGATCTGTTCGTGCAGGGCGAGCGCGTCGCTTCGGTAAGCGAGATTCGCGCCAGCGGCGATGCCATCATCAAGCCGCTGAGCGATGCCCTGAAGCGACCGAAGCTGGTCGGGCAGATAATGACCGAGAAGGATATCGCCGAACGCGAAATCACGCTGATGGCAGACAAGGCCATGCCCTACGAGGTGCTGAAGAAGGTCATGGGTACCTGCACCGATGCCGACTACGGCCGGATTTCCTTTGCCTTGCTGCAGAAGGACCGGCCGGTCGACATGGCGAAGCTGCGGCGTAGTTTGTAGAGCCAGGGCGGAGAACTCAACGGTGCAGCTGACGCAGTATTACCGCAGTTACGAACTCCCCTGGGAGAATTTCCCGGAGGATCAGCAGCGTTTTCGCCGTTACCTGCTCATCGGCCTGGTGAGCGTGGCGGTGCTCGGTCTGGTGCTGCCGTTCATACACCTGCCCAAGAGCATGATCAGTGCCGAGGAAGCCGTGCCGCCGCGCCTGGCGCGACTGATGGCACAGGAGAAACCCAAACCGCCACCGCCACCCAAACCGGTCGAGCAGCCCAAGCCCGAGGCCAAGCCGAAGCCCACCGATGTTCCCAAGCCGGTCGATGTGCGCAAGAAGGTGGAGAATTCCGCCGCCATGCGCGCCATCAAGGACGAGCTCGCAGATCTGCGCGACCAGCTCGACACCAGCGCGCTGCAAAATCGCACGCTCACGGCGGCAGTGGGCCAGGATAATCGCTCCGAGCGCTCGCTCATCGCTTCTAAAGTGGGCACCGGTTCGTCCGGCATTGTCACCGCCAACGCCAGCCGTGGCTTCGGTGCGGGTGCCGGCGCGCTCTCCGATCACAACACGGTTGGCGTCAATTCAGGCATCGCCGCCGATGCGGCCCGCAATCGCGCCACCCGCACCGGCACCAGCGGCAAGGCGGCGCGCAGCCAGGAAGAAATCGAACTGGTGTTTGATCGCAACAAGGGCGCGATCTACGCACTCTATAGCCGGGCGCTGCGCGAGCGCGCTGACCTGCAGGGCAAGCTGGTGCTGCAGTTGACGATCTCGCCGGCCGGCGAGGTGACCGATTGCCGCGTGCTCAGCAGCGAGCTGAACGATCCGGAGCTGGAGAGCAAGATGGTCAGTCGCGTGCGCCTGTTCCGCTTCGAGGCCAGGGACGTGGAGGCCATCACCGCACGCAAGACCATCGAGTTCTTCCCGAACTGAGGCGTTCACAGAGCCGCGCTCGTGCGCGGCTGGCAAAGCGGCGTATATTCACTGCCATGAACCTGCAATCCGAAATTCAGTATTTCACTGAACTCGCCCCGGTCGACCAGGCGCGGCTGTTGGGCATGTTCATACACGAGCTGTGCACCGAAGCGCGCTCCACCTATGGCCCGCTCCCGGAGCAGGTGCAGGACGGAGCCCGGCTGCGCTTCGTCAACGAGATGACGGCGCGGCTGGCGCGCTACATCGAGCAGGTGCTGGTCGACGAGCGCGGCCGCCCGAGCGAAGACGTGCTGCTGCGCATGCTGCTCTCACCGCGCGCCGACAAGCTGGCCGAGCGACTGGTGGTCAATGCCTACCGGCGCGCAATTCAGGGCTTCGATCGCAACGACGTTACCGTGACCATGATGCCGCGTTGAGTCCGCTCACCCAGGTACTGGTACTGCTGTTTGCCTCGGTCGTCGTGGTGGCGATCGCGCGCCGGCAGGGACTGCCGCCGATGCTGGGTTACCTGTCGGTCGGCATGCTGCTGGGGCCGCTGGCCTTTGGATTGCTGCCCGACAACAACGCCACCCAGGCCCTGGCGGAAATCGGCGTGGTGTTTCTGCTGTTTACGCTCGGCCTCGATTTTTCCTGGCCACGCATGATGGCCATGCGCCGCGAAGTCTTTGGCCTGGGAATGGCGCAGCTACTGGTCGTCGGGTTGTCCACGGCCGCGCTGCTCCATGCCTTGGGCGTAGGTTGGGCCAGCGGCATGGTGGTTGGCGGGGCGCTGGCCATGAGTTCCACCGCGATCGTGCTGCATCAGCTCACCGATCAGGCCGAGCTCAATCGTACCCACGGCCGCCTGGCCTTCGCGGTGGTGCTGTTCCAGGATCTGGCCTTCGTGCCGTTGCTGGCGCTGGCCAGTGCACTGGCCAACAGCGGCGGAAATTTCACGCCCGTGGCACTGGCGCGCCTGGCCGGCGAGGGCTTGCTGGCGCTGGTGCTGGTGCTGGCGATCGGGCGCTGGCTGCTGCGGCCGCTGTTCTACGAGATCGCCCATAGCCGCCTGCGCGAGCTGTTCACGCTGACGGTGCTGCTGGTGGTGCTCAGCTGCGCCTGGATTACCCAGCAGGTCGGCCTGTCGATGGCGCTGGGCGCGTTGCTCGCCGGCATGATGCTGGCCGAGACCGAGTATCGCCACCAGGTGGAATCGA
>JAYTUZ010000059.1:0-6812 GCA_043744295.1 Gammaproteobacteria bacterium | reverse complement strand
GCTGCTTGTGCGTAGCCGAGAGCACGCGCACGTCGATTGGTTGCTCGCGCTGCTCGCCAATCGGGCGCACGGTCTTTTCCTGGATGACGCGCAGCAGTTTCACCTGCATGTGCAGCGGCAGGTCGGCGACCTCATCGAGGAACAAAGTGCCGCCTTCGGCGCTCTGCACCAGGCCGCGTTTGTCGGCCACCGCGCCGGTAAAGCTGCCGCGCTTGTGGCCGAACAGTTCGCTCTCCATGAGTTCGGTGGGAATCGCCCCGCAGTTCACCGGCACGAAGGGCCCGTCGCGACGCGCGCCGCTGTCGTGAATCAGCCGCGCTACCAGCTCCTTGCCGGTGCCCGATTCGCCGGCGATATGCACCGGCGCCTGGCTGCGCGCCACGCGCGCGATCATGGCGCGCAGCGCATTCATGCTGGCCGAGCTGCCGAGCAGCTGCGGGCCGTGGTGGGTGGTGGCGCCACCGTCATCGCTGCTGCGCAGGCGAATGGCGCTGCTCACCAGGCGTCGCAACACGCCCAGATCAAGTGGCTTGGAGACGAAGTCGAAGGCGCCGGCCTTGAGCGCCCGCACTGCTGATTCCACATTGCCATGCGCGGTGATCACCGCCACCGGCAACTGTGGCTGCCGCTGTTCGATCCATGCAACCAGGTCCAGGCCATCGCCATCGGGCAGACGCATGTCAGTCAGACACAAATCAAAGCGCTGCTCGTTCAATAGTCGCCGGGCCGCGGCGAGATTGCCGGCCGAGGCGGTCGCGAGGTCCATGCGCTGGAGCGTGAGTGCGACCAGCTCTACCAGATCGGGTTCGTCATCGACGATGAGTACCGTGGGCTTGGGCATGGGGTGAAGCTTAAACTGTCGCGGGGCGAAAAATCAGGAACCTGGTACGCCGAACAGCGTCGCCTCGGCCCAGCGCGAGGGGTCGGCGAACACCAGCCGGAACAGGCTGCCACCGCCCTTGCGCGCCTCGTAGAGCAGCGTGGCATCGTTGATTTCGGCCAGTTCGCGCGCCAGGAACAGGCCGAGGCCGGTGCCATCGGCGCCGCGCGTGAAGAAGGGCTCGAAGATACGCTCGACGTCCTGGGGTGCGACGCCGCCACCGCGATCGGCGACCTCGAGGCAGACGCGCCCGAAGCGTGCGACGCGGCTGAGGTTGAGCTCGACACGGGGCGCGCCGCCGTTGCCGCGGCCGTTGCTGCCAGAGGCAGCGCTGGCGCCATGGCGGAGGGCGTTTTCGCACAGGTTCCAGAGAATCTGCTGCAGCTGGCTGATATCGACGCGCACTTCCAGATCGGTGCCGGTAACCTGCAGGGCAAAGTCGGCCAGCGAGCACTGGGTGGTGGCGCAAAAGTCTGCACGGAAGCGCTCGCACCATTCCGGCAGCATTACCAGCTCGGGGTGCGGCGCCTCGCGGCGCGAGAGTCGCAGCACGTTGTCGATGATGCCGCTGACGCGCTGCGCGTTGCTGCGCATGATTTCGGTGAGGCGCGTTTCGGTCGGACCGATGCCAGCGCTCTCGGCCAGCAGTTGCGCGGCGTGACTCATGGCGCCGACCGGGTTGCGGATTTCATGCGCGATGCTGGCAGTGAGCCGGCCGAGCGCCGCCAATTTCGATTGCTGGATGCGCGCCGCCAGCGCGCCCTTGTCTTCGAGAAACACCAGTACCGGTGCGGGCTCGTTGGCGCCCAGGGGCGCGAAGTGCGGTTCGATCACGCGTGCGCCGTCGACCGCGGCAAAAGTACCGGGGGGTTCGCCGCCAACGCGCACCGTATCGTGTGATGCATCATGCGCGGCATCGTGCGGCTCCTCCTGCCGGCGCCAGGTGGTCAGCAGGTACAACAGGCGCGGCGAAACTTCGCCCAGCAGCGCCCCCGGCACCGCCGCCGCGTCGCCCAGCAGCTGCGCCGCCGACTCGTTGATGAGCCGAATCCGATCACCGGGATCGACCACCAGGATGCTCTCGCGCAGCCGTTGCACGATGAATTGCGAGAGTTGCGCCATGTTGGCCAGGTCCACTTCCTGTTTACGTACCTGGGCCTCACTCTCGCGCAGGCGCCTGGCCACCGGCCAGGCTGAGGCGGCGACCAGGAAAACAATGGTGCCCATGACGCCGGCGAGCGGATAGTCCGACTCGGTGGCAATGGCGGAGAGTTGCGCCGCAATCTGCTGGGCCAGGATCGCGAGCGCGGCGATGGCGGCGACCACCAGCGCCTCGCGGCCAATAGCCAGCAGCGCCATCGAGGCGACCGGAATCACGAACAGGATGCCAAGGTTGCTGGCAACACCGCCGCTGGCATACATGAGCAGGGCGAGGGAGCCTGAATCGATCAGCGTGTGCGTCAGCACCAGCGTGCGCCGCCCGGGCCAATGTCGCCGGCCAGCCATGGTCAGCAGCACACCCAGCAGGAAATAGATGCTGAGTACCCAGAGAAACAGCTCCGGTCGCGCGCCGCCAAAGGCCGGGGCCGGCAGGGTCAGTTTGTGTACGGCCAGCAGCACCAGCACGGCCAGCAAACGGTACAGATTGGCGAGGCCGACAATGCGCCAGGCCAGATCAGTGGGTGTCGCCTCGCCGGGCGAAGCGCGATCAGGCAGCGGATTCATTTCGCCAAGGTAGCATCCGCGCCGGGTTTCCGCGACAATCGCCGCCCTTCATGCCAGGGTTTGCCGATGAATCTGCACGAATATCAGTCGAAGAAAATACTTAGCGCCTATGGCGTGCCGGTGCCGGCCGGCCAGGTGGCTGCCAGCGCCGATGAGGCCGAGGCCGCGGCGCAGTCTCTCGGCGGTGCGCTCTGGGTCGTCAAGGCCCAGGTGCACGCCGGCGGTCGCGGCAAGGCGGGCGGCGTCAAGGTGGCGCGTGACCTGGCGGCGGTACGCGCAGCGAGCAGCGCCATGCTGGGTCAGCGCCTGGTAACGAAGCAGACCGGTGCCGCGGGCCTGCCGATTGAAAAGGTCTACGTCGAAGCCGGCTCGGACATCGCACGCGAACTATATGTAAGCCTGACGCTCAATCGCGAGCGCGGGCGCATTGCGGTGGTGGCCTCTGCCAGCGGCGGCATGGATATCGAAGCCGTTGCCGCCGACACGCCCGAGAAGATCCTGTCGGTGACGGTGCACCCCGCGGTGGGCCTGCAACCCTGGCAGTGCCGGCAGCTGGCGTTCGCGCTGGAGCTCAAGGGCGAGCAGGCGGCGCAGTTTCAGAAAATACTGCTTGGACTTTACCAGCTGTATCTCGACAAGGATGCGAGCCTGATCGAGATCAACCCGCTGATCGTGACGCGAGCCGGTGCGTTGCTGGCGCTCGATTGCAAGCTCGACATCGAAGCCAATGCGCTGTTCCGCCAGCCGGAGATGGCAGCGCTGCGCGATCTCGGCCAGGAAGATCCGAGCGAGCGTGCCGCCAGTGAACACGATCTGAACTATGTTTCGCTCGATGGCAACATCGCCTGCATGGTCAACGGCGCTGGCCTGGCCATGGCCACCATGGATCTGATCAAGCTGCAGGGCGGCTCGCCGGCGAATTTTCTCGACGTAGGCGGTGGCGCCACGGCCGAGCGCGTCACGGCGGCATTCCGGCTGATACTCGCCAACCCCAAAGTGCGCGCCATCCTGGTGAATATTTTCGGCGGCATCGTCCGCTGCGACCTGATCGCCGAAGGCATCATCACCGCGGTGCGCGAGGTCGGTGTCAAGGTGCCGGTCATCGTGCGTCTCGAGGGCACCAATGCCGAAGTGGCGCGTGCCAGACTCGCCGGTGGCAAGCTGGCCATCATCGCCGCCAACGATTTGACCGATGCCGCGCGCCGGGCGGTAGCCGCCGCCAACGCTGCGGCTTAAGGATCAGACTCCATGAGCATTCTCGTCAACAAACGCACCCGGGTCATTTGCCAGGGCTTCACCGGCAAGCAGGGCAGTTTTCATTCTGAGCAGTGCCAGGCTTACGGCACCAGGTTGGTGGGCGGTGTGACGCCCGGGCGCGGCGGTGAGCAGCACCTCGGCCTGCCGGTGTTCGATACAGTCCGCGACGCGGTGCGCGCTACCGGCGCCACCGCCAGCATGATCTACGTGCCGGCGCCGTACGCAGCCGACGGCATCCTCGAAGCAGCCGAGGCCGGCATCGAACTCGTGGTGTGCATCACCGAGGGCGTGCCGGTGAATGACATGATTCGCGTCAAGGCAGCGCTGGCGGGTTCCGGCACGCGACTCATCGGCCCCAATTGCCCCGGCATCATCACGCCCGGCGAATGCAAGCTCGGCATCATGCCGGGTTTCATCCACAAGAAGGGCGCCATCGGCATCGTCTCGCGCTCGGGCACGCTCACCTACGAAGCGGTGTTCCAGACCACCAACAACGGCCTGGGCCAGAGCACCTGCGTCGGCATCGGTGGCGATCCGGTGCGTGGCATGAATTTCATCGACGTCATCGAGCTGTTCGAGCGCGACCCGCAGACCGAAGGCATCGTCATGGTGGGCGAGATTGGCGGCAGTGACGAAGAGGCCGCCGCCGAACACATCCGGAGATTCGTCGGCAAGCCGGTGGTGGCCTACATCGCCGGTGTGACCGCGCCGGCTGGCAAGCGCATGGGCCACGCGGGCGCCGTGATCGCCGGTGGCAAGGGCACCGCGGCAGATAAGTTTCGCGCACTCGAAGCGGCCGGTGTGCGCACGGTGCGCTCGCCCGCCGAGCTGGGCAGCGCCATGCTGGAAGTGCTGACACGGCGACGCAAGGCGAACAAGGTGGCGCGCGCCCGCGCTGCCGTGGCGGCGGCCAGGGAAGCGGCCAGCGAAATGCAGGTGGTGGCCCGACGCAAACCTGTAGCCAGGCGCAAGCGCGTGACGAAGCGCAAAGTTGCGGCGCGTCAGCGGCCGCGGCGCGTGAAAGTTCGTCGGCGCCGTTGAGTATTCTTTAGCGACCTGCAACCGGAGCCCGCTTGAACGCACCTCGGCGGCTGACACTGGCGCTCGCACAGATCAACCTGCTGGTTGGCGATGTGCAGGGCAACCTGACGCGCGCGCTCGATGAAGCCGCCAGGGCGCGCGCTGAGTGGGACGCCGATCTCATTCTTTTTCCAGAGCTGACGCTTTCGGGCTACCCGCCTGAAGATCTGCTGTTTCACCGCGGCCTGCGTACTCAGATCGAAAAGGCGCTGCTGGATCTCGCGGCGGCGGCGCCCGGTATCGGCCTGATTGTCGGCTATCCCGAATACGCAGGCGCACAGATCTACAACAGCGCCGCGGTGTTTCGCGATGGCGAGCATCTGGCGTTGACGCGCAAGTCGATCTTGCCCAACTACCGGGTCTTCGACGAAAAGCGCTACTTCACGCCCGGCGCCGGGCCGGCCGTGTTCGAGTGCCAGGGCTATAAGCTCGGGCTGCTGGTGTGCGAGGACATCTGGGAGCGGGAGCCGGCCCGCAGTGCGCGGGCGCGTGGTGCTGAAGTGCTGCTGGTGATCAACGCCTCGCCCTACAATATGCACAAGCAGCGTGAGCGCGAAGCCGTGGTGCGCGAGCGCGCTGGCGAGTGTCAAGTGCCGATCGTGTATCTGAATCTGTGCGGTGGCCAGGATGAACTGGTATTCGACGGCAATTCCTTCGTCATGGACGCCAGTGGCGAAGTGGTGTTTCGCGCCCCGGCGCATACCATGGGCACCTATCGCGTGCAGTTCGAGCGACAGGGCGCGCAGGTCGTGCCGCTGCCGGGTGAAGTGGCGCCAGAAATCAGCGTCGAAGCCAGTGTTTACGGGGCTCTGGTACTGGGAGTGCGCGACTATGTCGACAAGCATCGCTTCCCGGGCGTGGTCATGGGCCTCTCGGGCGGCGTCGATTCCGCCCTGACGCTGGCCATCGCGGTCGACGCGCTCGGCCCCGCCCGCGTCCAGGCGGTCATGATGCCCTCGCGTTATACCTCGAAGATGAGCACCGAGGATGCTGCGTTGCAGGCTCGCACCCTGGGCGTGCACTACAGCTCGATCTCAATCGAAGGCCTGTTCGAATCGGCGCTCGCCGCGCTGGCGGTGGAATTTGCCGGCCGCGCGCCTGATGCCACCGAGGAAAATATCCAGGCCCGCTGTCGCGGCCTGCTGCTCATGGCGATCTCCAACAAATCCGGGCGCATGCTGCTTACCACCGGCAACAAGAGTGAGATGGCGGTGGGCTACGCCACGCTCTATGGCGACATGAACGGCGGCTTCGCGCCGATCAAAGACTGCAGCAAGATGCTGGTCTATCGCCTCGCGAACTACCGCAACACGGTGGCGCCAGCGGCCAGCCCGGCGATACCGCTGCGCGTCATCGAGCGCGAGCCCAGCGCCGAGCTGCGCCATGGTCAGAAAGACACTGATTCACTACCGCCGTATGCGCTGCTGGATGCCATCCTCGAAGCCTTCATCGAGGATGATCTGTCAGTCGAGGAAATCTGCGCGCGCGGCTTCGAGAAAACCGTGGTTACGCGCGTGCTCAACCTGGTTCAGCGCAATGAATACAAGCGCCGTCAGGCGCCGCCGGGTGTGCGCGTCAGTCGCCGGGCGTTTGGGCGTGATTGGCGCTATCCGATTACCAGCGGCTATCGGCGCTGAGGAATTGCGCCGGCGGTCGGCGCTGGGCCGTCGTTTGATCCGGCAGCCCGATGTGGTCGGGCACGCCGGACGGCGAGCCTTGCCCTCGCTGGGCCGATGGCTTGTTGTGGTGAAGTTAACTTAGTCTTGGCACTGCATCGGCCCGACGCTCGGGCTGCGGTGCCCTCCAACACATCGGGCTGCCGGATCAAACGACGGCCCAGCGCCGTTCACCAACGTCGTTGCTCAGAGCC
>JAYTUZ010000058.1:0-2115 GCA_043744295.1 Gammaproteobacteria bacterium | reverse complement strand
CAGCTGATTCGCCTGCACGTAGAGCGATGCCAGGCCGCGCGCTGCGCGGTTGGCCAGCATGGCCCAGACGACCTCGCGCCCACGCGGACTATCGTCATAGAGCCCCGCCTGCATCAACAATTCCTCCATCGCCGTCGCCAGACCCTCGGAGCGGCTGTCGAAGATGTTGTACAGAGCCGGCAGGCGACGAATCGCGCTCCGATTGGGCTCCTCTTTGATCCGCGCCAGCTCGATCCAGTGATAGGAATGAGAAAACAGACCCAGCGGTTCGCGCGCAGTGGCGTGATCAAAGAAATTTCGCTGGTCCGGTGGCACATATTTGCTGACCTGCTGCGCCATTGCATCGCGATAGTAGTCACGATCCGGGACGATGCCCGAGTGAATGAGAAACTCGGTGAGCTTCTTCATGCGCGTCTCGGTCAACAGGCGCCAGCTCTCCGGAGTATTCGCAGGCTCGAGCGGTGGCAAGGCACGATTGCGGAACTCCTCGAGCGCTAGGCCCGCCCGCGAGCGCTCCAGCTCCCGGCGCAGCAGCGTGACCTGCTGGTCCCAATCGTAAGGCACCAGATGCACCTTGTGCATATACCAGTTGTAGTTGTCCTTGCCGACCCCCGAGGGACCAGTCTTGCCGGGCGCTTCGGCTTCAGTCCACGCAATGAACGCCTCGGTCGCAGTCCGTGCCCGCTCGGTCGCGGCGAGCAGCGCCTGGTCGGCGCCCGCGAGGCTGGCGTGCTTCGATCCTTCCAGCGTGCGCATCTCGAGCGTCCCCGCCTGCAGATGCGCCAGCACTTCGCTCTGCTCGCGCAGCGTGCTGATGCTGTAGACCCACAGGTCGTGGGCATTGCTGTCGTGCAGGTTGATGCGCGCCTGATCCAGCAATGCCGGTATGGCGCCCAGCAGGCAGCTCAGGCTGCGTTGATCGGCGCGTGACAAGGGATACTGATAGGCGAACAGATCGATTACCGGCGCGGCCGTCACGCCTTCATGCTGCGGCACGTCACTGCGCTCACCGAACACGGTCGCATAAAAGGAGGGATCACGCGCCCAGGGTCTCCGGACCCTGAGATCGAAATCCAGACCGTTCATTTCGGCTTCGATCAACCGATGATCGACCTGCTGGCTGGGCGTCCAGTCATGCGTGTCCACGCTGTCCAGGCGCGCGCGAAACGACGGCAGAGCTGCAGCCTTGGCCCTCATGGCCTCGACCCCATAGTCGGGAACACAGCGGCTTACTGCCGGCTGTTCGAAGCCCCGCCACTCGTCAGCCAGCTGGAGTAGAGAGGCGTAGCCGTCGGCAGCGCTCGCCGCACCAGGGCACGCCACCACGATGAACACGATCGCCGCTTGCCATAGTCGCATGGTTGATCTCACTTCTGGTTGTCCCGCAGCACATGTGCGCCCGGCGACTCCTTATACAGTCAAGGGCGCCGCGATTCCAGAGCCAGGCCCAGACCGAAGGCCACGAACACACCACCCGTCAATCGGTCACACGCCTGAACGACCGTCGGTCGCTGCAGGAATGTGGAGATCGGTCGCGTGGCGACAATCAGGCACGTGAACAAGATCAGGCCCAGCAGCGCGTGAATGCCGCCCAGCAACAGGATATACGGGCCGACCGATACGCCGGCTGGGACAAACTGCGGCAGGAAGGAAACGTAAAACACGCCGACCTTGGGATTCAGCAGATTGGTCAAAGCACCGGTTACGAATGCTGCCCTGTGATTCTGGTCACCCGGTGTCGGCGTCAGGAAAGCACGGCGCGGATGGCGCAGCATCTTGTATCCGACGTAAAGCAAGTAGGCCGCCCCGACCCAACGCAACACCGTGTAGGCCAGCTTCGATGCCGCCAGCAGCGCTCCGAGCCCCAAGGCGATTAGTGCAGCCCAGGCAAAGCAGCCCGTAGCGATGCCCAGGCCCGCAAGCAGAGCCCGGCGCGGGCTGCCGGTAGTTGTCATCCTGAGCACCAATGCCGTGTCGAGACCCGGCGTAATGGTCAGCAGCGATGCCGCCGCGAGGTACGCGGCCAGTGATGCGGTTACGGAATTCATGGCGTTCCTGCGATCCCGACTGTTAGCGATTATTCCAGGGGAAACCGGTGAGCAGCGTCATCTGCTG
>JAYTUZ010000057.1:0-7004 GCA_043744295.1 Gammaproteobacteria bacterium | reverse complement strand
TAGCGGCCGCGATAGACGATACGACCCTTGCTCAGATCGTAGGGCGTCATTTCCACGGTGACGGCATCACCGGTGAGGATGCGGATGTAATTCTTGCGCATCTTGCCGGAGATATGCGCGGTGACGACGTGGCCGTTCTTGAGCTTCACGCGAAAGGTGGTGTTGGGCAGGGTCTCGGCGACCTCACCTTCCATCTGGATAGCGTCTTCTTTGGACATGCCGCTCACTGTTGACCTTTAGGGCGGCGAATTCTGCATAAAGCCCCCTCGCAATGCAATTCAGGCTTGTGCGCTGCCCGCCGGCTCAAGGTAGCCGAGGAACTCAGCCCTGGCGATCGGACGGCTGCCGAGGCTGCGCAGGTGGGGCGAGGGCATCTGGCAGTCGATCAGTGCCGTGCCGTCGGCCAGCGACATCCGGACCAGGGCTGCGAGGGCTGCCTTGGAGGCATCGGCTTCGCGGCTGAACATCGATTCACCGCAGAAAACACGGCCTATGCGCAGTCCGTAGAGGCCGCCGACCAGCCGGCCGTCGCGCCGGACCTCGAGGCTGTGGGCGGCGCCACGCGAGTGGAGCAGGCAGTAGGCGCTGCGCATCTGCGGCGTGATCCAGGTGCCAGGGCTGTGCGTGCGCAGTGCCGCGCAGGCGTCGATTACCGCGGCGAAATCCTGGTCCATGGAACACTCGAAGCCACTCCTGCGCAGTGTCCTGGCAAGGCTGCGCGAGCAATGAAATTCCTTTGGAAACAGCACCTCACGCGGGTCGGGCGACCACCACAGCACCGGTTGGCCAGGCGAATACCAGGGGAAAATGCCGCGCTGGTAGGCCGCCAGCAGCCGCTCCGTGGACAGATCGCCGCCAGCGGCCAACAGCCCGGGCGGGTCGCGCAGCGCGCTTGTGACAGGCGGAAACGAGTCGGGCGGGTCGCCGGGAGCAAGCCAGGAAATCATGGCGCCAGCGTGGACTTCTGCCTGGGCATAGTGAGGCGCATCAGCCTACCCCGTTGAACAGCCGCAGCAGCAGCGGGCTGCGGGATATGACCCGGCGGTGGAGTTGATAGCTGACACCACCGGCCACAGTGCAAACCAGCAGGAATTTCACCCAGGCCGGACCTTGCCATCCCACCAGCGCCAACGCAGTCAGGATGATCAGCAAATGATGGAACAGGTAGACGGTGTACGAAGAATCAGCGATGCGAGTAGCCAGGCCCGGCAGCAGGTGGCTGAGCAGCATGAACAGGCGCACCGCGCCGATGGTCAGCAGCGATTGACAGAGGTATTCGAGCACCACTGCTGCGCGTGCCTGCCATCCATGGTCACTGGCCAGCTGCGCGGCGACATAGGTCGCAATGCCGGCCAGCACCAGCAGCAGCGCGGTCCGCGGCGGCAGCGTCACGAAACGGTGGCGTAGCTTCGGCCAACTGGCGATCAGCACACCAAGAGCGAAATACAGACCGAGTCGGATGAAGTCAAACAGTGAACCGATACCCAGCTGTCGCTGGTATAGCCACGGCAACGCCAGGCTGGAGGTTTTGAGCAGGAGCGAAGCCACCAACGGCACGCTCAGGCTCACCAGCAGCGGCCAGTGTGCGGCCGATGAGCGGCGCATGCGCCTGCGCAGTGGCGTCCAGTGGCAGACACGCACCAGCGCGGGCAACAGCAGCGAGTAGCCCATCAGGAAAAACAGGAACCACAGGTGTGCGACCCACAAGCCGGGCACCACATGCGCCGCGCAGGCCGTTGCAGGGCTGGCGCAGTGCGTGGCGATATGGTGGTGCACGTACCAGTATTGAATGGCATTGATGGTCAGCAGCGCCGTGACCAGCGGGTAGATCAACCGCGTGGTGCGGCGACCGAGAAAATCGCGGACGCCACGCTTGTTGAGCGCCAGCGTGCCCAGGAACCCGGCCAGCAGGAAGAAACCCGACATGCGAAACATGTGTGGCAGGCGTTGCAGGTGCAGCAGCCACAATTGATCATTGCCGTCGGTGACGATCCATTCATGGCCCACGGCGTAGGGGCTTGCGGCATGGATGACCAGCCCCAGCAGCATCAGCATCGAGCGCGCTGCATCCAGCTCCATGATGCGGCCGGACCCGGTCGGCGCGGCGGCCGGCAGCGACGGGTCAGTTACGGAACGGGGTGTGACAGGCTGCAGCATCGGCATATTCTGTCACGCTCGCCGCTTCGAGCTTCAGGAACTGGGCCACAGCTGCGCGCATCTGTCGGTCAGCGAGCCAGTGCGCCGACCAGGTGAACACCGGTTCGAAACCACGTGCCAGTTTATGTTCGCCCTGGGTGCCGGGTTCGAAACGCTGCAGTCCGTGGCGGATGCAATACTCGATGCCCTGGTGGTAACAGGCCTCGAAGTGCAGGCTGTGATAGTCGCCGGCTGCGCCCCAATAACGGCCATAGAGCGTGTCGTGGGAACGAAAGTACACCGCGGTGGCCACCAGTTCGCCCGCGCGCCAGGCGAGCGTGGCGATAAAGGCCTGCCTGAGCGCCGTTGCGACCCTGGCGAAGAATTCGGCCGACAGGTAGGGTTCGTGACCGTGTCGAATGAAGGTTGCGGCGTGCAGCGCATGAATTTTCTGCAGCAGTGCCGGATCGAGCTGATCGCCGCTGCGTATTTCAAACTCGATGCCCTGTTCAGCCACGCGCCGGCGTTCGCGCCGGGCCTTCTTGCGCTTGTCAGCCGAAAAGGTAGCCAGGAAGTCCTCGAAGTCGCGGTAACCACGATTGCACCACTGGAAGTGACAATCGCGGCGCAGCAACCAGCCGGCGGCCTCGGCCGCCACACGCAGCGGTTCGTCAATGAACAGGGCGTGCGCCGAAGAGCGCGCGCGCGCCGCGCAGTCCGCGGCGATGGCGTGCAGCGCCGCCAGCCGGCTCTGCTCACCGGCACTGCCGGTAGCGGCGCACAGCAGCCGTGGCCCGCTCGCTGGCGTAAAGGGGATGGCGAGCAGCAACTTGGGGTAGTAGCGCAGCCCGCGGCCTTCCCAGGCGCGCGCCCAGGCGAAATCAAACACAAACTCGCCCCAGGAATGCGTTTTCTCGTAGAGCGGTGCGAGCACGGTGGGTTGCGCGTGCTCACCCATCATGAGATGGCGGGGTGTCCAGCCGGTCGCGGGCGTGACGCAGCCGGTGTCCTCGAGTGCCGCCAGAAATTCGTGGCGCATGAACGGATAGTCGCCCGCCAGCGCATTCCAGGTGCCTGCGTCGACCTCGGCCATGCCGCCCAGGAAGCGGGCCGGAGTCGGCCCGCTCATCCGCCGCCGTCGAGGCGCTCCAGATAGCGGTCGGCGTCCAGCGCCGCCATGCAGCCGGACCCGGCGGAAGTGACGGCCTGTCGGTAGACGTGATCGGCGACATCGCCCGCCGCGAACACGCCGGCAATGCTGGTAGCGGTCGCATCCCCGCCGGTACCGCTGTGCACCTGCAGGTAGCCGCCCTTGATCTCCAGCTGGCCGGCAAATATTTCCGTGTTGGGGCGATGGCCGATGGCGATGAATACCCCGCTGATGGCCAGGTCTCTGGCGCCGCCGCCACTGGTGCTCTGGAGCCGCAGGCCGTTGACGCCCTGCTCGTTGCCGACAATATCCTCGACCGTGTGATTCCAGATGATCTCGACCCTGCCGGCGCGAACCCGCTCCATCAACCGGTCCTGGAGAATTTTTTCACCGCGCAATCGATCGCGCCGATGCACCAGTGTCACATGCTCGGCAAGGTTGGACAGGTAGAGCGTTTCCTCGATCGCGGAGTTGCCCCCGCCGATCACGGCGACCCGCTGGCCGCGAAAGAAAAACCCGTCGCAGGTGGCGCAGGCCGAGACGCCGCGGCCACGATAGCGCTCCTCGGCCGGCAGGCCCAGATACTGCGCCGAGGCGCCGGTGGCGATGATCAGGGCATCGCAACTGTAGGTGCCGGTGTCGCCAACCAGTTCAAAGGGGCGCTTCCCCAGACGCACGGTGTTCACCTGGTCCGCTACGATTTCGGTGGCGAAGCGCTCGGCGTGGCGGCGCATGCGTGCCATCAGATCGGGCCCCTGCAGGCCCTCGACGTCGCCGGGCCAGTTGTCGACATCGGTCGTGATCATGAGCTGCCCGCCCTGCTCGGTACCGGTGATCAGCAGGGGCCTGCGGTTGGCGCGCGCCGCATAGACCGCGGCGCTGTAGCCGGCGGGTCCCGAGCCCAGAATGATCAGGCGGCGATGTTCGAGCTTGCTCATGTACAATTTCCCACAACCAGCAGTGACAGATACGGCAAGGGCCGGCAGGGAATGGTATGCAAGCCCAGGCGCGCGGCCAAGCGACATTTACAGAGATTTGCCATTGACAACCTCATCGGCCGAGAGCAAGTCGCCGCCGCGTTTTTCGGCCGCCGTGTCGCGTGGCCTGCGCGAAGGCGGAGCGATTGGCCTGGGCGTGCTGGCGCTGGTGCTGCTGGTGGCGCTGGCCAGCTACGATGTGCGCGATCCTGGGTTTTCATTCACCGGCAGTGGCGACACGCTCTACAACCGGGTGGGCAGCGCCGGCGCCTGGATTGCTGATCTGCTCTATTTCCTGTTCGGCCGCCCGGCGTACCTGTTGCCGCTGAGCCTCGCGGTCGCGGCCGTCAGCCTGGCGCGTTCGCGTGCCATCGTCGAAACCGGCTCGCGTGCCAATTTCATCGTGCGGCTGTTGGGCTTCTCCGTTTTGCTGGTCTGCAGCTGCGCGCTGGCGGCACTGCACTGGAGCCCGGGCACGCTGCGCCAGAGCGCGGGCGGTGTGGTCGGCATGGCAGTGGGCGGTGGCATCGCCGCCAGTTTCAATCTGTTGGGTGCCACGCTGGTGTTTCTGGCCGCCTGGGCGGCCAGCGCTGCGGTCGCTTTTGGCATTTCCTGGCTGCAGGTCATCGACGGACTGGGTGCGGCCGTATGGCGGGCCTATCGCTTTCTGCGCGAACGCCATCAGGTCAAGATTGAGGTCGAGACCGGGCAGGAGCGCAAGCAGGCGCGCATGGAGGCGGTCGAAGCCGAGCACAAGAAGGTGCGCTCGCGGCCGCCACCGCGCATCGAAGCGCCGGCGCCCGCGATTCCCAAGAGCGAGCGCGCCGAGAAGGAACGCCAGGTGCCATTGTTCGATCCGCCGCAGGCAGGTGAATTGCCGGCACTGGGGCTGCTCGACGACGAGGGCGCGCGCGAGCCTTCCTATTCCGCCGAAGCGCTCGAAGCGATGTCGCGCCTGGTCGAGCTTAAGCTGAAGGATTTTGGCGTCGAGGTTGAAGTGGTGGCCGTGCATCCCGGCCCGGTGATCACCCGTTTTGAGATGCGCCCGGCGCCGGGCGTCAAGGCCAGCGCGATCAGCGGGCTCGCCAAGGATCTGGCGCGCGCGCTCTCCACCACCAGCGTGCGGGTGGTCGAGGTGATACCCGGTAAGTCAGTCATGGGGCTGGAGATTCCGAACGAACGGCGCGAGGTGGTCACGCTCGGCGAGATCATCAAGAGCCGCGCCTATGAAGCCGTGGCTTCGCCGCTGGCCTTGGCGCTCGGCAAGGATATCGGCGGCGTGCCGATGGTGGCGGATCTGGCGCGCATGCCGCATCTGCTGATCGCCGGCACGACCGGCTCGGGCAAATCGGTGGCCATCAATGCCATGGTGCTCTCGCTGCTGTACAAGAGTACTGCCGAGCATGTGCGGCTGATCATGATTGATCCGAAGATGCTCGAGCTCTCGGTGTATGAAGGCATTCCGCATCTGCTCGCGCCGGTGGTCACCGACATGAAGCAGGCCGCCAACGCGCTGCGCTGGTGCGTGGCGGAAATGGAGCGGCGCTATCAGCTGATGTCGGCGCTCGGGGTGCGCAATATTTCCGGCTACAACCGCGCCGTCAAGGATGCCGTGGCGGCCGGCAAGCCGATCCGCGATCCGATCATGACCATGCGCGCGGCCAACGATCCCTCGATCGATCAGCGCCTGATTCAGGATCTGGGGCCGCTGCCCTTCGTGGTCGTGATCATCGACGAGCTGGCCGACCTGATGATGATCGTCGGCAAGAAAGTCGAAGAGCTCATCGCCCGCCTGGCGCAGAAGGCGCGCGCCTCCGGCATTCATCTCATCCTGGCGACCCAGCGCCCCTCGGTCGATGTCATCACCGGCCTGATCAAGGCGAATATCCCGACACGCATTGCCTTTCAGGTGTCGGCGCGGGTCGACTCGCGCACCATCCTCGATCAGATGGGCGCCGAATCGCTGCTCGGCCACGGCGACATGCTCTATCTGCCACCCGGCACGGCGATACCCACGCGCGTGCACGGCGCCTTTGTCAGCGATCAGGAAGTACATCGCGTGGTCGACGCGCTCAAGAAGAATGCGGCGCCCAGTTACATCGATGCGGTGCTGGTCGGGCCATCGCAGCCGATCCCCGGGATTTCGGGCGAGGACGAGGAGAGCGGTGTCTCCGGCGGCGATGCCGAAGCCGATCCTCTGTATGACGAGGCGGTCAAGATCGTGGTGAGTGAGCGCAAGCCTTCCATCTCCTATGTGCAGCGACGCCTGAAGATTGGTTACAACCGCGCGGCGCGCATTATCGAAGCGATGGAGAGTGCTGGCCTGGTCGGGCCGCTGCAATCCAACGGCGCGCGCGAAGTACTGGCGCCGCCGCCGGCAAACTCATGAAGCTGCGCCGCGCGCTGCCGTTCTGGTTAGGCACGCTGACGCTGCTGCCAGCTGTCCCTGCCATGGCTGCCGATGCGCTCGATCGCTTTCTGGCCGGCCTGTCGAGCTGGCGCGCGCCCTTCACCCAGGAAGTGATCGACTCGGCCGGCGGGCGCGTCGAGCAGGGCACTGGCACCTTGCTGGTGCGCCGGCCTGGCCGCTTTCGCTGGGAATACACGCCGCAGGATGCGGGCCTACAGTTGCTGATCGCCGATGGCAGGAATCTCTGGTTCTATGATCAGGAGTTGCAGCAGGCCACCGTCAAGCCGGCGAGTTCGGCGCTCAGCGCAACGCCAGTCGTGCTGCTGTCGGG
>JAYTUZ010000056.1:0-2186 GCA_043744295.1 Gammaproteobacteria bacterium | reverse complement strand
GGGCGTCCTTGAGGCGGCGATAGCCCACGCCCGCCTGGCCCGAGAGCTTGATGGTGTCGGTGTCGTAGAACTTGTAGCCCAGACCGGCGCTGAGGCTGGCCTGATAGTCGAAGGCGCTGAGCTTATCTCTCTCGTAGCGCAGAGCGCCGAAGGCAAAGGTGCGCGCATTGATCTTGTAGTCGGACTGCCAGCCCGCCATGTAGCGATCGGCGCTCTTGACGCCGCGGTTGGTGGCACGCAGCGCCGCCATTTCCAGCGAGTGTTTCCACAGGTCCACTTCATGGCTCATGCCGAGCTTGAGGTTGATGGTATCGGCCTCGGTATTGCCGCGCGCGAATACGATGCCAGCCTCGCCCTTGCCTTGCCAACCGGTCGGGGGAGCGGTGGCAGGCGCAGCAGTTTCAGCCCGGGCGGTAATGGCGGCCAGCGTCAGGGCGACGGCGGCGGTAATCTGTCTACTCAGGATCATGGGTACTCCACGTACTATTAAAAGCGCGCGGATTATCCGGAGCGAGGCGCCCTTAGACAACCTCAAAATAGAGGAACTGCCGTCCGCCCCGGTCGGATCAGCCGCCGGGGCCGACGGTTCTTGCAATTACTTCGCGAGTATGAATGTCACTTTCATACGCACGCGATACTCGACGATCTTGCCGGCATCAAGCACCACTTCCTGGCTGGCGATCCAGGCCGAGGCGACGTTCTTGAGCGTCTTGGTGGCGCGCTTGAGTCCGCTGCTGATGGCATCGTCAAAGCTCTTCCTGGAGGAGGCGGTCAGTTCGGTCACTCTGGCTACGGACATGGTGTCAATACTCCTTATAATTGGCGTGCTGATTCACGCCGCAGGGTACCCGCCTGCGCCCAGGCCCACAAGGATATCGCAGATGATCAAAGGCAGCAGCGCGCGCCCCAGCGCCTATCCGCTACACCCGCTATTCCTCGATCGCTGGTCGCCGCGCGCCATGTCAGGCGCAGCATTGAGTGAGGCCGAGATGCTGACGCTGTTCGAGGCCGCACGCTGGGCACCCTCGTCAGGAAATTTCCAGCCCTGGCGCTTTCTGTACGCGCGGCGCGACACCGATTTCTGGCCGGCGTTCCTGGACCTGCTGGTACCGGGCAATCGCGCCTGGGCCGAGCGTGCCGGCGCGCTGGTCGTGTGCATTTCGCGGCGGCAACTTGACGACGGCCGGCCGTGCCTCACGCACTCGTATGACACCGGCGCGGCCTGGGAAAACCTGGCGCTGCAGGCCTCGCTCGACAATATCGTGGCGCATGGCATCCAGGGCTTTGACTACGAGCGCGCGCGACGGGTGCTGCGTGTACCGCAAGCTTACGCTATCGAGGCGATGGTGGTGCTCGGCAAGCCTGGCAAGCTCGCGGACCTGCCAGACAGTTATCGGCAACGTGAACAGCCGAGCGATCGGCGCCCGTTGGCGCAGACGATCTGCGAGGGGCCGTTTGGTTTGTGACGCTCAATCCTCAGCCCGCCGCCTGACCGCAACCATGCGGCGGGTTCCAATCACCCACAGGGCGACCCCCAGCAGCGCCAGCAAGACCACCGGATCGAACGCCGCACCGCCACCGCTATCGCTCCTTTGCACTACACGAACCGGACCCTTGCCGGCGCGCACGCGCTCACTGAAGGCAGTCAGCTCCCGCTCCAGATTGACATTCAACTGCGCGGCCGCAGCCTGCAGGCCCTGGCTGCTCTGCCGGTCGAGCGAGGCGCCCTGGCGTATCGCAGTACTCGACGCACTGGCATAGCTGGTGCCGGCGGCGCGCAGCAGCAGGCTGCGCGTGGTGGGTTCGAGCACCGCCAGATCGAGCAGCGTCGAGGTTTCACTCTCGCTGCCGTGCAACACAAAGGCACCAACAATAGTGAGATAGCCAAGCGAGCGATTGTTTTCGCTGCGCCTGGCCAGCTGGTCGTAGGAAACCAGAGCCACCACGTCCAGTTGTTGCAACCGCGCCAGCTGCTGCAGAGAATCGAAGCCGCCGCGCGTGTTCAGATAACCGTCGGAGATGATGATGATATCGCGCACATAGCTGAGTGACTGAAAATGTTGCTTGATGGTGCTGAGGATTTCCTCCTTCTGCCGTGGGTCGAGCGACTCCTGGTAGCTACGGCCTGGCAGGAAACTCAAGCCCACGGTCAAGGGCAGCTTCAGTTCTGGCGTAGCATCGGTCTT
>JAYTUZ010000055.1:0-7089 GCA_043744295.1 Gammaproteobacteria bacterium | reverse complement strand
GATTCAGAAGCATCCCTCACTCCTAGGTGGGGCGGGTGGGGTGGTTAACCCAAGCTGTTATAAACTCAATGGCCACAAAACGCACACGCCCCGATGCCGAGTTTGTGCGCTGGATCACACAGGTGCAAGTAACAGATGGCCCAGTTGACGATTCTGGAATTCCCTGACCCGCGTCTGCGCACCCGCGCTGCGCCCGTCGTGGCCTTCGATGCGGCCCTGGGGCGCCTGATCGACGACATGTTCGCGACCATGTACGCGGCGCCTGGCATTGGCCTCGCAGCCACGCAGGTCGACGTGCACCGCCGCCTGATCGTGATCGATATCAGCGAGCTGAAGAATGAGCCGCAGGTGTTCATCAACCCGGAAATCCTGACCCGCGAGGGTGTCGAGCTTACCGAAGAAGGCTGCCTGTCGGTGCCGCAGGTCTACGAGCAGGTACAGCGCGCGGCGCGTGTGCGCGTGCGCGCCCAGGATCGCCACGGCCAGGGCTTCGAGCGCGAACTCGATGGGCTGCTGGCCGTATGCCTGCAGCATGAGATGGATCATCTGGAGGGAAAACTGTTCGTCGACTATCTTTCCAGCCTCAAGCGTGATCGCATCCGCCGCCGGCTCGAGAAGGAGCAGCGCGAGCGGGCCGGCGCACCGCGTCCGCGCAGCGCCGCGCGCGCTGGCGCGAAAGTCATCTAGGGTTCCCCATGCTGCGCATCGCCTTTGCCGGCACGCCCGCCTTCGCCGTGCCGGCGCTCGAGGCCCTCGTAGCGTCGGCACACAAGGTCGTCGGCGTGCTCACGCAGCCTGATCGTCCCGCCGGACGGGGCCGCATGCCGCACGCCAGTGCAATCAAGGAGCGCGCCCTGCAGTTGGGGCTGCCGGTGGCCCAACCGCCGCGCCTGGCGAGCGAGGAGCAACGCGCGTTGTTGCGCGAGTGGGCGCCGGAGCTGCTGGTGGTGGTGGCCTACGGGCTTATTCTGCCCCCCGCCGTGCTGGCGCTGCCGCGCCTGGGTTGCCTCAACATTCACGCCTCGCTGCTGCCACGCTGGCGCGGCGCGGCGCCGATACAGCGTGCGATTCTGGCCGGTGATGCCCGAAGTGGCGTGAGCATCATGCAACTGGATGCCGGACTGGATACCGGGCCGGTATACGCGCAACGCGAGCTGGCCATCGGCGCTGGTGTTACCAGCGCTGAACTCCACGAGGCGCTGGCGCCGATTGGCGCGACCTTGCTGCTGGAAGTGATCAGTGACCTGGAGCTGGGGCGCGCGCGGCTGTGCGCGCAGCCGGCGAGCGGCGTCAGCCATGCCGCCAAGCTCGACAAGAGCGAGGCGCTGATCGATTGGAATCAGCCGGCGGCGCGCATTGCCGCCCAGGTATGCGCCTGCAACCCCTGGCCGGTCGCCGAAACCATCCTGAATGGCGTGCAGCTGCGTCTCTGGCGGGCGCGGGCGGCCGAACCAGGGGCGGCGGCCGCGCCGCCCGGTCCAGCCGCGGCGCCCGGTACGGTGCTGGGCCTGAGCGGTGAGGCCCTGCTGGTCGCCTGCGGCAGCGGCGTGCTGGCGGTGACCGAATTGCAGAGCGCGGGCCGGCGACGCCTCGGTGCCCGCGACTTCGCACATGGGCACGCCGGCGCCGGGCTGCGTTTCGGGTGAGGGCGCGCCCGCCGGCTGCCGCGGCGCAGGTACTGGCGGGGGCCGCGCGCGCCGTTCGCGCCGTGTTGAATGAGGGGTGCAGCGCTGATGAGGCGCTGAGCGCCCAGGCAACGCTCCCGCAGCGCGCCGCGATCCGCGCCGTGGCGCTGGGGAGCCTGCGCTGGTATCTGCGCCTGGCGCCGGCGGTATTGCCGCTGGCCAGCAAACCGGGCGCCGAACTCGACCTGCGACTGTGTGCCCTGCTGGTGTGCGCCGTGCACCAGATCGAATATTCCGCGCACTCGCCCGCGAGCACGGTGGCGGCGGCCGTGGATGCCATCCGCCTGCTTGAACTGGAGCGCGCTGCGGGCCTGACCAACGCCGTGCTGCGCCGTTACCTGCGTGAGCGGGCCGCGCTGCTGGCCAGGGTTGATCGTGACCTGGCGGCGCGCCACGCGCATCCGGCCTGGCTGGTGCGGGTGCTCGGGGCGGCCTGGCCGGCGCAGCTTGAACAGATCCTGGCCGCGAACAACCAGCACCCGCCACTGTGCCTGCGGGTCGATAGCACGCTTACCAGCGCGGCAGCGTACCTGCAGGAGCTGGCCGCCGCAGGGATCGAGGCCGTGCTGGTGCCCGGCGTCGACACCGCCGTGAGCCTGGCTACGCCGCTGCCAGTGGCGAATATCCCGGGGTTTGCCCAAGGGCGGGTCTCGGTGCAGGACGCCAGCGCCCAGCTGGCCGCCATCCTGCTGGCGCCCCGACCGGGCGAGCGCGTGCTCGATGCCTGCGCGGCGCCGGGCGGCAAGAGCGGCGCGCTGCTCGAGTTCGCGCGCGGCGCCATCGAACTGGTAGCCCTCGATATCGATCCCCGGCGCCTGGAGCTGGTAGCCGACAACCTCGCCCGCCAGCAGCGCAGCGCACAGCTGGTAGCGGCGGATCTGCGCGCTGAGCCGGCCTGGTGGGATGGTCGGCCCTTCGACGCCATTCTGCTCGATGCGCCCTGTTCCGCCACCGGGGTCATCCGTCGTCACCCGGATATCAAGCTGCTGCGGCGCGCGGTCGACCTGCCGGCGCTGGCCGCCACACAGTACGACTTGCTGCGCAATTGCTGGCGATTGCTGCGCCCGGGCGGCCGGCTGCTGTACTGCACCTGCAGCGTGCTGCCGGCCGAGAACACGGCAGTGGTCGAACGCTTCCTGGCGACGGAACCGGGGGCCCGGCTCGACTGGCTGCCGGCGGCGTGTAGCCATACCCCGCCGCTGCAGCCACAGAGTTCCGGCTGGCAGATATTGCCGCAGGAAAAGGCAGGCGGCGACGGCTTCTATTATGCTTGCCTGCGGCGCGACGCGGCGCCAGGCACAGCATGAATAACACTCCTAAAGCGCGGCGTTCATTTCTGGTACCTGGCCTGCTGCTGGGCCTGGTGCTGGGCCTGGCCCCGCTCGCCGCTGAAGACGCGCTCGACGGCGAGCTGGAAATCCGCTCGGCCTATGCGGTGCCCAGTCAGGGCACGGTGCTGCTCAGCGCGCATGTCATCTATCCGCAGAGCGAACGCATCAGTGCGGCCCTCAAGGATGGCGTCACGCTCAGCTTCGATCTGGAAGTGATCGTCAGCCGGCAGCGGCGCCTGTGGTTCGATGCCGATGCGGTTGATCTCACGCGCCGGCGCGAGCTTTCCTATCATGTGATCAGCGAGCGCTTCCTGCTGCGCGATGTCGAGGGCAACAGCCAGGAATCCTTTCCGACGCTGAGCGCGGCGCTGGCGCGCCTCGGGCAGGTGGAGGAATGGCCGATCGCGGTCGACGCGCAGTTGCGCAGCGATGAAGAATGGCAGATCCGCCTGCGGGCCGGCGTGCGCCGCGGCAACATGCCCGACGCGCTGCGGGCGCTGATGTTCTGGAACGACGGCTGGCATCGCACCAGCGAGTGGTATTCATGGACACTCGTGCGTTAAAGCGCTGGGGATTGCGCGCGCTGGTGCTGCTCGGGCTCGGCGCCGGCATCTGGGCGCTGCTGCTGCTGGCGCGCAGCGTGGAGAATTCCGCCGATTTCAATCGCCGCCAGCCGTGGATACTGCTGCTCAACGTGTGTGGCGTGCTGGCCCTGGGTGTGTTGCTGGCCCGCAAGCTGTGGCGCCTGTCGCGCGATTTTCGCGACCATGTTCCCGGCTCACGCCTGACGGTGCGCACGGTCGGCATGTTTGGCACGCTGGTGGTGGTGCCATTGCTGATTCTTTACCTTTTTTCGCTGGAGTTCCTCAACTACGGCATCGACAGCTGGTTTCGGGTCGAAATCAAGCAGGGCCTGAACGATGCGCTGGTGCTGTCGCGCTCGGCGCTCGATCTGCGCCTGCGTGAGCAGGCCCGGCGTACCGAGAACATCGCGCGCGTCATTGCGACGCAGAGCGGACCGGAACTGCTGGTGCGCCTCGATGCCGAGCGCCGCGATGCCCAGGCCACCGCCATCACGGTGTACGCCGCCAGCGGCCGGCCGATCGTGACCAGCAGTGGCGCGGCCGCGGTATTTCCCGGCATGCCCCCGGCCGAGGTGCTGCTGCAGTTGGCTGCGGGCCACAATTACGTGAGCCTGCAGCCGCTGACGGGCGGGCGTTACACCATTGTCACCGCGGCGCGCTTGCCGCGCGCCATGGGCGCGCCGCTCGGCCGCTACCTGCTCATCGACTACGCCGTGCCCACCGAGCTGGCGGCCCTGGCCGAAGCGGTACAGCAGGCCTATAACAACTACGGTGACATGTCGGTGACGCGCCAGCCACTGAAGGCGAATTTCCAGCTCACCCTGACCCTGGTGTTGCTGCTGACCATGCTGGCAGCGGTTTATGGCGCGGTCTGGTCGGCGCAACGCCTGGCGCGCCCGGTGCAGGATCTGATCGCCGGCACGCGCGCGGTCGGCAAGGGCGATTTCGCCATGCGCCTGCCGCTCCCGTCACGCGATGAGATGGGCTTTCTGGTGCACTCCTTCAACGACATGACCAAGCGACTGCGCCGCACCAGTGAAGAGGCCACGCTCAGCCGCCAGGCGGTGGAGCGCGAGCGCGAGCGGCTCGCGGTCATCCTCTCGCGACTCTCGAGCGGCGTGCTGGTCATCGATGCGCAGCTGAATCTGCGCAGCGCCAATGATTCTGCCGGCGTGATCCTGGGTGTTGATCTGAGTGCCGCCACCGGCCAGGCGCTGGCTGCTGGTACGGCGCCAGGCGCGGGAACGGCGGGTAGCGCGTTGCTGGCAGGCTTTGTCAGTGCCCTGCGCGCGCGCCTCGCGGCCGGTGAGCGCGAATGGCGTGAACAACTGACGCTGAGCGCTGAAACCGGCGCGCGCGTGCTGCTGTGGGCGGGCACGCCGCTGCCCGACGAGAGTGAGCGCGGCGGCCTGGTGGTCGTCTTCGAGGACATCACCGCGTTGCTCACGGCACAGCGCAACGCCGCCTGGGGCGAGGTGGCGCGCCGCCTGGCGCACGAAATCAAGAACCCGCTGACGCCGATTCAGCTCTCCGCCGAGCAGCTGCGGCGCAAGCTCCTGCCCGGGCTCGACACCGAACACGCCCGCCTGCTGGAGCGCGCCACGCGCACCATAGTCCAGCAGGTCGATGCCATGAAGCAGATGGTCAATGCCTTCAGCGACTATGCGCGCACCCCGGAAATGCAGCTGGCTGCGCTCAGCCTCAACCAACTGGTCGCGGAAGTCGCCGAGCTCTACCGGGTGCAGGATCCGGCCGTGCTGATCGGTCTCGAACTCGACGCGCAGCTGCCGGAGATCGAAGCCGACCGCAGCCGCCTGCGCCAGGTGCTGGCCAATCTGCTCAGCAACAGCATCGAGGCGCTGCATGGCATCGTGGGTGCGCAGATCACTGTGCGCACGCGCTGGCTCGGCACCGGCAAACCGGCCCAGGCGGAACTCACCATCAGTGACAACGGCCCCGGCTTCCGCGAGGATATCCTCAGCAAGGCCTTCGAGCCTTATGTCACCAGCAAGACCCGCGGCACGGGCCTGGGCCTGGCGATCGTGCAGCGTATAGTCGACGAACATGGCGGGCGGATCACCGCCGAGAACCTGGCCGGAGGGGGCGCGCGTATCCGCGTGCTGCTGCCGGCGGCGGCGGACAAGCGCAGCGAATTGCGCAGGGAGCGAGCATGAGCACAAACCGCATTCTGGTTGTCGATGACGAAGTCGACATCCGCCGGCTGCTGCAGGAGATCCTCACCGAGGAGGGTCACGACGTCGAAGTCGCGGCCGACGCCGCCCAGGCACGCGCCGCGCGCGCCCGCAGTGCACCCGATCTGGTGCTGCTCGACATCTGGATGCCCGACACCGACGGCATCACGTTGCTGCGCGAATGGTCGGCCGATGCGCGCAACGATTGCCCAGTGGTGATGATGTCCGGTCACGGCACCGTGGAAACCGCGGTCGAGGCCACGCGCCTCGGAGCTTTTGATTTCATCGAGAAGCCGCTCTCGCTCGCCAAGCTGCTGCCGACCGTCAATCGCGCGCTCGATGCGCGCCGTTCACGCCAGGCCGGCGCCTTTGCCGCGGCGCGTGGCAGTACGCCGCTGCTGGGACGCAGTCGCGTCGCGCAGCAACTGCGCACCGAGCTGCTGCGGCTCGCGGCCTTCCCGGCGCCGCTGCTGCTGATCGCGGAATCGGGTTGCGAACCGGAAGCGCTGGCGCGCCATGTGCACGAGTCGGGTCCGCGCGCCGCGGGTCCTTATGTGGTCTGCGAGCCGCGCTCGCTGCAGGACGAGCAATCACTGGCGGCCATGCTGGGCGACGCCGCGCACCCGGGTCTGCTCGAACAGGCGCGCGGCGGCACACTGTACCTGGGCGATGTCGAGGAACTGCCGGACACGGCGCGCCGGCTGCTCGGCGCGGCGCTGGCCAGCGGCAGCTTTCAGCGTGGCGGCGCCGGCGAAGCACTGGCGCTCGAGGCGCGCGTGATCGCCACGGCCACCCCGGGCATCGAAGTGCGCGCCGGGTCCTCGGGTATCAGCCGCGACCTGTATGCGCAGCTCTCGGTGCTGCCGCTGCGCGTGCCACCCCTGCGTGACTACGCCGAGGATGTGCCCGATCTGCTGCGGCTGTGCATCGACCAGCTCACCGAGGGCGAGAAGCTGCGCTTCCGGCGCTGCAGTGTCGCGGCCCAGAACCGCCTGCGCAATTACCCCTGGCCCGACAACCTGCGCGAGCTGCGCGGTCTGATGCGTCGTTTGCTGCTGCGCGGTGGCGCCGAGGAAATTTCGCTGGAAGAAGTCGAGCGCGAACTGAGCGCGCAGATGCCGATCGATGCGCCGCTGGTCAAGCAGGATCTGCTGGCGCTGCCGATGCGCGAAGCGCGCGAGCATTTCGAGCGCGCCTATCTGCAGCAGCAGCTGCAGTTGTGCGGCGGCAAGGTGGGGCTGCTGGCCAAGCGGGTCGGCATGGAGCGCACGCATCTGTATCGCAAACTGCGCTCGCT
>JAYTUZ010000054.1:0-2190 GCA_043744295.1 Gammaproteobacteria bacterium | reverse complement strand
CCCAGACCACCGGCAAAATGTCGTGGTAAGCAAGTTCATCGTGCAGGACCACCGTGTCGACACCTTCGAACATAGCGCTCTCCCACTGCCACCGCGCGGGCGTTGGCCCGCCCGGTTGCACATTCTAGTGCTAACATGCCACCGCCCACTAGCTCGCCGAGCGCAGCGCCAGGGGCACCGCCATCCAGGCGAGGCGGATTTCGGTCATCAGGCTGGCCACTTCATCCAGCAGAGCGGCGCGATTCTCGACGTTGGCGCGCACCAGCTGGCGCGCCATATAGTCGTACAGTTCGTCGAGATTGTGCGCCAGTGCGCCACCGTTCTGGTGATCGAGACTGCCACGCAGTTCCGCGACCAGCGCCACCGCGCGTTGCAGCAGCTGGGCCTTCTGGCCCAGATCGCTGCGCTCCAGGCAGCCACGTGCCGCACTGATGCGCTGCATGACACCATCCATCAGCATCAGTATCAGATGGTGAGGATCGTCGGCCGCAATGCCGCCGTGTACGGCGACACTCTGGTAGGCGGCGAGCTTGCTGTTTGGGACGGCCATAAATGCTCCAACGAGGTTGGAGAACATAACGGCCGGGCCGGCGCGGACTTTAGCCGCGCCGCCGTCAGCCGCTCTTGCCGATCTTTGCTGCGTTATCCAGCTGCTGCGTCAGATAGCTGGCGGTTGATTGCAACGCTGACATCAGCCTGTCGAGCGCATTGAACTGCTTCAGGTAGTTCTGCTGCGCAAATCTCATGCGCCCATTCAGGGCGGTCTCCTGATCGACCACCTCCTTCTGCGCCGTGACCAGGTTGGCGTCGCGCGCCGCAATGGCGCCGCCCGTTTCCAGCAACGTAGTCACCGTGGCGTTGAGCCGCGTGGCAATGCCCTGCGGGCCGCTGAACAGCCTGGCAACGCTGCCACTGTCGGCGTTCAGGGCCGCCTGCAGCTTGCTGCTGTTCACAGACATGGCGCCATCGGCGCCGGTGGTGATGCCGAGCGCGGCAAGCGAGGAATAGCTGGAACTCAGCCCGCTGACCTGATCGGTCATGCCGCGGTTGAGCTTGAACTGCGTGCCGCTGAGCAGCCAGTCTCCCAGCAGCGGACCGCCGGTCCTGCTGGCCGCATTGTAGCTGCCCAGGGTTCTCAGCTGACCCTGCATGGTGTTGTAAGCCTCGACCAGCTTGTTGACGTTGGCAATCACCGCGTTCTGGTCATTGCTTACGGACAGGTTGAGTGCGGTGCCGGGCCTGGCGGTGAGCAGGTTGAGCGTCACGCCGTCGATGGCGCCCGCGACCACGTTGCCGGAACTGTGATGCTCGACACCGGAAATAATGACGATGGCATCCTGCGGCTGCTGGGCCTCGGTGTAATGCGTATCGCCAGTGCCAGTGTAGCTCAGCTGCGCGAGGCTCCCGGCCGCATTGCTGACCGCGACTTTGATGGCATTGCCGGCGCCGGTGGCCGATGAGGTGAGCACCAGCTGCGCACCGTTGACGCCGTAGACCAGTGTCGACCTGACGCCCGGGTTGCCGGTGGCGGAATTGATGGCGTCGCGCACGTCCGCGAGCGTGGCCGTGGCCGCGGCAACGGTCACGCTAAAGCTGGCGCTGCCGAGCGAAATCTGCAGCGTGCCGCTGCCTACCGACGCAGCCGCGCCGCCGGCAAAGGCGGTGGAAATCAGCTGCTCGGGCTGGGCGAGCTGGCGCACTTCGACGCCATAGCCGCCGGCCACGGCGCCACTGCCGGCCGTGGCGGTAAACACCTTGTCATCGGCGGAGCTCGTGGCCATGACCTGAAACTTGCTGAGCGTCGTCAGCGGCGTGAGCGCCGCCTGAAAAGTGGCAATGGCACCCTTCAGAGTGCCCATGGCCGAGAGCGTCGTGGCGACGCTGGATGCCTGTCGCGTGATGCGCGCCTCGAGCGGCGCCCGATCTGCCGCGACCAGCTGCTTGACCAGCGATTGCACATCCAGGCCCGAGCCGATTCCCAATGACTGGATCAGACCCAGGCCATTGCCGCTGGTCGCGTTACTTGCCGTGCTCACTGCCATGAATATTCCTGCGATGCGGGCTCAGGCCCGCACGTCGAGCACCAGTGGGTGCTCTTCCTGGCGGAGCAATTGAGCGATACGCACGACTTCTTCGGTCGGAATCTGTCGCACCAGTTCGCCGGTCGCCTTGTTGATGACCCTGACTATC
>JAYTUZ010000053.1:0-27593 GCA_043744295.1 Gammaproteobacteria bacterium | reverse complement strand
CCGACCGGCATCGGGCAGCGCACGACATGTACGAGCAGCTGGTCAATATTCCGAGCGTATTTGGCCGCGGCAAGGTGCCGAGCCTGGCGAACTATCTCGCCGAACAATACCGGGCAAGCGGCTTTCCGGCCGACGATGTTCAGGTGATTCCCTACGAGAGCACCGATGCGGTCTCCAGGCTGACTGACAAAACCGCCGCGCTGCTCGTCCGCTGGCGCGCACCCGGCAAATCCAAGGGCAAGCCGATCATGCTGATGGGGCACATGGACGTCGTGGAAGCCAGGCGCGAGGACTCGACCACCGATCCTTTCGTCCTGACCGAACGCGCTGGCTATTACTATGGGCGCGGCACCATAGACATGAAGGATGGCATCGTCGGCATCACGCAGGCGCTGTTCGACCTCAGGGCCGCGGGTTTCAGGCCGACACGCGACATCGTGGTGTTCTTTACCGGTGATGAAGAAACCAACGGCATCGGCGCCAACAAGGGCGCGACCGAGTGGCTCAAGGACCTTGAAGTCGAATACGGCCTGAATGCCGATGGCGGCGGCGGTGGTTTCTTTCCTGACGGCCGACCTGCCAGCTTCCTGATGCAGACGGCGGAAAAGACTTTTGCAGGATATACGCTGACGGTGCGCAACCGCGGCGGCCATTCGTCCAAGCCGCGCAAGGACAACGCGATCTACAGCCTCGCCCATGCGCTGGAAAAGATCGAGGCGCACCGCTTTGAACCGATGCTGAGTGAAACCACACGCGCCTATTTCACCGAGCGGCAGAAGCAGGAGCAGGGTGCGCTCGGCGATGCGATGCGGGCCTGGCTGGCAAACCCGGCGGACGGCGCCGCCGCCGACGCCATCGAGGCCGATGAAAGCGAGGTCGGCCTGACCCGGACGCGCTGTGTGCCGACCCGGCTGTTTGCCGGCCATGCGGACAATGCGCTGCCGCAGCTGGCAACGGCGATGATCAATTGCCGCATCTTCCCCGGCGTCGACCCCAATGATGTGCAGAAGGACCTGACCGCCATCGTGGCCGACCCTGAGGTCAGCGTGTCGCGCAATGACAATTACGTCGCATCGCTGTCCTCGCCCCTGCGTCCCGACGTGACTGCAGCGTTTGCCAAGGCGGTCCACACGCTGCATCCGGCAGCGCCGGTCTCGCCGGAAATGTCGACCGGGGCAAGCGATGCGCGCCCATTCCGGGTCGCAGGTATCCCCATTTACGGGGCCAACGGCGCATGGCTGGTGGTGCCGGTCGATTACCGCGCCCACGGCAAAGATGAGCGGCTGCCGGTGCAAGCCCTGGATGACAATGTTGCCCATTGGAAGATCCTGCTGACAGAACTGGCCGGTAAATAAGCGGCACAGTCGCTAACAACGCCGCCGCCGGGCGCCCCGGCTCAGCTAGAATGCCGCCCCCCCGGTAGGCGCCCGATTGATCGATACCCATGCTTGCAACCTCCAACGTCGCGATCCAGTTTGGCGCCAAGCCGCTGTTCGAACAGGTCACCGTCAAGTTTGCCGATGGCAACCGCTATGGCCTGATCGGCGCCAACGGCTGTGGCAAATCGACGCTCATGAAGATTCTTGGCGCTGAGCTCGAGCCCAGTGCCGGGGATGTGATGCTGCAGGCGGGCATGCGGCTGGGCAAGCTGAACCAGAACCAGTTCGGCTACGAAGACGAGCGCGTGCTCGATGTCGTCATGCAGGGGCACCGGGAGATGTGGCAGGCGATGCAGGAACGCGACCGCATCTATGCCAAGGCTGAGGCCAGCGACGAGGAATACATGCGGGCCGCGGAGCTGGAGGGCAAGTTCGCCGAGTACGGCGGCTACACCGCCGATGCCCGCGCCGCCAGCGTGCTGCTGGACGCCGGCATTCCTGAAGCGCTGCATCTCGGGCCGATGCGCGAAGTGGCGCCGGGCCTCAAACTGCGGGTGCTGCTGGCGCAGGCGTTGTTCTCCAAGCCTGACGTGCTGCTGCTGGATGAACCCACCAACAACCTCGATATCCATTCGATCAGCTGGCTGGAGCGCGTGCTCAACGACTACGACGCCACCATGGTCATCATCAGCCACGACCGGCACTTTCTCAATCAGGTCTGCACGCACATGGCAGACCTGGATTTCCGCCAGCTCAATATCTATCCCGGCAACTACGACGATTTCATGCTGGCTTCGGTTCAGGCGCGTCAACGGGTCGAGGCCGCGAATGCCAAGGCCAAGGACCAGATTTCGGATCTGCAGGAGTTCGTGCGGCGCTTCTCGGCCAATGCCTCGAAGGCGCGCCAGGCCACCTCGCGTCGCAAGCAGATCGAGAAGATCAAGGTGACCGAGATCAAGCCATCTTCCAGGCAGAACCCCTACATTCGTTTCGAGCAGGGCAAGAAGCTGTACCGCTCGGCGGTCACGGTTGAAAAGCTCGGCTTCAGTTATCCGGATTCGAACAGCGCGGTGCTGCGCAACGTCAACTTCGCCATTGAAGCCGGTGAGCGGGTGGCGATCATCGGTCCCAATGGCATCGGCAAGAGCACGCTGATGCGCATTCTGGCCGGCGAGCTGGCGCCCTCCGCCGGTCGCATCGGCTGGGTCGAGAACGCCCAGCCGGGCTACATGCCGCAGGATCCGCAGGCCGAGTTCGCAACCCGGATGGATCTGTTCTCGTGGATGTCGCAGTACACCGGCAAGGCGGATGACGAACAGATCGTGCGCGCGACGCTGGGTCGCTTGCTGTTCTCTGGCGATGAAACCAAAAAACCGGTAACGGTGCTGTCGGGTGGCGAGAAGGGCCGGATGATCTACGGGAAACTGATTCTCACCAAGCCCAACGTCCTGTTGATGGACGAACCAACCAACCACATGGATATGGAAACCATCGAATCGCTGCAGATCGGCCTGGAGAAATATCCGGGCACGCTGGTGTTCGTATCACACGATCGCGAGTTCGTCGGCGGCCTGGCCACGCGCATCATCGAGCTGCAGCCGGACGGCAGCATCGCCGACTTCAGGGGCAGCTACGACGAATACCTCAAGTCGCAGGGGATCGAGGGCTAGCGCTACGATCATTGCGCAGTCCGTCGCAGCTGTTGGAGCTCAGCCTCGAGTGCCGCAATGCGCTGATCGCGCTCGGCCAGCGCGGCCTTGACGCTGTCGGCGTCAATTCGGCGCGGGATGTGCTGCGGACAGTTGGCATCCCACGCCGCTACCCTGAAGAGCATGACGCGCTCGGCCCTGGCCTTGTAGCCGGCCGGCATCAGCCGGGCCGTGAGCGCTGCATCGTCCTCTACGGCAGTGAGTTCTCCCCATAGTTTGATTCGCCGGCGCTGCGTGTAGTCGATCAGGAACAGATGCGCCTTGGGATTCTCCTGCAGGTTGCCGAGCGTGACGTACTGTCGATTGCCGGCAAAATCGACGAAGCCCAGGGTCCGCTCGTCCAGCACGCGCAGGAAACCGGCGGGGCCGCCGCGGTGCTGGATGTACGGCTGCCCCGCCGCGTTCGCGGTCGCCAGAAAAACGCTGGTCTGGTTTTCGATGAACTCCTTCAGTTCCGGCGTAATCTGTGTTTCCCACGAGCCGCCTGCCTCCATGCGCGCATAGGCCTGGCGCGATCCCTGGCGCGATTGCTGCGCCTTCACGGCCGGCGTGAAGGCGATGTCGCTGGGGTAGGCCAGGGTCGCGTCCATGTTCAGGCCGCGGTGCGGGCGCCGACCGCCGGAAAGTCGATGTCAGTTTTCGCCACCTCGTTGAGATAATTGGTCCAGGTATTGAGCGCGATGTGCTGCACGATCTCGATGATCTGCGCGTCACTGTAACCGGCCGCCCTGACCGCCTGCAGATCCGCATCATCGACGTGACCACGGTGCTCGGTCACCTGGACTGCGAAGCGCACGGCGGCGTCGGCCTGCAGGTCGTTGGAGCGACCGGCCCGGTTCATGGCGAGCTCGGCAGCGTCGAGTTTCGCGACGTTCCTGCCCAGGTAAGTGTGCGCTGAGAGGCAGTAGTTGCAGCCGTTGATCTCGGCGATGGCGAGTGCGATCCGCTCCCGGGTCGCGGCCGGCAGCGCGCCCCTGGCCAGTGCCCCGGACATGCCCAGATAACCTTCGAGGGCCGCCGGGCTGGTGGCAACCAGGCGGAACAGGTTGGGAACCACGCCGAGCTGCTTCTTCACGGCCTGCACCAGCGGCTGCGCGGCGGGCGGAGCGGCTTCAATCGTGGCGGGGGTGGGGATGCGTGACATGGATATCTCCTTGGGTGTTCAGGGCATGCATGCGGCCGTGGTGGCCAGGTACGGACAGATTGGGCTATTTCAATATTCACAACTAGAAGCTATTATTTGTAAAGACTCTTGCAGAAAATGGAATAAATTTGATGGATCGAATCGATGCCATGACGGTGGCAATCGCGGTTGGCGAGGCCGGAAGCCTGTCGGCGGCGGCGCGGCGGCTGCACATGCCGCTACCGACAGTGAGCCGCCGACTGTCGGATCTGGAGGCGCACCTGAACACCCGGCTGTTCAATCGCTCGACACGACATCTCACGCCGACCGAGCCCGGTCAGGCTTACCTCAAGGCCTGCAAGCGGATACTCGAAGATGTGAGCGAGACCGAGCGCGCAGCTGCTGGAGAGTTCAGCACGCCGAAGGGCGATCTGGTCATTTCTGCGCCGATTGTGTTCGGTCGCCTGCACGTGTTGCCGATGATCATCGCCTTTCTCAAGACCTATCCCGAGGTGCAGGTGCACTTTGTGCAGAGTGATCGCCTGGTCAACCTGCTTGAAGATCACGTCGACCTGGCCGTGCGGATCGGCGAACTTGCCGACAGCCGGCTAATCGCGACGCGCTGTGGTTCCACCCGGCGTGTGGTGTGCGCGAGCCCCGATTATTTCGCCGCTGCTGGTACGCCGCGGGCTCCTTTGGAGCTGGCCCACCATTCGCTGATCGCGTTCGAGACGCTCGGCTCGGCCGACAGCTGGAGCTTTCGCGCCGGCGGCGCCAATTTCTCGATCCCGATCCGGCCCAGGCTCGTCGTCAATACGGCCGAAGCCGCCATCGACGCGGCGCTCGCCGGCGCCGGGCTTACCCGCGTGCTCTCCTACCAGGTTGAAGCGGCGCTCGCCGCCGGCACGCTGGTCACGACATTGAAGCGCTTCGAGCCGCCCGCGGCGCCGGTCAACCTGGTCTACACGAATCAGCGACGCCTGCCGCTCAAAGTACGGGCCTTCCTCGATTTCGCGGCGCCGCGACTGCGTGCAAGACTGGCGCGCGCCGGTTAGCCGCTTGGCATCCGGGCGCTGCGGCAGTGCGGAGCGCCTGCGTTCTGGGATAGAATTCGCCGCATGATCGAAAAAACCATCGAGCGGCTGCTGTTCGCGAGTCGCTGGCTGCTGGCCCCCGTCTATCTGGGACTGTCCGTCGCCCTGATCACGCTCGGCGTCAAGTTCTTTGCCGAGCTTTATCATTCACTGTCGCAGGTGATGGCGTTGTCCGAGTCCGACGTGGTGCTGTCGTTGCTCGCACTGGTGGACCTGTCGCTGGTGGCCAGCCTGATTGTCATGGTGATGTTCTCCGGCTACGAGAATTTCGTTTCCAAGATCGACATGGCCGGCGGTGCAGGCGACAAGCTCGGCTGGCTCAGCAAGCTCGACGCCGGAACACTCAAGCTCAAGGTCGCGGCCTCGATCGTGGCAATTTCCTCGATCCATCTGCTGCGCGCTTTCATGGATGCGGAGCAGATCGCGAACGACAAGCTCATGTGGTATGTCATCATCCACCTCACCTTCGTTGTTTCAGCAGTAATGCTTGGGCTGCTTGATCGGATGACCTCCAAGGCGCACCTCGCCGAGGATTGAGGAATGCACGCATGAAGATCTACTGCCGCGCGCTGGCGCTGTGCCTGCTATCCGGGCTGGCTGGAATTGCCACGGCGCGAGCCGCCGAAGCCCCGTGGGTGACGCGCAGCAACGAAAATGCCAGGGTGCTGTTGCAGGTACTCGCCCGCTACAGTCCCGAAACCGCCAGTCAGCTCGGGGTCGACGGTTTTGACGAAGCGATTGCCGATCTGTCGCGCGATCAGTATGAACCGCAGCAGGCGGATTTTGCCGCCGCCATCGCCGGGTTTCGCCAGAACGCCGCCAGCGAGACCGATCCCAGGGTTCGCCAGGACCTGCAGATACTGATTGGCGCGGCTGCCGATAACATCTCGAGCAACACCGTCAACCGCAAGTATCTGTGGCCGTTCATTGACGTCACCGGCCTGGTGTTTGGGGTCGTTCAACAGACACTCGACCCGCGCGTGACACCGGCCCGCCAGCAGTCGATCGCAGTGCGCCTCAGCAAGTACGCAGGGCTGAGCAAGGGCTACCGGCCGATCAGCGAACTGGCCAAGGAACGGACGCTGGAGCGCATACACGCCGACGCAACGCTGCTCGGACCCTATCGCGGTGAAGTCGAGCAGGCCATCGGCGATCTGCCCACTTACCTGAGCGGCCTCAAGGATCTGCTCACCAGGAGCAAGGTCAAGGGCTGGCAGCGCAGTTACCGTGTGCTCACGCAGCAGCTCAACGATTACAACGACTGGCTCAAGAGCGAGATCCTGCCCAGGGCGCGCACCGATCATCGCTTGCCGCCGGAAGTTTACGCCGACAACCTGCATCAGTATGGCGTCGACATCCCGCCCGAGGAGCTGATCGCCAAGGCGCTCACTTCGTTCGCCGAGATCCGCAATCAGATGACCATCACGGCGCTACTGGTCGCGCAGCAGCGCGGACTGGCCGACGTCAACTATCACGCGGTGATAGCCAAGCTCAAGGAGCAGCAGATCCCCGCCGCTCAGCTGTTGCCGTTGTACCAGCAACGCCTGGGCGAGATTGAGGCGGCGATTCGCGCGCAACGCATCGTTTCTCTGCCGGAGCGGGCGGCCTCAATCCGTGTTGCTACACCCGCGGAAAACGCCCAGCAACCGGCACCGCACATGAGCCCGCCGCGGCTCATTGGCAACAATGGCGAGTACGGTGAATTCGTACTGGCCACCGGCGTTAGTGCGGACGCCTCCGGCAAGGGTCTCAGCTACGATGACTTTTCGCACCAGGCCGCGGTCTGGACGCTGACGGCGCACGAGGCGCGACCGGGCCATGAACTGCAGTTCGCGAAGATGATCGAGTCTGGCGTGTCCACGGCGCGTGCGGTGTTTGCCTTCAACAGTGTGAACGTGGAGGGCTGGGCCCTGTACGCCGAGGCGGAGATGCAGCCCTATGAGCCGCTCGATGGCCAGCTGTTTGCGCTGCAGGCGCGCGCGCAGCGGGCGGCACGCGCGTTTCTCGATCCCATGGTCAATATGGGGCAGATTGCGCCCGAACAGGTCAAGAGCTTCCTGATGGACGAAGTCGGTCTGTCAGAGGGCATGGCGACGCAGGAGATGCAGCGCTATGTGTTCCGGGCCCCGGGCCAGGCGACTTCATATTTCTATGGCTACCAGCGCCTGATGGAAACCCGCCAGGCCGCGCAGCTCGCGCTGCGCGGCCACTTCGATCGCCTGGCCTTCAATGACTTCGTACTGGCACAGGGCCTGTTGCCACCGAAGCTGCTGCGCACGGCGGTGATGGAAGAATTTGTGCCGGCACAGCGCTAACGGTCGGCCATTTGCCCGAGGCGGCGCAGCAGCGGCGTGATCGTCAGGCCCTGCGCGAATATTGAAAAAGCCACGACTGCGAAGGTGATGGTGATGATGGCGTCGTGATGGGGCAGATCGTCGGGCAAGGCCAGGGCGAGCGCCAGGGCCAGGGCGCCGCGCAATCCGCCCCAGAAAAGTATGTGTTGATGCCGCATCTCCACCTTGAGCGGACCGCGGGCAAAGAGCGCGCACAGTGGATAGATCGCCGCCGCGCGGCCCAGCGTCACCAGCGCGATGGCCACCACGACCGCCAGCCACAGATTCCCGAACTGCTGTTGCGCCTCCTGGGCGCCGATCAACAGAAAGATCAGCGAATTGGCGATGAACGCCACGTATTCCCAGAATGGCCCCAGCGCCCGGCGCCCGGCATCCGAGATGACAGGCGAGGTACGGTAGTTGCCGACCACCAGTCCGGCCGTGAGTGCCGCAAGCACACCGGAAAAGTGAAAATGTTCGGCCACAAAAAATGAACCATAGGCAGCCAGGGTCGTGAAGGTGATCTCGACCAGATAATCGGGCGTACGTCCCGCCAGGTACATGAATGCAAAGCCAGCGCCAGCACCAATCAGTGCTCCGCCGAGTGTCGTCAGCAGCAACGTACCGGCGAGTGAACCGAGGCCGTGGTTCCCTCCCGACAGGAAACCGAGCGCCGCGACGAACATGACGGCAGCGGTGCCGTCATTCAGCAGGCTCTCGGCTTCGATGAGCAGGCGCAGGCGTCCATGCACGCCGGCCTCCTTGAAGGTTGCGATGACGGAGACCGGATCGGTCGCGGCGATCAGCACACCAAAGACGATGGCACTGCTCCAGTCCCAGTCGAGGGCATAGTGCATGCCGACGGCAGTGACCGCCGCCGCTACCACGACCCCGAGCGTTGCCAGCAGCCCCAGCACCGGCAAATCCTTCTTGAACTCCCGCCAGTCGATGAACAGCGCTGCCTCGAACACCAGTGGCGGCAGGAAGACCGAGAAGATCAGGTCTTTTGACAGGTGCCATTGAATATGGACTTTGAAGAAATAGAGACCCATGCCGGCGAGCACCAGGCCCACGGTATAGGGCAGGCGCAAACGGCGCATCAGCATCGCCACCAGGGCGGAGACAAACAGGAGAAAGCCGAGCTGCGAAAGATTTGCTGCCATGGAACGGGAGGCGGCTAGGAATTGACGCTAACGCAGCGGGCTCGGCCCGGAGCCCCCCGGTGGAACAGGGGTCGCCTGCTTGCGCTTGGCGGGGCCGGTGTCGGTGTTCTGATCCGCGGCGGCCGGCACGCTTTGCGGCGCGGGATCGGGCAGATACAGAGGACCCTTCTGGCCGCAACTGGCAACGCCCAGCAAGGCAGCAATCGCCGCAGCGATGCGCAGCGGGTGGAGAAAGCGGTCAGTGAGAGTATTCATGGCGGTCCTCACGGCTGCACCATCGGCAGTGCGCGCGCTGCGCGCAGCGCCAGCCAGCCGCGCGCCACGCGATAGATTACCCAGATACCGACCAGACCAAATCCGACCCAGGCGGTGAGCACACCGAGACCCATCAACAATATGAGTGGCGCTGAGATCAACAGAATAACAACCAGGCCCAGCAGCGCCAGCCAGAAGGTACGAATCTGCCAGCTGAAGTGCGATTCAAGGTAGCTGCCGTGTGCTTCATGGCGGCGCGCGTAATTCATGATCACGGCGACGATTGACGGCAAGCCGAATACGAAGCGGCCGGCGACGCTGCCCGAAGTGAGTAGTCCCGTCAACACAGCGAATGAGTGTAGCGCGTAGACAACGTGTGTATAGGTGACGAGCCCGTTCGCGGGTTGCGGTGGCGCCTGGTTGCCATGGGTAGCGTTCATGATGTCTTCAATTGCGCGGCGACACGCCGGTAGGCTTCGCGAAACGGGATGCCCTCCTTGAGCACCAGGGCGTAGGCTTCGCTGGCGGCGTGCATGGCCGGATCAAGGTGTATGCGCTCCGGCCGGAACTGCAGGCCATCGAGCGCCGGCACGATGATATCGAGGCTCTGCTGGCACAGATCGATGCCGCGAAACAGGGGTACCTTGAGCAATTGCAGATCGCGTTGGTAACCCGAGGGCAGTTTGGCACAGAGCGCCAGTGCTTCGGTCAGGCAGGCCAGGGCACTGGCAGAACGGCCGCGCAGCAGTTCGAAGACATCCGGGTTGCGCTTTTGCGGCATGATCGATGAGCCGGTAGTGAAGGCCTCTGGCAGCGTGACGAAGCCGAATTCCGCCGTGTAGAACAGCAGCAGATCGGCCGCCAGGCGACCCAGGTCCTGCATCGTCAGCGTGATCTCGAACAACAGCTGGGCCTCGGCTTTACCGCGCGAAAGTTGCACCGCGGTGACCGGCTCGTGGGTGCTCTCGAAGCCCAGGGCGCGCGTGGTTGCGGCACGATCGAGCGGCAGGCCGGGCGTGCCGTAACCGGCGGCCGACCCCAGGGGATTGCGGTCCGCGCGGCGCATGACGGCACGCAGCCCGGCGGCATCGTCGCGCAATTCGGCGGCGAAGCCGCCACACCACAAGGCGACTGAACTTGGCATGGCCTGCTGCATGTGGGTGTAGCCCGGCAGGGCGAGGTTGCCCTGGCGTTGCGCCAGTCGATCCAGGGCCGTGGCGGCAGTTTCCGCGCCCAGCGCCAGTGACTCGCTGGCTTCCCGCAGGTACAGGCGCAAGGCCGTGAGCACCTGATCATTGCGCGAGCGTCCCAGATGTATGCGAGCACCGGCAGCGCCGATGCTGGCGGTCAGGCGTCTTTCCAGCGCGCTCTGGCCATCTTCATCGGCGAGCTCGATATGCCACTCGCCGCGGGCGTGCGCAGCGCCGAGGGCGCTGAGGCCGCTTTCAATGGCCTGCAGATCGGCACTCGCGAGCAGGTTCTGCGCGCGCAGCATGCGCGCATGTGCGATCGAGGCACGCACGTCGTGGCGCACCAGGCGCTCATCGAGCGCGTAGTCCTCGCCGGCGGTGTACTGCAGCACGCGCTCATCGAGCGCTGCGCCTTTGTCCCAGAGTCTGCTCATATGGCCCCAGCAGCGGTAGTGGTGACAATCATAGCTGTGCGCGCGGCGCCAGTCGCGCCAATGTCCAGTGCCGCGGCTTGTTTGCACGTGCAATAATATTACGATAAACTTGCAATTGAAAGGAGACCGCATGTCCCAGCCAGAACTCCGGGAACCCCATACTGCCGCGTCGGTCGCGCCGGGCGACGCGGCACGGGTCTTGTCCGCTGCGGTGCTGCGCAGCAGCGAATTACTGGGCCTGTCGCGCGCCGCTCTGGCCCGCGTCCTGGGCGTCAGTGAAGCGGGTGTCTCGCGCCTGGCCAACGGCGCGCGCGCCATTGACCCCGCCAGCAAAGAGGGCGAGCTGGGCCTGCTGCTGGTGCGCCTCTACCGCTCGCTCGATGCCCTGGTTGGCAACGACGCCGCGCAGCGGTTGCGCTGGCTCGGCAGTTACAACCGCGGGGTCAATGGCAAACCGGTGGAGTTGATCGAGCGCGCCGAAGGGTTGGCCGGCGTGGTCGCCTATCTTGATGGCATGCGCGCACCACTGTGAGCGGCTTGTGGCAGCAGGCATGGTTCGCGGGGCTGCGTTCGCGCAGCGCATTGCTGTGGCGCGGTGTCGAGGCGCAGCATCTCATCGCCACCATACGCCTGACTGACACCGCCGCCGACCATCGCCTGCTGGAAGAACTGCTGGAACGCAGTAAGCCGCCGCTCCCGCAGCACACGCACTCGCGCCACTATCTGCTGACGACACCGTTTCGCTATCGCTCGCCTGTGGCCTCGCGCTTTCGTCGGGCGCAGGAGCCAGGTGCCTGGTATGGCGCCGAGGAACTGCGCACCGCCTGCGCCGAAGTGGGTTACTGGCGCTGGCGCTTTCTCGATGACAGTGATGGCCTGGCTGCGCAGGCGCTGCACACGACGCACAGTTTTTTTCGGGCGCAGGTGCGCGGTCGCTGCCTCGATCTGACGCGTGCACCCTGGAGCACGGCCCGGCAAAGCTGGCGCGATCCGCGCGACTACGGCGCCTGTCACGCCCTCGCCGCCGCGGCACGCCGGCAGCGCGTGACCTGGGTCCGCTACCACTCGGCCCGCGTCGAGGTGGGAATCTGCGGCGCCGCGTTCGAAGTCGCGGCGCTCACGCTCAGCCGCACTTCACCCATGCAGACCTGGGTGTGCCGCAGCACCCGCAGCGGCGCGCGCCTGCAGCGCTCGGGCGCGGCGGGCGAGAGTTTCGAGTTCGACGCCGCAACCTGGGCTTAGCTTCAGCCCGGCGACTGCTGCTCGGCCGTGGTCAGCGCTTTGATATCGGCGACGATCAGCGTGCCGGTGCCTTCGTTGGTGAATACTTCACTGAGAATGCTGTCCGCAGTTCTGTAGGAGATGACATGTACGCGGCGCACGCCACCGCGAATCGCATCTTCGATCGCCCTGGCCTTCGGCAACATGCCATCGACGATCTTGCCGGCATCGCACAGGCACTTGAGTCCAGCCAGGTCCGTGTACGAGACGACTGAACCCGGATCGGCGAGGTTGTCGAGAATGCCCTGCGCACCGGTGCACAGGATCAGCTTCTCCGCCTGCAACGCGGCGCCGATAGCGGCCGCCACGGTATCGGCATTGATGTTGAGCAGCTGGCCGCGCTCATCGGCCGAGAGCGGGCTGATCACCGGCATCAGGCCATTGTCGAGGTGTTTGCGAATCACGCTGGTGTCAATGCGATCGATGTCGCCGACGAAACCAAAATCGACGGTTTCCGTATCGGTGGGCCTGAGCTTCACGGGCGGGCGGCGATGTGCGCGCACCAGGCCGGCGTCTACTCCCGAGAGCCCGACCGCGTTGATCTCCAGGTCGCGGCAGATCGCAAGGATGCGCGTGTTGATGAGACCATTGAGCACCATCGCGGTGGCGTCGATGGATCGTTCGTCAGTGATGCGTCGCCCCTGCACCATGCGTGTGGGCACGCCCAGCGCCTCGGTCACTTCGGTAAGCTGCGGGCCGCCGCCATGCACCATGACCACGTGCACGCCGAGGCTATGCAGGATGGCAATCTGCTCGATCAGCGAGCGCGTCATCGCGGGGTCGCCGAACACGGCGCCGCCCGCCTTGACGACGAACACCTTGCCCTTGTAGAGCCTGATGTACGGTACTGCAGCGCGCAGGGCGCTGATCGTGGCGAGCTGGTCGGCCCGGTGCATGATCATGGTGGCTGGGCGCTCCTTGTGCCTAGGTCCGGGAAAGCAGCAGTCGATGCAGCACGGCCATCTGTGCCGGCATGCGATTGTAGGCCTGGCGCAGTACGACGCTGCGCGGGCCATCGAGCACCTCATCGGCAATGGCGCAATTACGCCGTACCGGCAGGCAGTGCATCAGGCGGCAGTCGACGGCGCTGCGCTCGAACCAGTCGTTGCGCACGCACCAGTCCTGCAGGCTGCGCCGCAGCTCCTGATCGCCTGCCTGGTCGCCATAGTGGGTGGTGGAACCCCATTCCTTGGCGTAGATCACCTGTGCACCGCTGAGCGCATCGGCGCGCTCGCTGGTTTCGCGCAGCGAGCCACCGTTGGCTGCAGCGGCGGCGCGCGCTCGCGCCATGATGGGTTCGGGCAGTGCGAAGCCATCCGGACGCAGCACCACGACCTCCATGCCGCGCATGGCCGCCATCTGTAGCGTCGCTGCCGGCACGGCCAGCGGCAATGCCCTGGGGTGCGCCGTCCAGCCAAGCACAAATTTCGCGCGCGGCGGCAGGGCCATCTCGTCGAGCGATTTCCAGTCAGCCAGCGCCTGGCAGGGATGAGTGATGGCGGATTCAAGATTGATCAGTGGTCGTGCCACCAGCGCGGCCATGGCGTTGAATCGCTGGTCCGCCAGATCGCTGGCCAGATCCTTGCCTTCGGCGAAGGCGCGGATGCCCAGTGCGTCGCAGTACGAGGCCAGCACCGGTAAGCCTTCGCGGATGTGTTCGGCCGCAGCGCCGTCCATGATTTCGCCATCCCGCGTCTCAAGTTGCCAGGTGCCCTGGCCCGGGGTGATGACGAAGGAGGCGCCGCCGAGGCGCGCCATGCCGGCCTGAAAGGAGGCGAGCGTGCGCAGCGAAGGATTCAGGAACAAGAGCCCCAGCACCTTGCCGGCGAGTGCCTGCGGCTCCGGATGCTGTTCCAGTCGCCTGGCCAGCGCCAGCAGTTCCAGCACCTGCTCGCGACCAAGTTCCGCCAGATCGACAAAGCGCTTCATGGTGCCGTACTCATGTCCAACCTGCCGCCGGCGCCGTCAGGCCGGTAGCTTCAGCGAACCCCAGCAGGCGATTGAGCCATTGCACTGCGCCTCCCGCCGCGCCCTTGGTGAGATTGTCAATCACGCTCATCACCACCACGGTGCGGCCATCGCTCGCGACGCTGAGGCGCGCATAGTTGCTGGCGACGATTTCCTTGAGGTGCGGCGCGCGCTCGCTCAGCTGCACAAAAGGCGAGTGAGCATAGAAATCGCGTAGCTGTGCGGTGAGTTGTGCAGCAGCGAGCGGTTTTCTCAGCACCGCCTGCACGGTGGCGTGTATGCCGCGGGCGAACGGGCCCGAATGCGGCACGAAGGCGAAGTGGGCGGCCACGCCGCTGGCGCTCAGCGTGCAGGCGGCGATTTCCGGCGCGTGACGGTGAGCCAGCGCGTTGTAGGCATACAGATCGCTGTGACGCGTCGGGTGATGCGTGCCGTCAGTGGGTTTGCGTCCCGAGCCAGTGCTGCCGGTGATGGCAGCGACAAACAGCTGCGGCTCAATCAGTCCGAGTGCCAGCAGCGGCACTGCAGCCAGCAGGGTGGCGGTCGACAGGCAGCCGGGATGCGCAACGTGCGGGGTCCTGAGAGTACGCAGGTGCTCGGGGAGCGCGCAGGAGAATTGCGCCAGGCGAGCCGGCGCACCATGCGGGTGTGGGTACACCGCCTCATAAGCCGCTGCAGTCGCGAAACGAAAATCCGCAGAGATATCCACGACGCGGGGTGCGTTACCCGCGGCGGTCGCGACAGTGAGCAGTTTGTCGATCAGCGCGGCCGAGACACCGTGTGGCGCCGCCGCGAGGATGGCGGGACTGCGCTCGCGACGCATCAGTTCCTCGATCTGCTGCTGCGACTTGAAGGTCAGGTCGGCGTAAACGCTCGCCAGATGCGGAAACGCTGCCGCCACCGGCTCACCCGGGCTGCCATCCGACATGATGCCGGCCAGCTCGAGCTGCGGATGCGCCGCGATCAGGCGCAGCAGTTCGCCGGCCACATAGCCGGTACCGCCAAGGACAATGGTTGGCACCCTGCTCACGATGTCTATTCGGCGGCGCCGACCGTCGCCGCACGTGCACCCAGGCCCACGGCCTCGATGATGGCGTCACCAAGGGCAGCAGGGTTGCTGATGGCATTGCAGGCCGGCACATTCATCTGCTGGCGAATGATATCGACGCCCACCTGGTTATCGGTGGCCGGCCCCGTGACCATGCAGGGATCAACCCTGAAGCGCTCGCGCAGCAGTTTCACTCCACCCCAGGCCGCGACCGGATCATTGGCCGAGAGCACCACGCTGGTGAGTGCGCGGCGGATGTCCTCATCGTTGAGGATGGCATCGACGCCGTAAGTGCCCAGCAGGCCGTCGCCGAGTTCGAAGACGATGACGTCGGGTTTGCCGGCCGCCAGATCGGTCAGCATGGTGCGCGTCAGTGCCGGTCCGGTGCGCGCCGAAGTCGTCACGACACCGAGGTCGGTGAAGATCATGGATTTGCGCGCGCCGGCATCTTCAAAAGCCATGATGTCGCGCCGCAGGGATACACCGGTGGCCTTGAAGGCGTCGACGACCAGTCCGCGATGACGCATGCGCGAAATGATCGCCGCCGCCGCTGCCGTCTTGCCCGCTTCCATGCAGGTGCCGGCCAGTGCTACCACCGGCACGCCGCGCACCTCGAGCGTGGCCTGGTAGTTGAGTTTGCGGTAGCCGACGCGCGCCGGCACGCCGATGCGCTCGCCCAGATACGGAAACTGCAGCACTACGCCCAGCACCCGGCAATCGAAAGGCTTGCCCTTGTCGGGCGTGGCCGAATCGCACATGCCCATCACGCCGCCGATATTGAGCATCTGGATGATATCGCCGGGATTGAGCGATTTCGGCACGTGGCCCGAATAGCCGAACAGTGCCTTGCGGGGCCCGAGTGCGCCGACCACGATATCGCCGCGCGCCACCTTGGCCATGCGCCCACTGGTAAGTTCGAGCGTGTTGTAGGTCGATTTGTTGTTGAGAATCTCGGCAACAATGACCACGCCTTCCTCGGCGGGAATCTCGGCGCTGATGCGCAGCTCGTGACCGAGTGAGCAGGCCTGGGTGATCGAGGCAACCTTGTCGACTACCACGCTTTTCATTTGTGTGCCTGTTCGGCCGCAGCCAGTTCACCGGCGCGTGCGTGGAACACGCCGCTCAAGGCGGCAATCTTCGAGAAGCCCAGGGCGTCGGCTGGCGTCCACTCGCCCGCGGCTTCGCCATACACCCCTTTCGAGGCCGCCAGCAGCGAATAGGGTGATTCGACACCTTCAATGAAGACGCTTCCGGGACGCAGCAGCACATGCACGTCGCCGCTCACTCGTTGCTGCGAGGAGAGCAGCAGCGCCTCGATATCGCGGCATACGGGGTCGAGCAGCTGGCCTTCGTGCACCCAGTCGCCGTAGGGCAGGGCGACACTTTCCTTGATGCGCTGCTGGCGCGCTGTCAGCACCAGCTTTTCCAGCTCGCGATGCGCGCTCAGCAACACTTCGGCGGCCGGCGCTTCGAAGGCAACCCGGCCCTTGGTGCCGATGATGGTGTCGCCCAGGTGAATGCCGCGGCCAATGCCGAATGGCGCCGCCAGTTCTTCCAGCCGTTCGATGAGTGCCACGGGGGCCAGCGCTTTACCATCGAGGCCAACCGGTCGGCCCTGTTCGAAGTGCAGGGTGTGATGCTGCGGCAGCGCCGGCTTTTCGAACGCATGCCTGGAGAGCACCCAGGCGCTTTCCGGAATGCTGCCCTTGGAGGTCAGCGTTTCCGTGCCGCCTATGGTCACGCCCCACAGGCCGCGATTGGTGGAATAGGCCGCGCCATAAGGTGGCACGGGGAGTTGGCGCGCCTGCAGGTACTCGAGCTCATCGTTGCGCCTGAAGGCGTGATCGCGCACCGGCGCGATGATTTCCAGATCGGGCGCCAGCGTGCGCAGCGCCACTTCGAAGCGCACCTGGTCATTGCCCGCGGCCGTGCAGCCGTGTGCGATCGAATGGCTGCCGAGCCTGTGTGCCATGTGCGCGATGGTCTGAGCCTGCATGACACGTTCGGCGCCGACGCACAGCGGATAGAGCTGGCCACGGCGCACATTGCCCATGATGAGAAAGCGCAGCACCTGCTCGAAATAGTCGGCCCGTGCATCGATCTGATGGTGCGCGATCGCGCCCAGGGCGAGCGCCCGCTCGCGCAACAGGACGGCGGCCGCAGCGTCGATGCCGCCGGTATCGACCGTGACCGTGATCACCGCTCGCTGATAATGCTCGGCCACCCAGGGCACCAGAAACGAGGTATCCAGACCGCCGGAATAAGCCAGCACTATGGGCTCTGCGCCCGCGTCGATGCTCTTGCTCATGATTCAGATGCCGAACAGTTCGTGCAGTCGTGCCAGCAGGCGCCGTTGCGCGCGCGCTGCGGGCGTGGCGACAAAAATGGTGTCATCGCCGGAGATCGTGCCCACCACTTCGGGCCAGGCCGCCTTGTCGATGGCGACCGCGACACTCTGCGCTGCGCCGGTGCTGGTGCGGATGACGGTGAGCGAGGCGCCCGCCGGCTTCACCGCACGCACGAAATGCGCCAATGCGCCAAAGTTGCCATTGGCATGGGCGCTGTCGGCGGACGGTGGCAGGTAGCGGCCACTGGCCTTGAGCACGCCGAGCTCGCGCAGGTCGCGGCTCACTGAAGACTGCGTAACGGCAAAGCCCTTGCGCTTGAGCAATTGGGTCAGTTCCGCCTGGCCGCGTACCGCGCTGGCCCGCAGGATATTCAGGATCGCCTCGCGCCGGCTCTGCAGGTGATGATCGTGGAGCATGCTCGCCTCTGCATAAATATGCGTACATAATGCATAAAAATGCAGAGATGGTCAAGGCCCTTATTGACGGCTGTAGGTAGCACATGATCTGTCCGGTTCTGTAACACGTGATCTGTCCGGTTCAGGGTAGTGCCCCAGGGAGGGCACACCGTGAAGCGAACAGAGTGGCTACAGGAGACGCGGAAGATGAGGTTTGAAAAGGCTTATAGCGGCTGGCAAGCCGGACGATTGCGCCAGGAGGAAGCGGCACGGTTGCTCGGGGTGTGCGAGCGCTCGTTTCGCCGGTACATCGATCGGTATGAGGAGGCGGGATTGCAGGGGTTGATCGACCGGCGCATGAGCCAGATTTCGCACCGCCGAGCGCCGGTCGATGAGGTGATGGCGCTGACCACGGGGTACCAGGAGCGGCACGAAGGGTGGAGTGCCAAGCACTACCACTCGTGGTATCGGCGTGCCGGCGGGGTGCGCAGTTACTCCTGGGTCAAGCACCAGCTGCAGAAGGTGGAGCTGGTGCTCAGGGCTCCGAAGCGCGGGGCGCACCGCAAGCGGCGCGATCGAGCCCCGCTCGCCGGGATGCTGCTGCACCAGGACGGGAGCCGTCATGAGTGGGTGGCGGAGCAGCGCTGGGATTTGATTGTGACGATGGACGATGCGACCAGTGAGCACTACCTGATGGAGTTTGTCGAGGAAGAAGGCACGCGCTCGAGCTTCCGAGGCGTGGCTGCGGTGATTCGCGCACACGGCTTATTCAGCGCGTTTTATAGCGATCGGGGCAGCCACTACTGGCTTACGCCCAAAGCCGGCGGCAAGGTCGACAAGCGCTCACCGACGCAGTTTGGTCGAGCCTTGCAGCAGCTCGGGATCGAGATGATTGCCGCTTACTCGCCCCAAGCCCGGGGCCGTTCCGAGCGAGCCTTTCGCACCCACCAGGATCGGTTGCCCAAGGAGTTGGCGCTGGCCGGCATCAGCACCATGGCGGGGGCGAACCGGTACTTGCGCGACACGTACCAGAGGAGCTTCAACGCCGAGTTTGCACAACCCTCCTTGGAGACCGGCTCGGCTTTTGTGCCCTGGGTGGGTGCGAACCTGGATGAGATCCTCTGCGAGCACTTTGAACGCAAGGTCGGCGCCGACAACTGCGTCTCGTTCGAGGGCCGCAAGCTGCAGATTCCGGCCCAGCGCCATCGCTGCCATTTTGTGAAGGCGCAGGTTCGGGTGCATCGCTACATCGACGACACGCTGGCCGTCTTCCATGGCCCGCGCTGCCTGGCGCGCTACAGCGCCGAGGGCCACCTGATCGAGGAGCTCAAACGTGCCGCGTAACGTCCGCTCGCGGCGCGCTGGGCCAGGAGCCTCGGGCTACGCCCTCGACTCCTGGCCCAGCCCACACGGGAAAGCGGACAATCTATGTGCTACAAAACCGGACAGTTCTATTTGCTACTAACAGGCCCTTATTGACGGCGCGGCGTGGCGCGGCGACGCTGCGCCGGCAGGCGTGTTCAATTGCGCCAGTGGTTCAAGGCCCGGGTGGGTCTGGAGCTGCAGCAGGCCGCGCGCGAGTTGCCTGATGGTGCGCGAGTGGGCAGATTGTGTGTCATCGAATCGCACCCGCGGACGCCTGCGGACGAGCAGAACCATTTGCCTGCTCGGGCCATCATGACCCTGCACCCTGAGGAAACGGGCCGCTCAGCGTCAGCGCTTCAGCCCATTTTGCCTGCATCACATATCACGCGCCGCAGCTGCATGTCCGTTCCCTGCATCAGATCGACGCCCAGCCGATCCGCATGAGCGAACAGGCACTCGACCAGCTCCGTGAATTCCGCTACGACCTGGCTGCGTGGTGCCGAGGCGCGTTCGCTCGCGAAGCGGTCCACCAGCCGCTTGACCGAGTCGACGTCCAGCAACGCACTCGCCGGCGCAGTGGGGAGCCTGGCCACCACCGTTGCCTCTGTGGCTGGCCGGTGCAGCCAGCCGAGGGCCGCCTCGCCATCGGTAAAAACCGCAGCCATATAGCCACGCATGCGCAGTACGCGTTCCCAGAAGTCAAAGTTCGAAGAGCGTTGCCGGCACAACATCGCGACGCGGGCATGCTCGGGCAGGCCGAGCCGGCTCAACATCTCGGCGTGCCGATTCAGCGCCAGCACATCATGAGTCAGGGCGGCACGGCGATAGTCGAGCATGAGTCGGCAGCTGGCCGCCTCGCCCGCCATCGCAACAGCACGCTGCGTCAGACTCCTGCTGGCGGCATCGGGCAATGCGCCTACGGCCACAGCCCAGATGACACCAGCCTCGAGCCATACGTCGCGCTCTTTTTCCATCCGAACACTCAATGGCAGACATTGATATCCGTTACTCTACGCAGGGCTGGCGACCGCGGATGCCGGGAGTACAGGTCATGAGGTGTAGGGAAATCTTGCATCGGTCGGTTGGTAAAATGTGATGTCAATCTCGGTATTCATTGCCGACGACCATGCCATCGTTCGCGATGGCCTCGCTGCGCTGCTGCGTACGCACGCAGACATCGAGATTGTGGGAATGGCCGCCAGCGGCAGCGAAGCAGTCGCACAGGTCAGGCAGCTCAAGCCCCAGGTAGTGATTCTGGATATCTCGATGCCGAACCTGGATGGCATTGAAGCGGCGCGCCAGATTCACCTGGCGCTGCCGGACACGGCGATCCTCATGCTGTCCATGCACGCTGGCATGGCATACGTGGTCCAGGCCCTCGAGGCGGGAGCCCGCGGCTATCTGCTCAAGGAATCGGCCAGCGAGGAGGTCATCGATGCGGTCCGCACCGTCAACGGCGGGCAACGCTACCTGAGCCGCAAGGTCGCCGGGATCGTCGCGCAGGGCATCAGCGAGCCCAAAGCCGTCAGTGCTCTCGACCGCCTCAGCCGGCGCGAACGCGAGGTGTTGCGCCTGGTCGTGGATGGTTACCCGAGTGTCAGGATCGGCGAACTGCTGCATCTGTCGCCGAAGACCGTGGACAGTTATCGCAGCCGGTTGATGCACAAACTCGGGGTTGGCCAGCTGGCCGGATTGATCAAGTTCGCGATTCAGCACGGGGTAACGACACTCGAGTGAGCGCCCGGTGAAACTGCCTGCTGACACCACGATTGCGCGCTTTGGTTTCCAGGACCAGGCGCCGGACCCCTTCATGGTGCTCGACCGCAATTGGCATTGTATGTACATCAACCCGATAGGCGCGCAGCAGGTCGGCGGGGTTCCCCAGGAATTGGTTGGCCGGGGGGCCTGGGAGTTGCTCCCCGAGGCAGTGGGCGGTCCCAGCTGGCGCGCGTATGAACGCGCGATGAACCAGGGCGAGTCGGTATTGGCCGAGGAGTACTTCGTAGCACTGCGCCGCTGGTTCGAAGTTCGCGTGTACCCGATCGACATCGGGATCGCTGTGCACTTCATCGACGTCACCGATCGAAAGCAGACCGAAGTAGCGCTACGTGAAAGCGAGGAGCGCTTCCGCGAACTGGGCACCCATAGCCGCGATGTCATCTGGATCGTCGGCGTCAATCCGCTGCGTATTCTGTACGTCAGTCCGGCTCTGGAACGCACCTACCGAATGAATCGCGCCGAGTTATATGCGGATCCGGACGCCTGGAAATCGCGCGTCCACCCCGAAGACCGGCGGCGCATCTGCGCGGCCTGGGACGAAGCCTGCACCAGCGGCACGTTCGAGGCCGAGTATCGCGTCGTCCGGCCGGATGGATCGATCTGCTGGTTGTCTGACCTGCTGACGCCGGTTCGCGATGCGAGCGGCGAGCTCATCACCCTGAGTGGCGTTTCGCGCGACGTCACCGAACAAAAGCGCCTGGAACACGCAGTCATGGAAGTGGCGGACCGCGAGCGGCGCAGCCTCGGAGCCGACTTGCACGACGGTCTTGGTCAGGAACTTACCGGCATCGCACTAATGATCGGCGCACTCACGCAGTCCTTCAAACAACGCGGACTGCAGGCCTCGCAGGAACTCGTGCAGCTGGAAGCGCCGATCAAACACGCCATCGAGACTTGTCGAGCCATCGCCCATGGGTTGTCGCCGCTCGGCTATGCCAGCGGCGGGCTTATCGGGGCGCTGCAACAGCTGGCGAGCCTGCAGGCCGACCGCGCCGGCGCGCCTGAAGTAAGGTTCGAGGCGCTCAGCCAGGCGTCGCTGCGGCTGTCCCCAGATGCCCTGGATCAGCTGTTTCGAATCACGCAGGAGGCGCTCACGAATGCGCTCCGGCACGCCAGGGCGCGGCGTATCGATATCCGGCTGGCGATCGAACCCGCAGTCGTGCGGCTGCAAATCCAGGACGATGGGATTGGCTTTGCGCCCAAGACCGCAGGGACCACTGGTATGGGCCTGGCGATCCTGCAGTTTCGTTCTGCTTTGATTGGTGCGCGTCTCTCGATCGGCGCCGGGGCTAGCGGGGGCACTCTTGTCGGCGTCGAATGCCCTCAGCCGCCATAGCTGTGCATGGCACAGTCCGACACCTCGCAAGATCTAGTCGCCAATGCCGTCCATCAGCTCGCGCAACTGTGGCGAGCCGAGGCCCAGCCATGATGCGGCGACATCCATGGAGTTGAAGATAATGACACTCTTGCCGTGCTGGTTTACCTGATCAGAAAACTGGCGCGCCAGCCGGTAGGTATCGTTGTTGACCAGAAAGGCATAGCGACGGATGCTTGTTGATGCGCTGCCAGAGTCCTTGTCCATTGCCGATAGCTCGCCTATCTCGTGTGGCGCTATCGCAAATGCGGCGCCGGTGCAGTCCGACAACACCGCTGCACCTGGCTTGATCGACGGATCGTCAGCCTGCTGCTGCTTGTGCGTCATGAGTTCCTGGCTGGCAACTGTGCCGGTCCAGCGCTCGATGACGACCTTGCCGTCCATCGCTACTACGTACTTGCAGGGCATGACTGTGCTGCTCTCGGAATGACCCCACTACACTAGCGAGCCGTCAGCAACGCCGCAAGAGCAGCGCGGTATTGAAAATCCCCACTTCGACCTCACCGCCGTGCGTTGACGCTGAGAACGAGGATCAGCCATACGCCTGCAATCGCGACGCGCTGATCAAGATGCTCGATGAGGCCGTGGTGCAGTCGGGGCGCAAACAGTTGTAACCCTTGGCGCCTGGTTACCGATGGTTCCGCAGGCTGAATTCGTCGCGAATCGTTGCGCTATCAGTGCACCCTTTCGAGCACGCGGCTCCAGGTTTTGCCATCGCCGATCACCAGACGGTCTGCCTCGAGGCGAAACGGCCGGCGCTGATCGGTACCGGCGTAGCCATTGCTGATGTCGCTCTTGACGTGATGGATCACAACACCGGCTGCCGCATCCACCGTGTAGGTGCCCCAGTATGCGACATAGCCATTGAGCAAGGCCTGCAGCTGTTCGGGACTGCAGGCGGGAACAGGCAGATCGTCCTTGCGTCCGGGCCCGAACTTCTTGCCGGGGGCAATGCACACCGGGTTCGCCGGATTGGCGATCTGAATGGCTACATGCCCGTCAGCAGTGTATACAAACAGCCCGAGTGGTTTTTCGCCGAAACGACGGATCGTCTGGCCGCTCTCAATATCTTCGAACGACACCAGGCGCCACGTGCCCACCAGGCCCGCAGGAGCGTGCGAATCAGCGGCGCCCGCAACCACCGCCGCAAACAGCGCATAGAGAAACAGCGTGGGTGCCAAAATCGATGCGCGCATATCATTATCTCCTGCTCTGGGGCTTATCAATGCAGTGGCCGCAAGTTTCTTATACTAGCACGCGCAACGCGGCGGGAAATTTGCTCACCACCGTCGCGACTGACCGCTCCGGTTCGAACGCTTCAGTTCGCCCCGAGCGTCGCGTTGCACTTCAACGCGCGCACCGAGCGACAGGTTCGTGGGCGCACACGCCATGCCCCCGGCAACAGTCGACATGCCTGTGTCCTCCACTTCATGAATGATGATCGAGGCGTCGCGCGCGGGCGCGGCCGACGAAATAGACTATTGCACCGGCCAGCAACAGCACCGTGGTCATGCCCGCGATCTTGCAGGCCGCCAGCGCCGGGTTCACTTCATCCGCGGGCGGCACAAACGCCAGCACCATCGCGCCGACGGTCGTCGCCAGGCCGATCAGCGCCAGCGTGACAACCGTCAGGCGCCCGCCGGGAATCCGCGCCTCCCCAGGCACGGGAGCGCCAGCGGACAGCTTGATCGCGGACGCAAAGAGCGGCACGAACGGCAGCATCGTGGCGATGACCATCATTTCGACCAGCACGGAATAGGCGCCGCGCACCGAGGTGCCGGCCTGTCCCATGATCGCCAGCAGCGCGATGATCAGCGCCTGGCTGCAGATGGCGGTGGTGGGTACGCCATAGCGTGGGTGGAGCTTCGCGAAACTCCGCGGCAGGTAACGATCGATGCCGGCAACAAAAGGAATGCGCGCCACGGCACCAAGCCATACCCCAACACTCCCGACAATTTCCAGGATCATGGTGACCACCGCCACAGGAATCAGCCATGAGATGTCCAGGCGCAGCGCGGCGCTGCGGATGGCCTCCATCAGGCCGTAGAGCGCAGTCGTTCGCTCCGGCGGCGCCGCGATCAGGAGGCTGGCAGTGCCCACCAGATAGACCGTGACGATCATCGGCGCGGCCGACCCGAAGCGCCGCCAGATGGAAAACGCCAGCACTACCAGCAGGATCGTCAGCAGCCAACGGGCGACGGCGCCCCCGTTGTTGAGCCATTTCGCGACCTTGAGCCCGCGCAGGTTGAGCGCAACGGCTATGCCGAGAGCAACCACTGAAAAGCCGATGAAATACCCTGGCGATGCCTTGCCCGCCGCGCCGTGCCCGCCAGACCAGTACAGGCTGCAGCCGGCGGTCACCATGAACAGGGCGACATCGCGGACTCCAAGCGCGCACGCCAGGTGTGCGGCTTCGGGTTTTGAACTCATGGGTCCCCTGCAGTCGCGAGTTGCCATTGGGCCGTTGTGCAGCGGCGCATCTCACGATATACAGGTGACCGCCGATCGGCAAATGCCGCGTATGAGCCGAACGCTGGAGGTGATCAAAGTGAGCAAGCAGATGTTGATTGCCAACGTGAGCCGCAGGGAATTTGTCCAGGGAGCCGCCGCGCTAAGTGGCCTGGTGCTCGCGCTGGGCTTCGCAGGTCCAGTGCGCGCCGCAGAGCCGCCGCTGTATGGCGCCGATGCCATGCCGCACGGCTGGATCGACAACCCATTGGTATTCGTGGCCATCGGCGAGGATGGCATGGTGAGCATCGTCTGCCATCGATCCGAGATGGGCCAGGGCGTGCGCACCAGCATGCCGATGATCATCGCCGACGAGCTGGAAGCGGACTGGACGCGCGTGCGCGTGGTGCAGGCTCCGGGCGATGAAGTGCGCTACGGCAACCAGGACACCGACGGCTCGCGCACCACGCGCCATTTCTTCATGCCCATGCGTCGCTGTGGTGCGGCCGCGCGGCAGATGCTGGAAGCCGCGGCTGCGGCGCGCTGGCAGGTAGCCGTTGGCGAAGTGCGCGCGCAGAACGGCGAGATCGTGCACACCGCCACGGGTCGGCGACTGGGCTTCGGAGCGCTCGCCAAAGCGGCGGCGAGCCTGCCACTGCCTGCTGCCGGCGCGATTCAACTCAAGGACCCGGCGCAGTTTCGCTACATCGGCACCGGCAAGGTAAGGCTCATCGATGCGCAGGACATCGTCACTGGCCGGGCGCAATACGCCATCGACACGCGCCTGCCCGGCCTGCTCTACGCGGTGGTAGCACGGCCCCAGGTGTACGGTGGCAAAGTGCGGCACTTCGACGCTGCCGCGGCACTCAAGGTCCCGGGGGTCGTGCGCGTCGTGCCGATCGAGGCCACGCCAGCACCGCCACAGGCCAATCCGCTGGGCGGTGTGGCCGTGATTGCGGGCAATACTTGGGCGGCAATGCAGGGGCGCGCGGCCCTGAAGATCGTCTGGGACGACGGTCCAAATGCCAGCTATGACTCACTCGCCTACCGCGCCACGCTCGAAGCAGCGGCACGCAGTCCTGGCAAGGTGGTGCGCAATGACGGCGACTACAGCGCCGCCGCGGCCACTGCCGTAAAGCACATCAGCGCGGAATATTATCTTCCGCACCTGGCCCATGCGTCGATGGAACCCCCCACCGCGACGGCGCGGATTGAGCATGGCAAATGCGAGGTCTGGGGCGGCTTTCAGTCACCCCAGGGCGTGCGCGACCAGGTCGCCCAGCGGCTCGGCATGGCAGCCGACAACGTCACCGTGCACGTTACCCTGCTCGGCGGTGGCTTTGGCCGCAAGTCCATGGGTGACTTTGGCCTCGAGGCGGCGGTGCTGTCCAGGGCGATGGACGGCAGGCCGGTCAAGGTGGTCTGGACCCGCGATGACGATCTGCACAATGACTATTTTCACACGGTCTCGGTCGAACACCTGGAAGCCGGCGTCGATGCCCGGGGATTGCCAGTAGCCTGGCTGCACCGCAGCGTCGCACCGACGATCGATTCGACCTTCGATGCAAGCGCCACGCAGCAGGCCAACTATGAACTCGGCATGGGCGTCATCAACGTACCCTTCGCCATTGCCAGCATCCGCATCGAGAATCCGCCGGCGATTGCGCACACGCGCATCGGCTGGTTCCGTTCGGTGTCGAATATTCCCCACGCCTTTGCGGTGCAGTCGTTCGTCGCCGAGCTGGCCGCGGCGGCGGAGCGCGACCCGAAGGATTTTCTGCTCGAGGTGATTGGCCCGGCGCGTCTGGTCACGCCGCAGATGCTGAAGGATACCTACAACGAGGGCGAATCGCCCGAGCGCTATCCCGTGGATACCGGACGTCTGCGCAACGTGGTGGAGCTCGCCGCGAAAGCAGCCAGCTGGGGCCGTCCCCTCCCGCAAGGCCGCGGGCTTGGTATCGCCGCGCACTACAGTTTCGTCAGTTACGTCGCGGTGGTCATGGAGGTCGCGGTTGACGAGCGTGGTGCGCTCAGCATTGCGCGCGTCGATATCGCGATCGACTGCGGGGCTACGGTCAATCCGGAGCGGGTACGCTCGCAACTGGAGGGTGCCTGCATCATGGGCCTGAGCGCGGCACTGTCGGGCGCGATCACCTTCAAGGCGGGCCGGGCGCAGCAGGATAATTTTCATCAGTACGAAGTGCTGCGCATGCCGGCGGCGCCGCGCGAGATCCACGTACATATCGTGCCGGGCGATTACAGCAAGCCGCTGGGCGGGGTGGGCGAGCCGGGTGTGCCGCCGATTCTGCCGGCGCTCTGCAATGCGATCTTTGCCGCTACCGGCAAGCGCATCCGGGAGCTGCCGATCGGCGAGCAGCTGCTGCGGCTGCGGCAAGTGCAGTCATGAGCATTCAAGGTGCAGGCGGGTTCGATGCGCAGCAGCTCTGGCAGCTGGATCATGATCATTTCCTGCATCCCTGGACTCATCACGATAGCTTCGGCAAGCACGGTTCCCTGATCATGGTGGAAGGGAGCGGCGCCTATATCGTCGACAGCAGCGGCAAGCGCTACCTGGATGGAATCGGCGGGCTCTGGTGCGTGAACGTCGGTTATGGGCGGCAGGAACTGATTGACGCGATGACCGATCAGGCGCGCCGGCTCTCCTTCTCCAATACCTTTGTCGACATGACCAACGTGCCGGCCACGCGGCTGGCGGCGAAGCTGGCGGAACTTGCGCCCGGATCCCTGGATCACGTGATGTTCTCGACCTCAGGCTCGAGCGCCATCGATACCGCCATCCGGCTCGCGCACTACTACCATTCGCGACGCGGCCAGAAGCAGCGGCGACACATCATCTCGCGTCGCAACTCCTACCATGGATCAACGTTCCTCGGGATCTCGGTGGG
>JAYTUZ010000052.1:0-2228 GCA_043744295.1 Gammaproteobacteria bacterium | reverse complement strand
GAGCTTTGCCGAAATTATCATCCGCTGCTGCCGAGGCTTGCAGTACATGATCCGTGAATCGCCGGATGGCGGAGATCGCCTTGGCCCCGATGAAAATTTCGGTCATCAGGTTCAGGCTCCTGGTGGCCACCCGAACGCTTTTGTCGATGTCATCAAACCCGCGCTTGAAGGTTGCCAGCGCGCCGCGACTGTCGTCGCGAGCTTTCAGGATGTATTGGGCGGTTGCGTCAGTCATTAGTCGCCCCGTGCTCCAGCCGCGCAGGATCGCCGAGGTAATGACGATTTCTGCGCGACCGGGTCGAGGGGCGTCCGCCAGGCGATGCCAATTGGTTCACTCCTGGCGCGATGCGCGTCACGAGCGCTAACGACGTCAGCCACAACTTCGCCGGGGTACACGTTACTCACCGGAGTAACGTTACTCAAGTTCGCTGCGCTGCCCGTAGCCGGTGTTGTGCGCAGGAAACGCGAGGCACCGCCGGCTGGCCTCTTTCGCGCTGCGACCGATGCCAGCGCAAAATCATGAATTGTTCATCAGCTGAGGTTCGTCGAGACAATGAACGCCTGCGGATGGCGAATCATCACGTCAACCATCCACAGCGCACGGATACCGACCTGCGCCTGGTTGAAGCGAGTACCGCCGCGGTCGGTGCTCAACTCCAGCACACCCCAGTCGCCGATGACGATTTCGTCCCAGCTGCCGAAGATCACGGTGCTTGCGGCAATCTGTTCCGAGGACATTGCCGGGAACTTCACAACCTGGCCATCCAGCGTGTTGCCTTCCCAGACCGGGCTGTCAGTGGCCGTGAATCGCTGCCGCTGCTGCAGCAGGATCGCGGCGGCCGTATTGGCGACCCAACCTGGCCGCGCGCCGATGGCATTGGCCTGACCCGCGGCGGTCACGAACGCCAGCATCTTGGCATAGGTCGCAGAGCTGGCATCCTGGACGGTGGTGACACCCGTGGTGTTCTTGATGCCCAACGGCTGCGCGCCGCCCGTACCGTTGATGACCGCCGCGTCCACGCCGTCGATCGCCACGTCAGCGGCCAGGTCCGCCATGACGAACTGTTCAGCCGACACCGAGGACTGGCGCAGCAGCTGCTCGCTCACGTCCGTGATGGCGATGCAGGTCTTGGGCGTCATCGAGAGCTGCCCCAGCGCCTGATCGGCTGCCGTGACGCTCGTGCCTTCGCCCGCCTGCCAGGTCACTGTCTGCTTGCCGGTCTGGCGGGGAAACACGACATTGCCGCTGAGGCCCTGAAGTTGTGTCGCGCCCATGCGCAGCGCGACCGATCGGTTTCGCAGGATGTCGACGAAACCCATGTTTTCGACATTGACGAGGTAGCCGCCCTTACTGCCAGGCGTGGTCGCCATGGCGCGAGTGGCAGCATCGCCGAGCGGACGCTGCAAAATTTCGCCGGGAACAAAAATTCTGTCGCCTCCCTCCATACGGCCGAGGCGCTTTGCGATCGCATTGGAGCATTCCATCTCGAACGCGGCTTCCTGCATCACCTGGCCGCCGTATCGCATGCCACGAATGGCGCGAAAAAGGCTGTAGTCGCGCACTTCGCGACCGCTGAGGCCGACGACGCCTGGCGAATGATCCAAAATGTTTGCGACGCCTCGTAGGCGATCAGCTAGGGCGCGGCCAGTGGGGTCAGACGTCATGTGGCTGGTTCCTGTGAGTGCTATTGGCGATCACAGTGCCCGAATCGAGGAAAATAGTGCGAAGTCGAACTATTTTCTCGGGGAAGTCCGGGCTGAGTTGCGGAATCGTTTCATCGTCCTCGCGCAAGCGATCGAGCAGCGCGGTCACGCCGAGTATCCACGCGCCGCCCAGTTCACCGGCCAGGGCGCGCTTGTGCGGCCCGCTGGCGCCGGTGAAGGCTCGATAGACGGCATCGGCCAGCAGTTCAGGGATCTGCGCTGCAATCACGCGTAGCGAGGTTCCAGCGGCGCCATGGCGCCACGCGCGCAGTGCGCCCACGTCGAACAGCGCAGCATGGCCACGACCGGGCGCACCGCGGCGCATGACCGGCGCACCACGGCGAACCCAGGCACGCAAGGTGCCCCCATGCACCTGCAGCTCGGCGGCGGCGCGCGCCAGCGGCAGCAGCTGCGACGGGTCGGCGGGATTGGTCATTGGTCGCGCCGGGCCCTGGTGCCGCGCCTTGGGCGGCCGGGTCGATAATCCGCGAGACCGCCGAGGAGCTCGTAGATTCCGCTTTCGA
>JAYTUZ010000051.1:0-27897 GCA_043744295.1 Gammaproteobacteria bacterium | reverse complement strand
ATCGCTGCTGGCGGCCTGCACGGAATGGCCGCACGGCTTGCGGCCGGTGGGTTTTCGCGCGCCGCTGCGCGGCACCCTGCCGGTGCTGATACTTGCCGGTGCGCACGATCCGGTCACACCGCGCCGTTATGCCGAAGCGATAGCCGCGCAGCTCAGTCGCGTGAAACTGCTGGTGCTGGCCGGGCAGGGTCACGGCCTGGTTGGTGTGGGCTGCGTGCCGCGCCGTTTGGAGCAATTCGTGCAGGCGGCCGACCCCAGGGCCGTGGACGCGCACTGCCTGCAGGCGCTGGGCGAAACGCCGCTGTTCGTCGACGCCAACGGAGCCAGCCCATGACCGGAGCGAGCCCATGATCGTGGTGCAGGGGCTGCGCAAATCCTTCGGCGCCACGCGCGCTGTCGACAATGTCTCGTTCACGGCGCGTGACGGCGAGATCACCGGCCTGCTCGGCCCCAATGGCGCCGGCAAGACCACGACCCTGCGCATGCTCTACACGCTGATGCGCCCCGATGCCGGCAGCATCCAGGTCGATGGCCACGATGCGCTGGCCGAGCCGCTGCAGGTGCGCCGCAGCCTCGGTGCGCTGCCCGACGCGCGCGGCATATACAAACGCCTGACAGCGCGCGAAAACATTGAATACTTCGCCGCGCTCCAGGGCATGGCGCCGGCCGTGGCGCGCGAGCGCTGCAGTCAACTGCTGGCCGCGCTCGATATGAATGCCATCGCCGATCGGCGCAGCGAAGGTTACTCGCAGGGCGAGCGCGTCAAGACCGCCATTGCGCGTGCGCTGGTGCACGATCCGCGCAATGTGCTGCTCGATGAGCCGACCAACGGGCTCGATGTCATGGCGACGCGCAGCCTGCGTGATTTCCTGCGCTCGCTGCGCAGCGCCGGGCGTTGCGTGCTGCTGTCCACGCACCTGATGCAGGAGGTCGCGGCGCTGTGCGATCGCATCATCATCATTGCGCACGGTCGCGTGGTCGCCGAGGGCAGCCCCGATGAATTGCGGGCCCAGGCGCAGGAGGCGCATCTCGAAGAAGCCTTCATCAAGATCATCGCGGCCTCAGCCGGTGAGCTGGCATGAAACCCGCGCTGGTGGTATTCCTGAAGGAGTGTCGCGAGAGCCTGCGCGACCGGCGCGTGCTGGTGAATAGCCTGCTGCTCGGGCCGCTGCTCGGGCCGCTGCTGTTTCTGGGACTGATGCGGCTGGTGGTCGGGCGTGAACTGGAAAAAGCCGAACGGCCGCTGCCGGTCGTGGTCATCGGCGCCGAGCGTGTGCCGGAACTGGTGCGGGCACTCCGGCAGATGGGCATGGAACAGCGTCCGGCCCTGCCCGATGTGGAGCAGGCGGTGCGCGAGCAACGCATCGATCTGGCGCTGCGCATCAGCGCCGGCTATGGCGCCGATTGGCGTGCCGGGCGGCCCGCCGAGGTGGAGCTCATCTATGATTCTTCGCGGCGCGAAGGCGGCAGCGATGTTGATCGCCTGCGCTCGATGCTCGACAGTTACAGTCGCCGCAATGGCCTGCTGCGGCTGCTGGCGCGCGGCCTGTCGCCCGCGGTCGCCGCACCGGTGGTGATCGCCGCACGCGATCAGGCTACACCGCAGGCGCGCGGCGCGCTGCTGTTCGGCATGTTGCCCTACATGCTGGTGCTCACGATTTTCATCGGTGGCATCTGGCTGGCCACCGATTCAACTGCGGGCGAGCGCGAACGTCAGTCGCTCGAACCCCTGTTGATCAATCCCGTGCCGCGCGATCGCATCCTGCTGGGCAAGTTGCTGGCGACCGCGGCTTTCAGCATGGCAAGCCTGGTGCTGGGCCTGCTGGCATTCATGGTTGCCGGGCATTTCATGCCTACCGAACAGCTGGGCATGAGCCTGGCGCTCGGCTGGCATTTTGTGGCAGTGGCGCTGCCGGTACTGGCGCCGCTGGTACTGCTGATCTGCGTGGCGCAGATCCTGATCGCCGCCTTTGCGCGCAGCGTGCGTGAAGCACAAACCTATCTGGGCCTGGCGCAACTGGTGCCGCTGATTCCCTCCGTTGTACTCAGCGTGCTGCCGGTCAAGGCGCAATTGTGGATGTACGCCGTGCCGCTGCTCGGCCAGCAGCTCACGCTCATGCGGCTGCTGCGCGCGGAGTCCGTGCCACTCGTTGGTATGGCCCTCTCGGCACTGGTCACGTTGCTCGCAGCGCTGGCGGTCTTCACCCTGGCGCGGCGCGTTTACGCATCCGAGAAGCTGGCGATCTCGACCTAACGGGCGCGCGCAATTGCAGTACAGTGCGCGAGAATGGCCCGGCGCGGCGGCCAGCGTGAACACGAGGTCCGCGCCTGGAGAGCAACGATGTACACCCTGCTGCTGGGTCTGGTCATTTTCTTCGCCGTTCACTCGGTCTCGATCGTCGCGCCGCAGTGGCGCGATCGCATGGCGCTGCGACTGGGTGCGTCGCTGTGGCGTGCGCTCTATTCGCTGCTGTCACTGGGCGGCCTGCTGCTGATCATCCGCGGTTTCGCGCTCAGCCGCGCCGCGCCAGTCGTGCTGTACGCACCCGGGGTCAGGCCACACCTGATGGTGAGCGTGCTGATGCTGCCGGTTTTCCCCCTGCTGTTTGCCGCCTACCTGCCGGGGCGCATCCGCAGCGCGGCGCGCCACCCGATGCTGGTGGCGATCAAGCTGTGGGCGGTCGCACATCTGCTGGCCAACGGCACACTCGCCGATGTGCTGTTGTTCGGCAGCTTTCTGGCCTGGGCAGTGCTGGATCGCATCTCGCTCAAGCGCCGCCCGGCCAGGCCTGTGGCGGGTGCGCCCCCTGGCAAGTGGAACGATCTGCTGGCGATCGCGCTGGGGCTCGCGGTCTACGCACTGTTCGTCGGCTGGGCGCACCGGCAGCTGTTCGGCGTCGCGCCACTGGTGTGGCAGGCGGACTGATTCCAGGCAGCTGCAGCCATGTGCGGACGATTCGTCTCGCGTGAACAGGCGGCCATCGAGCGCGAGTACAACATTCGCGTGCGCCAGCCCTTTGAGCGCGTGTATAACGCGGCGCCGAGCATGGAGCTGCCGGTCATTCGGCAGCTGCCCGGCGGCAATAAGCCTGGCGCCGGGGCCGATGCCGATACCGGCGGGGGGCGCGAAGCCGTGGCAATGCGCTGGGGGCTGGTGCCGTCCTGGTGGTCGCAACCCGCGCCGCCGACTTCAACCATCAACGCGCGCAGCGAAGAAGCGGCCGCCAAACCGATGTGGCGGCACGCAGTGCGGCACACGCGTGCCCTGGTGCCGGCTCTGGGCTGGTATGAATGGCGTGCCGTGGCGGGCGCGAAGCAACCTTATTTCATACATGCGGTCGGTATGGCCGGCATCTGCTTCGCGGGCCTGTGGTCCACGCATCGCGACAGCAGTGGTACTGAGCAGCACAGCTTCGCGATACTGACGCGCGCGGCCTCAGCGCAGCTTACGGCAGTGCACAATCGAATGCCGGTAGTGCTTGCGCCGGCGCTGTTCGATGACTGGCTCGCACCCTGGAAGAGCGAACACAGCGCCCAGCTGGCCTCGTTCGTGGCCCGCTCGCAGGAAGAGTTCGAGTACTACCCGGTCAGCCGTTTCGTGAATGCGCCGCGCAACCAGGGCGAGCGGTGCATCGAACGCGCCGGGGCGTAGAATGCGCGGCGCGTGGATAACTGGCATGGCTTTGAAACCTCCAGGGGTGTTGCCGAGTCTTGTACGGTACAGAGGAGGAGGGCTCCGGGGGTAGATCGCCCCACGGCCCGGCAGAGCACTATGGATCAATACACCCCGAGCGACAGCGCAGTGACCAGCAACAGGCCCTGGTGGGCGCGGTCGCGCGCACTGGGTATCGGCCTGGGTATCCTGCTGGTGGGAGCGGTAGGCTGGTGGTGGCTGGCACGCTCACACGCCGCAGCCGCGGCAGCCAAGGACATCCCGGCCCTGCCACTGGTCACCGTCGTCATCCCGCAGGTCGGAACTGTGGCCACGAGCGTGTCCCTGACCGGCCAGATCAGTGCCCAGAATGACATGCCCATTGGGGTTGAAGGCGACACGAGCCGGATCGCGGCGGTGCTGGTGGAGCCGGGCGACCGCGTGCGTCGCGGGCAGGTCCTGGCCAGGCTCAATCCGATCACCGCGCAGTCGCAGGTCGACAGCGCGTCGGCTTCGCTCGATGAGCTGCGGGCCGCCGCCGCGGTGGCGCAGGCTGAGTGGGCGCGCGCCGAGCGCGCGCGCGATTCTTTCTCGGTGGAAGAGTCCGAACGGCGGCGCAGCAGCGCGGTGACGGCCCAGGCCAAGGTGAAGGTGGCCGAAGCACAGCTGGCAGAAGCGCGTAACCGCTGGTCGCATACCACGGTGGTCGCACCGAGCGATGGCATTGTGCTGACGCGCAACGCCGAGATCGGCCAGATTGCGGTGCCGGGCGCCTCGGTGCTGTTTCGCCTGGCGCGTAACGGCGCGATCGAAATGCGCGGCCAGGTGACCGAACAGGACATGCCGCATCTCAAGGTCGGGCAGCTGGCTGAAGTGCGCCTCGATGGCGTGGCGCAGCCCTTCACGGGCAAACTCTGGCAGATCGGTGCGATCATCGATCCGGTGACGCGACAGGGTACAGTGCGCATTGCGCTGCCCGCCGCCGATCAGAACCTGCGCCCGGGCGCGTTTGCGCGGGCCGAGATCCAGGTGGGCGCCACGGCGGGCACCATACTGCCGCAGACCGCCGTGCTCAGTGACGAGGAGGGCAGCTACACCCTGATCGTCGGCGCCGGTGACAGGATTGAGCGCCGCGCAGTCAGCGTGGGCGGCGCGCGCGCCGAGGGCCTGCTGGTCACCGGCGGGCTCAAGGGCAATGAGCGTGTGGTGGCCATAGCTGGCGCCTTTCTTCGTCCCGGTGAGCAGGTGAGTATTGCCGTCACACCAGGGGCCGCCCCGCCCGGCGCGCGCGTCGCGAGCGGCAGTGGCAGCTCGGGCGCCGCCAGCGCACCATGAGGAAGATATCCGCCTGGGCGATCACCCACCCGGTTTTTCCGCTGGTGCTGTTTGCGGTGCTGACCGTGTTCGGCATCGTCGCTTTCGTACGCATGCCCATCACACTGAATCCGGACGTCTCCGCGCCGTTCGTGGAAGTGATGATCTTCGAGCCCGGTGCCGCACCGACGGAAATCGAGACACAGATCCTGCAGAAGGTCGAAGGCGCGGTCGCCAACGTCGGCAACGTCAAGAACATCACCTCGCTGGCGATCGAAGGCGCGGCCCATATGTTTGTCGAGTTCCAGATCGGCACGCCGATCGATCGAGCGACCACCGATGTGCGCGACGCGGTCGCCAAGGTACGCAGCGATCTGCCGCAGAGCATTCTCGAGCCGCAGGTGCGGCGCATCGATATCGACGGCGGGCCGATTGTCTATTACGCGGTCAGCACCAGCAGCATGAGTGAAGAGCAACTCTCCTGGTTTGTGGACGACACGATCAGCAAGCGATTGCTGGCGATACCGGGGGTGGCACAGGTCAATCGTTCCGGTGGCGTGAACCGCGAGATGCGCGTCGATCTGGACCCGGCGCGCATGGAATCCATGGGCATCACGGCCGGCGAGGTCAATCAGCAGCTGCGCCAGGTAAATCTCGACGCGGCGGGCGGGCGTGCCCAGGTGGGCGGCAGCGAACAGTCGATACGCGTGCTCGGCAGCGCGCACAGCGCTGATCAGCTTGGCGATACCCGCCTGACCATGCTCGATGGGCGCGTGGCGCGGCTGCGCGATATCGCCGAGGTGCGCGATGGCATCGCCGAGGTGCGCACGATCTCGCGACTCAATGGCCGACCCTCGACCACCTTTGCGGTGTTCAAGGCCAAGGGCTCCTCCGACGTCACCACTCTGCACGCTGTCGAGGACGAACTTGCCAGGGTCAGCAAGGAGAACAGTGGCATCACCCTCAAGCAGGTATTCACCACCGTCGATTTCACGCAGCGCTCGTACCGCGCTTCCATCGAGGCGCTGATTGAAGGTGCGATCCTGGCGGTGGCCATCGTGTTCGTGTTCCTGCGCGACTGGCGCGCCACCGGCATCGCGGCGGTGGCGATTCCGCTGGCGGCCATTCCCACCTTCGCCTTCATGCACTGGTTCGGTTTCACGCTCAACCAGATGACGCTGTTGGCGCTCTCGCTGATTACCGGCGTGCTGGTCGACGATGCCATCGTCGAGATCGAGAACATCACGCGCCACATGAAAATGGGCAAGAGTGGCTACCAGGCCGCCATGGATGCCGCGGATGAAATCGGTCTGGCGGTGGTCGCCTGCTCGGCTGCCATCATCGCGGTGTTCCTGCCGGTCAGCTTCATGGGCGGGCTGGTCGGCCAGTGGTTCATCCAGTTCGGCTTCACCGTCGCCGTGGCGGTGTTCATGTCGCTGGTGGTCGCGCGCCTGATCACGCCGCTGATGGCGGCCTATATGCTCAAGCCGCACGACAAGCTGCGCGGCGCCGATGGCCCGACCATGGAATGGTACCTGCGCACGCTGCGCTGGACGGTCAGGCATCGCTGGAAGACCATGGGCGCGGGCGTGCTGTTCTTCGTGCTTTCCATCATCGGTCTGGTGCTGATTCCCAAGGCCTTCACGCCGGACAACGACAGCTCGTCCTCGACGGTCAAGGTGGAGCTGCCCCCCGGCGTGCTGCTCAGCCAGACCGCCGCAGCTGCGGACCAGGCCTACCAGATCCTGCGGCGTCACCCCGAAGTCATCAATGTGGTCGAGTCGCTGGGCGAGGATGAAGACGGTGAAGTGCGCTCCGGCAATATCTACGTGCAGCTGGTGCAGCCCTCGCAGCGCAAGCTCAGCCAGAAGAAGTGGGAGCAGCAGGTCGGCAAGGAGCTGCGGGTGATTCCCGATGCGCGCGTCACCTTCCAGAGCCAGCAGGACGGTGGCGGCCGCGATCTCACGCTGTTCGTCGTCGGCAGCAATCCGGAGCTGGTGCAGCGCACGGCGCGCACGGCGGTCGAGCAGATGCGCACGCTCAAGGAGCTGCGCGACCCGCGCATCAATGGTGACATGGCGCGGCCCGAACTGCGGGTGCGCCCGCGACTCGACCTCGCCGCGCAACTTGGCGTCACCGTCGCCAGCATCAGCGAGACCGTGCGCGTGGCGACGCTCGGCGACAACCCGCAGAACAATGCCAAGTTCTCGCTCTCCGACCGGCAGATTCCGATACGTGTGAGCCTGGTTGAATCTGCGCGCAGCAACCTGGCCACCATAGAGAACCTGCCGGTGCGCACCGCCAGCGGTGCCACGGTGCCGCTCAAGGCGGTGGCCGACATCTCCTTCGGGCAGGGGCCTTCGAAAGTGCGCCGCTATAACCAGAGCCGGCGCATCTCGCTCGAAGCCGACCTGAACAATGCGCAGCTCGGCACGGCGCTCGACAAGATCCGTGCCCTGCCGATCTTCAAGAACCTGCCCACCGGCGTGCAGATCGTCGAGGTCGGCCAGGCGCAGTACATGCAGGAACTGTTCACCAGCTTCGTGATTGCCATGGTCGCCGGCATCCTCATGGTGTTTGCGGTGCTGGTGCTGCTGTTCGCGCGCGTCTTCCAGCCGATCACGATTCTCTCGGCGTTGCCGCTGGCGATCGGCGGCACGGTGGTGGCGCTGGCGGTTACCGGCAGTCCGTTCTCGATCTCAACCGTGCTCGGCATCCTCATGCTGATGGGCATCGTCGCCAAGAATTCGATCCTGCTGGTCGAGTTTGCGATCGAGGAAATGCGCGCCGGCAAGGATCGGCTGACCGCCCTGCTCGAGGCCGGCCACAAGCGCGCCCGCCCGATCGTCATGACTTCGGTGGCGATGATCGCCGGGATGACGCCGGTTGCCATCGGGCTGTCGGGTGACGCCGGGTTCCAGGGGCAGATGGCGATCGCCGTGATCGGCGGCCTGATTACCTCGACCGCGCTGACCCTGGTCATGGTCCCCGCCGGCTTCACGATGATCGATGACTTTGAGCGCTGGCTGGCTCGCAAATTCGCCGGCAAACCGGCCAGGGAAACTGCCCTGCGGGCCGCTGAGGCGCCATCCGGCGCGGCCAATATGTGACGAATTCCCCTGGCGGGCCGCCGCCAGCTGCATCCGGGGCGCTCAAGTAGGCGCTCGCCCGGGCCGATACAGGCCGGAGCAATGAACACGATTGCCACAGTGCCTGGCGAGAGCGACGCCCAGCAGGATGCTGGTTGCGAGTTCGCGCGCGAACTTGGCGCAGCGCTGAGTGCGGGGCCAGTGGAGCTGCCGGGCTTTCCCGAGGTGGCGCTGCGTGTGCAGGACCTGCTGGCCGACGAGAGCGTCAGCACGGATATGGTAGTACGCATCGTCGGCGCGGAGGCGGTACTGGCGGCGCGGATCGTGAGCCTGGCCAATTCGGCCGCAATGAACCCCTCGAGCACGCCGGTTATTGATCTGCGCACCGCGGTCGCACGCCTGGGGTTCGATAGTCTGCGTGCCGCCGCGATCAGCTTCGCGGTTGCACAGTTACGCCGCCGCAGTGAATACCGGGACATCGAGCCGCAGCTCTCGCAGTTGTGGCTGGATTCCGTGGCGATGGCTTCCAGTGCCTGCGTAATCGCGCGCCGCTGCCGGCGCATGAGTCCGGATACTGCATTGTTTGCCGGCCTGATCGCCAACGTGGGGCGCATCTATATTCTGACGCGTGTGGCCGCACACCCCAGGCTGTCTGCTGACCCTGGGTCCTACCAGGCGATCGTGCGCGACCGGCACGCGGGCATTGCGCGCGCACTGTTGGCAAGCTGGCACGTGGTCGACGAAGTGGTCGACGCCGTCCATACCTTCGAGACGCGCAACCAGCAGACGCGCCCCGGCAGTGCCTTGCCTGACGTGTTGGCCACGGCGGCATTGCTCAACAGCTTGAGGAACTCCCCGGAACTGCTGGTGGACAAGTTGCGCGAAGCACACGCCATCACCCGTCTGGGCTTGAACGCGGCCGACTGTACGCTGCTGCTCACGGAGTCGGCCGCCGAAATGGCCTCGCTGCAAACCGCGTTGGGACGTTGAGGCGTCGCCTCAGCCTGTCGGCACGGTCGCGGGGCGCGAATGCGCCTCGATCCAGGCCTGCGCCTCGGCATTGATATCGCGCGGGTCGCGCCCGGCGGTCTGGATGGGCGGGCCGATCGTCACGCGGATGGTGCCGGGCTTCTTGTACAAACCGCGCCGTGGCCAGTAGTAGCCGGCATCGTGGGCTATCGGCACGATCAATCTTCCTGCTTCCACGGCCAGCAGCGCACCGCTCACGCCATAGCGACGGGTTGTGCCCGGGGGCATGCGCGTGCCCTCCGGAAAAATAACTACCCATTTGCCTTCGGCAAGGCGCTGTTTACCCTGTTCGATCACACTGCGCACGGCCGCGCCACCGGCACCGCGATCGATGGCAATGGCGCGCATCAGTCGCAGGCTCCAGCCGAGCGCCGGCACCCACATCAGTTCGCGCTTGAGCACCCAGACCTGCGCCGGCAGCATTACCAGCTGGGCAAAGGCCTCCCAGCTCGAAGAATGCTTGATCAAAGCGACGTGATTACCCGCCGGCAGGTGCTCGCGGCCGCTGATCTGATAATCGAGCCGGCAGCACCAGCGCAGCGTGCACAGCAGAACCTTTCCCCACGCCTGCGCCAGTACCAGCCGGCCGCGATACGGCAGCAGCGCTGCGGCAATGAAGAAAAATATCGCGTAGCAGGCAGTCCAGAGAAAGAACCAGAGCGTGAACACCAGGGAGCGCAGCCACTGCATGGGCAATCAACCCGGCAGGCGCGAGAGATCGGCGATGCGCGCAAACAGTGCCCGCAACTGTGCCAGCAGGGCCAACCGGTTATCGCGCAGCCGCGCGTCGCCATCATTCACCAGCACCGATTCAAAAAAATCGTCGATGACCGGACGCAGCGCGGCCAGCGCAGTGAAGGCGGCTGCATAGTCACGGCGGGCAAGCGCCGCTTCAACACCAGGTCGCGCGGCCTCGAGTTCGCGCTGCAGTGCCTGTTCGGCCGTGAGCTGGAGCAGTTGCACGTCGACCGACAATGTGCCGCCAGTCGCCGATTTCTTCAGGATGTTGGCGATGCGCTTGTTGGCGGCAGTGAGACTCGCGGCTTCGGGTTGGCTCAGGAATGACACCAGGGCGCGCAGCCGCGCCTCGAAATCCGGCAGCGAGACCGGCGCACTTTCCAGCACGGCATCGAACATCTCGGTGCTGACGCCAGTGACGCGAACGCCTTCCAGGTACATGGCGCGCAGGCGCTCGATGATGAATGCCTGGATCTCGGCAACCAGAGCCGTGGGATCGGCTGGCGCGGCTGTGCTCGCGCCGGCCTCGGCCATGGCGGTGGTTGCCAAGGCGAGCGCGCGGCCAAGCAGGGCGCGCAGATCAAATTCCAGATGTTTTTCCAGCGCAATACGCAGCAGCCCGATCGCGGCGCGGCGCAGCGCAAACGGGTCACGAGTGCCTGAAGGTTTCTGACCGATGGCGAAGATGCCGGCCAGCGTGTCGAGGCGATCCGCGAGGGCCAGTGCCGTGCCCGCTGGCGTCGCCGGCAGCGCGTCGCCGGAACCGCGCGGCAGATAGTGTTCGCGGATCGCGCTGGCGATGGCCGGTTCCACACCATCGGCGCGCGCGTAGTACTCACCCATCACGCCCTGTAGTTCCGGAAATTCGCCCACCATCATGGTGAGCAGATCGCACTTGCATAATTGCGCTGCGCGCACTGCCTGCGCTGCCACTGCGCCCACCGCTGGCGCCAGCAGTTCGGCCAGCGTGGCGATGCGCCGCGCCTTGGCGCCGATGGAACCGAGCTGCGCCTGAAAGATGACTCGATCCAGGCCGTCCTGGCGTTCGGCCAGCGGCGTGCGGCGATCCTGTTCCCAGAAGAACGCGGCGTCGGCCAGGCGTGGGCGCACCACGCGTTCGTTGCCAGCGCGTACCACCGCGGCATCGCGACTCTCTATATTGCTGATGGTGATGAAATTGGGCAGCAGCGCGCCATCCGGCGATTCCACGGCGAAATAGCGCTGGTGGTCCTGGAGGGTCGCGATCAGGACTTCGCGCGGCAGGGCGAGGAAACGCCGCTCGAATTGTCCGCTGACCGGCACGGGCCATTCGACCAGTGCAGTGACTTCATCGAGCAGCTCGGCGTGAATGATCGCCCGGCCACCCAGCGCCTCGGCCGCAGCCAGCACCTGCGCGCGGATCAGCTCGCGCCGCGCGGCGAAATCCGCCCACACAAAGCCGCGCTGCTGCAGGGTGTGCTCGTAACTGGCCGGCGCGCGCAGTGGCAGCTCGCGCGGCGCATGAAAGCGATGGCCGCGCGTACTGCGGCCCGCGGCCGTTCCCAGAATGGTGGCCGGCACGACTTCGCTGCCGAGCAGCATCACCAGCCAATGTACCGGGCGTACGAACTGCGCTTCGCCCTCACCCCAGCGCATGCGCCTGGGGATAGGCAGCGCCGCCAGGGCTTCGCTGACGATGCCGGGCAACAGCGATGCCGTGGTGGCACCGGGTTTCGTGCCGCCAAACCACAGGTACTCATTGCCCTTCTCGTCGCGCTCGCGACCGAGCGCGTCTATGGACACGCCGCAACTGGCCGCGAAGGCATCGGCGGCGCGCGTCGGCGCACCTGCGGCATCAAAGGCGGCACGCAGCGGCGGGCCACGGCGGCGTATCTGCTGATCGGGCTGCTGCAGCGCCAGGCGCCGCACGCGCACTGCGAGCCGCCGCGGCGTCGCGAAGGATTGCAGGGCGCCGTGCGCCAGGCCGGCGGCGGCAAGCCGCTCGGCAATGGCTGCGCGCAGCGATTTTTCGAGCGTCGGCAAAGCCTTGGGCGGCAGCTCTTCAGTGCCGAGCTCGAAAAGAAAATCGCGTCGTGCGAGCGGCGGCGCGGCGCCAGGCGGCACGGCGCTCACGCGCCACCGCCTGTGGATCGCGGCAGCAGCGGAAATCCCAGTGCCTCGCGGCTCGCGTAGTAGGTCTGGGCGACGCCACGCGCCAGCGTGCGGACCCGCAGGATGAAGCGTTGCCGTTCAGTCACGGATAGGGTGCGGCGCGCGTCCAGCAGGTTGAAGGTATGCGAGGCCTTGAGCACCTGCTCATAGGCCGGCAAGGCGAGCCGGGCGGCCAGCAGGGCGCTGCAGGAGCGCTCATGATCATCGAAATGCCGCAACAGTACGGCCGTATCAGCGTGCTCGAAATTGTAGGCGGACTGCTCCTGCTCGTTCTGGTGGAACACGTCGCCGTAAGTGACGCGACCGCGCGGCCCGTCGGCCCAGACGATATCGAAGATGCTCTCGACACCCTGCAGATACATCGCGAGGCGCTCGAGACCATAGGTGATTTCGCCGCTCACCGGCCGGCAGTCGAGGCCGCCGACCTGCTGAAAGTAGGTGAACTGCGTGATCTCCATGCCGTTGAGCCACACTTCCCAGCCCAGGCCCCAGGCGCCAAGCGTAGGCGATTCCCAGTTGTCCTCGACAAAACGCACGTCGTTGACCAGCGGATCGAGTCCCAGGGCGGCCAGGCTTCCCAGGTACCTATCGAGGATGTCAGCGGGCGAGGGTTTGATCAGCACCTGGAACTGGTAGTAATGCTGCAGCCGGAACGGGTTGTCGCCATAGCGGCCGTCGGTCGGGCGGCGCGAGGGCTGGACATAGGCCGCGCTCCAGGGCTCCGGGCCAATCGAGCGCAGGAAAGTTGCCGTGTGGAACGTGCCGGCGCCCACTTCCATATCGTAGGGTTGCAGGATGACGCAGCCCTGATCGGACCAGTAGCGCTGCAAAGCGAAGATAAGTTCCTGAAATGTGCGCGGTTTTGCGCCGATCTTGCCGCTCTTCATCGCATCCCTTGGTTGCGCGCCGCCTGTCACTGGCCGGCGAGTATACAGAGCCACACCGGCCTTACGGTTTCGCCCGCGCCGGGCGCGCACAAAAGGCACGGAAACGGGGCAACAAAGCGCTGTGCGCACTATACTAGTGCATCGCGGAGTCCAAAGTTCGACCGGCCATGCCCGGCCGATCGGTAACTCCCGGATTTCAAAACAGTTTAATTTCAACCCGGAGCTGGCACAGAGCCTGCATTCAAGCCGGATCCTGTACCCGCAGATTTCCCTAACCGGAGGCGCTATGAGTCCGACCGATGTCGTCAAATTAGTCAAAGAAAAAGCCGTGAAGTTTTGCGATCTGCGCTTCACCGACACGCGCGGCAAGGAGCAGCACGTCACCGTGCCGGCGCGTTACGTAACGCCCGATTTCTTTGTCGAAGGCAAGATGTTCGACGGTTCGTCGATCGGCGGCTGGAAAGGCATCAACGAGTCGGACATGATTCTGCTGCCCGATCCCACCACGGCCGTTCTTGACCCGTTCTTCGCCGACACCACGGTCAATATCCGTTGCGACGTGATCGAGCCGGCCACCATGCAGGGCTATGAGCGCGACCCGCGCTCGCTGGGCAAGCGCGCCGAGGCATACCTCAAGTCGACCGGCATTGCCGATGGCGCGCTGTTCGGGCCGGAAAACGAGTTCTTCATTTTCGACAGCGTGCGCTGGAACAACGACATGCACAGCTGTGGCTACGCGATCGATTCGGTGCAGGGCGCGTGGAATTCCAACACGGCCTACCCCGAGGGCAACATGGGGCATCGCCCCGGCGTCAAGGGCGGCTATTTTCCAGTGCCGCCGGTCGATGCCTTCCAGGACATCCGCTCGGCGATGTGCAAGGCGCTGGAGGAAATGGGCCTCACGGTCGAAGTGCATCACCACGAAGTGGCGACCGGCGGCCAGTGCGAGATCGGCGTCGGTGCCGGCGGCCTCGTCAAGAAGGCCGACGAAGTGCAGATCCTCAAGTACTGCGTGCACAACGTCGCGCACCTGCACGGCAAGAGCGCGACCTTCATGCCCAAGCCGCTGGTCGGCGACAACGGTTCGGGCATGCACGTGCATCAATCGCTGCAGAAAGCGGGCGTGGCACTGTTCGCCGGTGACAAGTACGGCGGACTTTCCGACACGGCACTCTATTACATCGGCGGCATCATCAAGCATGCCAAGGCGATCAACGCCTTCACCAATCCGGGCACCAACAGTTACAAGCGCCTGGTGCCGGGCTTCGAAGCGCCGGTGATGCTGGCCTACTCGGCCCGCAATCGCAGCGCCTCGATCCGCATTCCGTGGGTGCCCAACCCGAAGGCGCGCCGCATCGAAGTGCGCTTCCCGGATTCGGCTGCGAACCCGTACTTCGCCTTTGCGGCCATGATGATGGCCGGGCTCGATGGCATCCAGAACAAGATGCACCCCGGCGATCCGGCCGACAAGGATCTCTACGACCTGGAGCCTGAAGAGGCCAAACATATCCCGCAGGTCTGTCATTCGCTCGATATGGCGCTCGAGCACCTCGACAAGGATCGCGAGTTCCTCAAGCGCGGCGGCGTGTTCACGGACGACGTGATCGATGCCTATATCGGCCTGAAGAACCAGGAAGTTCAGCGCTACCGCATGTCGACGCATCCCTGCGAGCTCGATATGTACTACAGCGTCTGACGCGCTGCGGCCGCAGGCCTCGTGCACACGCAAGCGGGTGACGGACATCACAGGGCTGTCACCCGCTTTTGTACCCGGGGTACAAACCGGTCTATGCTTGAGCCCCATGCGTACCTCGAGCATTCTCCTGCTGCTGCTGCTGTTTGCGACCTGTGTGACGGCTGGCGTCACCTATCGCTGGGTGGATGCCGACGGCGTGCATTATTCAGATCAGCCGCACCAGGGCGCCGAGAAGATCGTGCTGGGCTCGGCGCAGACCTATTCCTCCAGCGGCAGCGGCGATCTGGCCCCGGACAATACGCTCACCGGCCGGCCGAACCCGGGGGCGGCAGGCAAACGGCGCGCCGAAGCGTCCTTCCAGTACAGCAGCTGTGCCGTCGTGCAACCGGCCGACGACCAGGTGCTGATCGACGTCGACTCGCTGACCGTGGCTGTGGAGCCGCATCCGCCCAAACGCTCGAACGATCACGTAGTGCTGAGTTTCGACGGCGCGCCGATGGAAGCGGCGACGGCCGACCAGCTGGAATTCCATATCTCGCCGATCGAACGTGGCACGCACACCGTGGCAGCCGAGCTGCGCGATTCCAACAACAAGAGCGTCTGCCGATCGCCCATGGTGCGATTTCACGTGCGTCAGCCCTCGGTGCTCGCGCCCGCGAATCCCACGCGCCATCGCTGACGCAGCGTCGTGGTCTGCACACCGGCGGCCCGCGACCCGGCGCGCGGTGCAATCATGGCCCGTGATGCCGAAGCCAGCTCGCCGCTGGCGCATTTCGATTCCACCGAGCTGCTCGATGCGCTTGCCACCGGCCTGCTGGTGCTCGACGCGCAACTGTGCGTGGTCTATGCGAACGTGGGCGCGCAGGATCTGCTGGGCTTGAGCCTGAGGCAGGCGCGCGGGCATCCGGTAAGTGAACTGTTCGCTGGCGCCGGGCCGCTGGTCGAACTGCTGCGCCGCTCGCTCGAGAGCGCCGAGACCTGCGCTGGCCATGAGCTGGCGCTCGCGCCGGTGCCGATGCTGCAGTCAGCTCACCCCTTGGTGCTGGTCGATATCTCCGTGACGCCGCTGGCCGGACAGATCACCGGCACGCATCTGCTGGTCGAGCTGGTCGACGCACGCCAGCGCCAGCGCATCTCGCGCGACAAGGAGCTGCTCACCCGTGTCGATGGCAGCCGGCTGATGATTCGCCAGCTGGCGCATGAAATCAAGAACCCGCTGGGCGGGCTGCGCGGCGCTGCGCAGCTGCTCGAGCGGGAGCTGCACGATAGCGCGCTCAAGGAATACACCACGGTGATTGTCACCGAAGCCGACCGGCTGCGCGACCTGGTGGATACCATGCTCGGGCCCAGCGGGCCGCCGCGCAAGCAGCGGCTCAATGTGCATGAAGTCTGCGAGCATGTGTACCAGCTGCTGCGCAGCGAGGCGCCCAGCGGCGTGAGCCTCGAGCGCGACTATGATCCGAGCGTGCCCGAGGGTCGCTTCGATCGCAATGAAATCATCCAGGCTCTGCTCAATGTCGCACGCAATGCGCTGCAGGCACTGGCCGGGAGCGGCAAGTTGATCCTGCGCACGCGCACGCTTTCCAACCATAACATCGGACTGGTGCGCCATAAGCTGGTGGCCTGCATTCAGGTTGAAGACAACGGCCCGGGTGTGCCAGGCGATCTGCACAAGACGCTGTTCTTCCCACTGGTCACCGCCAAGCCTGAAGGCACGGGCCTGGGCTTGTCGGTGGCGCAGGACATGGCGGCGCGACACGGCGGCATCATTGAGTTCGAGAGCCGCCCGGGACTGACGATTTTCTCGATGCTGCTGCCGCTGGAGGATGCCGCATGACTACCGCACCACTGCGCGTCTGGCTGGTCGATGACGACGCATCGATCCGCTGGGTGCTGGAGCGCGCGTTGCGCAACGCTGGCATGCAGCCCAGAGCCTTCGAAGCCGCGGAAGCGGTGCTGCGCGCGCTGCACACCGATGCCCCTGACGTACTGATCACCGATGTGCGCATGAGCGGCCAGTCGGGCATCGACCTGCTCAAGCAGGTGCGCAGCAGTCATGCGGATCTGCCGGTGATCGTGATGACGGCGCACGCGGACCTCGGTGCCGCGGTCACGGCCTATGGCAGTGGCGCCTTTGAATATCTGCCCAAGCCCTTTGACATCGACCAGGCGGTCGAGCTGGTGCGCCGTGCAGCACAATCCGGTGTGCGACCGGTCGCGACGCTGGCCAGCACGGCGGCGCCGATTCCTGAACTGCTGGGCAAGGCGCCGGCGATGCAACAGGTGTTTCGGGCCATAGGTCGCCTGTCACGCAGCAGCGTCAATGTACTGATCACGGGCGAGTCGGGTACCGGCAAGGAACTGGTGGCGCGCGCCCTGCACGAGCACAGCCCGCGTGCCGGCAAAGCATTCATAGCGCTGAACACTTCGGCGATTCCGTCCGAGCTCTTGGAATCAGAGCTGTTTGGTCACGAGAAGGGCTCGTTCACCGGCGCCGACAGCCAGCGTCGCGGCCGCTTCGAGCAGGCCGACGGCGGGAGCTTGTTTCTCGATGAGATCGGCGACATGTCGGTCGCGTTGCAGACCCGGTTGCTGCGGGTGCTCGCCGAAGCGGAGTTCTACCGCGTCGGCGGGCAGACGCCGATCAAGGTCGATGTGCGCGTGATTGCCGCCACCCACCAGAATCTCGAGCAGCGTGCGCGCAGCGGACAGTTCCGCGAAGACCTGTTTCACCGCCTGAACGTGATCCGCATCGAGCTGCCAGCACTGCGTGCGCGGCGCGAAGACATCGCGGATCTGCTGGGGCACTACCTCAATAGCGCCGCGCTGGAGCTGGGCACCGAGGTGAAGACACTGACGGCCGCCGCGCGCGAACGCCTCTGTGCCTGCGACTGGCCGGGCAACGTGCGCGAGCTGGTGAATGTCTGCCGACGCCTGACCGTGCTGGCGCCAGGCAAGGAAATACGCGTTGAAGATCTGCCGGCCGATCTGCCCGCGGCGGCTGCAAGCACATCACCGGACTGGACTGCGGCGCTGGCCGACTGGGCCCGGCGACAGGGCGTCACGCCCGCCCGTCCGTTGCTCGATGAAGCGCTGCCGGCCTTCGAGCGCACGCTGATAGGCGTGGCGCTCAGACATACCCAGGGGCATCGCCAGGAAGCGGCCAGACTGCTGGGTTGGGGCCGCAATACGCTGACCCGCAAGCTCAAGGAGCTGGGGCTGGATGAACCCGGGGAGCACGAATGAATCCGCTGGTGACCGCCGTGCCCAGCAGTGTGATCAGCATGCCCACGACTATTGTCACAGTGATGTGCTCGTGCAGAAACAGCGCTCCCCACAGCACCCCGAATACGGGAATCACGAAGGTTACCGTGGTCGCGGTGGTGGCGCCGACGCGGGTGATGATCCGGTAATAGAGCATGTAGGCGATCGCCGTGCAGACAATGGCGAGCACCGCAGCCGCCAGCCACTCGTGCGGCGGTGGCACGTGCGCCGGCCACTGCCAGGCACCGAATGGCGCAATCAGCACGGTGGCCGCGAGCATGCTGCCTGCTGCGGGCAGCATCACCGGTTGGCCGGCGAAGTGATGTTTACCGTAGTGCGCCGCGATCCCATAGCAGAGCGATGCCAGCAGTGCCGCCAGCAATGCCCAACCGTTGCCGCCACTGTGAAAATCGATATGGCCCCAGGCGAGCACCAGCACGCCGCTGAAGCCCAGCACCAGCCCGAATATCTTCGGACGGCCGAGCGGATGCCGCCACCACAGCGCATCGACAGCGGCTGCGAACAGTGGCGCGGTGGCGCCAATCACCGAATTGAAACCCGCTTCCGCGCGCAACGAGGCGAAGGCCAGCAGGCTGAACGGCACGGCCGAATTCAGCACCCCCAGGCAGCACAGCTCCAGCACGTGGCCGCGCATCAACGCCCGGTTGCGCGCCTGCAGCAACCAGGGCATGAAGAACAGGGCGGCGCCGGCCAGTCGCAGGGTGACCAGCGGCGCCGGCCCGAAGCCGGGCGCTGCCACGCGCATGAACAGGTAGGAGCTACCCCAGATTGCCGCCAGCAGCAGCAATCGCAGTAAATCGCTTGCCGCCACGTGCTGGCTATTTTTGTTCGGGAGTCGCCGGGATGAAGATCCACAGCAACAGATAGAGCAGCAGGCCGATGCCAAAATAGAGCACCGCGACGCAGAAGATCACGCGCCAGGCCCAGGAGGGCAGGCTGGTGTGCGCGCCAAGTCCGCCACACACGCCGCCGATGACGTGATCGGTGGTGGAGCGGGTGAGGCGACGCAGCAAGGCATCGGGCGCTGGCGCAGTGGCGGTGCCAGGCGCAGCGGCCTGGCCGGGCTCAGCCGCCGGGCCTGCGCCGCCCAGTGCGCGCGCCTTGGCCTGGGCGAATTCGGCCTCGGTGAGTGCGCCGCGATCGCGCAGTGCCTGCAGCCGCTCGATTTCTTCCGCTACTGACATGGCTCGCTCCTCAACAGTGGGTTGTGGCGGGTGCGGTCCGCAGGGCGCCGATCAATTGTTGCACTGAGTCCAATCTCTGGCTGGCCAGATGATCGGCCAGACCCGCGTTGATCGTCTGGCAGACCAGGGGATCATAGAACAACGCCGTGCCGATGCCGATGGCGCTGGCACCGGCGAGCAGAAATTCGATCGCGTCAGCGGCGCTGGCGATGCCGCCCTGGCCGATGATCGGGATGCCGTGTGGCCCGGCCACTTCATGGACTTCACGGACTTTGAGCAGGGCGATCGGCTTGATCGCCGGCCCCGACAGGCCGCCCTGTACATTGCCGATGACCGCTCGTCCGTTGCGGCTGTCGATCGCCATGCCCATCATGGTGTTGATGACAGCGAAAGCGTCGGTGCCCGCTTCAATGCAGCGCCGGGCATTTTCGCGGATGTCGGTCTGGTTGGGTGAGAGTTTGGTGATCAGCGGTTTGCGCGTCACCCGGCGACAGGCGGCGACCACGCGCGCCGACATCTCGGGTACATTGCCAAACTGCACACCGCCTTCCTTGACATTGGGGCAGGAGATATTGATTTCGATGGCATCGACAGGCGAATCATCGAAACGGCGCGTCACCTCGACATATTCATCAATGGTCGAGCCGCAGGCATTGGCGATAAAGCGCGTCTCGCTGAAATCGAGACCCGGCAGGATGCTGCGCACCACATTGTCGACGCCCGGATTCTGCAGTCCGATGGCGTTGAGCATGCCGCCGGCAGTCTCGGCAATGCGGCGCGGCGGGTTGCCCAGGCGCGGCTGCCCGGTCGTGCCCTTGAGCACGATGGCGCCGACGTCGCGATTGCTGAAGCCGGCGACCCGGGTGTATTCCTCGCCAAAGCCCACGCAGCCGGACAGCAGCACGATGGGCGAGGCGAAATCCATGCCGCAGAACCGGCTGGCGAGCGAGGCGTCGGGCGGTGTGGCAGCGCGGGTCATGGCGGTAATTATCGCGCGAATCGAGCGCCGGCAGCGCGAAAAATATCCGCAGCGCGTGGCAGCAGCCCCAGGCAGCCGTCGTGTTTGAGGTCATACTCTACCAGCCGGAAATTCCGCCCAATACCGGCAATATCATCCGCCTGTGCGCCAACTCCGGCAGCCGACTGCACCTTATCGAGCCGCTGGGCTTCAGCCTGGAGCAGCGCAAGCTGCGTCGCGCCGGGCTGGACTACGCCGACCTGGCAACGGTGCGCGTGCACGGCACGCTGGAGGATTGCCTCGGCAGCCTGAAACTGCCGTCCTCATCAGCCCGGTTGTTTGCCGTGGAAACCGGTGGCGCACGCCGCTACAGCGACGTCAGTTTCAAGCCCGGCGACGCGCTGCTGTTCGGGTCCGAGACACGCGGCCTGCCGGCCGAGGTGTTGGCGCAGATAGCCGCCAGCAATGTCCTGGGCATTCCGATGCGCGCCGGCAATCGCAGTCTCAACCTTGCCAATGCCGTAGCGCTGGTCGTGTACGAGGCATGGCGGCAACTGGGCTTTGCGCACGCCTGAGCGCTGCGTCGACTGCAGCCGTTATTCAAACTCCGGTTTGATCGGCCGCATCATCAGCCCGCGCACCACTTCCTCGGCAGCCAGATCCTGGTTGAGCACGCCGTATATGCCCGCGCAGATCGGCAGCAGTACGCCTTCGCGCTCGGCCACCTGGTGCACGGCGCGCGCGGCCAGATGCCCTTCAACCACCTGGCCAATCTCCTGCAACGCAGCTGCGCTGCCGAGGCCCCGGGCGAGCAGCAGGCCGTAACGACGGTTGCGTGATTGATCATCGGTGCAGGTAAGCACCAGGTCACCAAGCCCCGCCAGTCCCATGAAGGTCTCGCGCTGCGCACCCAGCGCCACACCCAGGCGCATCATCTCCATCAGGCCGCGGGTGATCAGCGCAATACGCGCATTGGCGCCAAAGCCCAGGCCATCTGACAGCCCGGCGCCGATTGCCAGCACGTTCTTGACTGCGCCGCCGACCTCCACGCCGACGATATCGGTGGAAGTGTAGGCGCGGAAATTGGCGTTGGAGATATCGTACGCCAGCATCGCGGCGTAGTCGGCATCGCGCGAGGCAATGGTCATCGCGGTCGGCAGCCCGGCGCCCACTTCACGTGCGAAGGTTGGCCCGGACAGCACCGCGGTCAGGCGTCCGCTGCCGAGCACCTGCTGCGCCACTTCGTATGGCAAGCGGCCACTGCTGATTTCAAAACCCTTGGTAGCCCAGCACAGGCGCTGGGCCGGCGTGAGCAACGCCTTGAGCTGCGTGAGCAATTCCCTGAAGGCATGACTGGGCACTGCGACCAGTACGTCATCGACGCCCTCGAGCGCAGCGGCCTGGGTGGGCGCAATCTGCAATGATGCCGGGAATGGCGCGTTGGGCAGGTAGCGGCGATTGACGCGCTCCTGACTCATCAGCGCGAGTTGTGCGGCCTCACGTCCCCAGAGGCGCACGCTGTTGCCGGCCCTTGCCCACTGGATCGCCAGCGCCGTGCCCCAGGAGCCGGCGCCCAGAACGGCGATCTGCGCCTGCGTCGCGCTCGCTGCACTCACAACTCAGTTCTTCGTGGTGCTGGCCGCTTCGGCGCTGCTGGCTGTGAACAGGGCTTCAAAGTTCACCGGCGGCAACAGCAGCTGCGGAAAGCCGCCCTGGCTTACCAGTTGCGAGACCACCGCGCGGGCATAGGGGAACAGCACACCCGGGCAGATGATGCCGGCGGCGCGCCGCAGATCCTCGTCGCTGAGGTTCTGCATCAGGAATGCGCCGGCCTGTTTGACTTCGACCAGGAAGGCGGTGCGCTCCGCATGCTTGGCCGACACCGTGACCGTCAACAGCACTTCGCGCAGGTCGCCCTCGATGTGACTGATCGAAGTATTCAGGTCGAGCCCGATCTGCGGGTTCCATTCGCCGTTACTGCGTGGTCCCTGCGGTGCCTCGAACGAACAGTCCTTGAGGTAGACCGCCTGCAATGCGAGTTGCGCGCCGCCTGCGTTCTGATCCTGTTCCGATTCTATGGCCATGTGCTGGTTTCCTGGGGCTTGGTGATTAAGGGATCGAGGCCGCCGGCCGCATCGAGCGCGTGCAGTTCGTCCGAGCCGCCGACGTGCATGCCGCCGATGAAGATCTGCGGCACCGTGCGCCGTCCACTGCGGCGAATCATGATCTCGCGCTGCGCCGGGTCGGCCTCGATGCCGATCTCTTCAAAGCTCACGCCTTTGCGGCGCAACAGCTGGCGAGCCGCTGCGCAGTAAGGGCACCACGAGGTGGCGTACATCTCTATGCGCGCTCCGTCCACCCTGTTACTCGCGGGTCAAGGGCAGATTTTCGGCGCGCCAGGCGGACAGGCCGCCGCGCAGATTGACGACCTTGGTAAAGCCCTGCGTGGCCAGGCTGCGCAGCGCGCCAGCGGCCGCAGCGCCCCGTTCGCAATAGACGATGACCGGTCGTTCCTTCAGGCGCTTGAGGCTGTCGAGCTCGCCGCTCAGGCGCTCGGCCGGCAGATGGCGGGCGCCACGGATATGGCCGGCGGCATAAGCCTCGGCGTCGCGCAGATCAAGAACGGTCGCGCCCTGGTTCATCAGCCTGACGACATCCTGCGGGCTGACTGCACCCGCGGCGTGCGCACGCGCGCGCATTTCATAAACCAGCACGGCCAGCACCGCGGCGGCCAGCAGCAGGCTGAGGCCGGGATGGTGCGAGGCGTAGTCTAGCAGGTGTTGCATGGAATCTATGGGCCGCCGGCCGGTCTGGGAACGCTGCCGCCATATTGCGGGGCGCGCATTATAGCCCTGCTGCGTTAGACTTTTCCGCATGCCTGTGCGCCCGATCACCCATTTGCCGCGCTTTGCCCTGTTGCTGGCGCTGGCACTGGCACTGGCGCCGGTATTGCCGCTATGGGCGGCCTCGGCTGGCCAGACCGCGGAACAGCTGCGCAGTCTGCGCGAGCGCATCGAACGTGTCAGTCGCGAGGTTGGGCGCGACGCCCTGGAAAAAGACCGCCTGGCTCGGACCCTGCGTGACGCCGAGCTGGCCGTGACCGGCGTGCGCGGCGAGCTGGCGGAGCTGCGCCGGCAGGAGTTGGCGCATGCCGGGCAGCGTGCGACCCTGAGCGCAGCGCGCGAGCGTGAGCGCAGCGCCCTGGTTGCCGAGCGCGCAGCGCTGGCCCAGCAGTTGCGGGTGGCGTACCTGCTGGGGCGAAATGAACCGTTGCAGTTGCTGCTCAATCAGCGGGACCCTGCGCAGGCCAGCCGCATGTTCGCCTGGTACGGCTATTTTGGGCGCGCGCGCGCCGGACAGATCGCAGCCATCAGTGAGCGCATGCGCAGCATCGAGAGGCTCGAGCAGCGACTTGCCGAACAGGAAGCTGCGCTGGCGCAGCTGCAACGCGCCAGAGCACAGCAGCTGCAACGGCTGGAGAGTGGTCGCGATCGACGTCAGCAGGCGCTCGTCAATCTGCAAACCGAAGCGCGTTCGCGCAGCGCCAACCTGGCGCGTCTCAAGACCCAGCAGGCCGATCTCGAACGCCTGCTGCGTGAACTCAGCCGGGTGGTGCGCCCCAGTTCACCAGCCGACAATTCCAGCGCATTTGCCCGCCTGCGCGGCCTACTGGACTGGCCGGTCGTCGGTCGCCTGGTGGCCAGTTTTGGCCAGCAGCGCGCCAGCGGCGTGAACTGGCAAGGCACCGTGCTTTCAACCGAGCGCGGCGCGCCGGTCCACGCTGTCTCTGCCGGTCGCGTGATCTATGCCGACTGGTTGCCGGGGCTGGGCCTGCTGTGCATCGTCGATCACGGCTCTGGCTACCTGAGTCTCTATGGCTACAACGATGAGCTGCGCAAAGCCGTCGGCGAGAGCGTAGCGGCCGGGGATGTCATCGCCACGGCGGGCGATAGTGGCGGACGACCCGAACCGCAGCTGTATTTCGAGATCCGCCGCTCCGGCAAGCCGCTGGATCCGCGCCCCTGGTTTCGCCGCCGCGCGCCCGACTGAGAAATGCGTCACAGTCGCGCGCCGTTTGACAAAAAGCGCGAACCCCATCATGGCCGGGCGCCGGGTCTTGCCCGATGCTGTCGTCTGCATGAGCGCGCTACGCGAGAATCCCCCTGTAAGCACTGCCGCCTCGGGTCATTCCGAGCTGGAGTCGTACACGCAGTTGATGCGCGCGCTGTTGCCGCGCATGGCCGGGGCATCGATCTTCAACGCGGCCGGTGAACTCTACTGGTCCAATGAAGTAGCGGTCGACGAGGCGCTGCGCCAGCTGGTGGCCGAATCCATGCGCGCGGCGCGCGATGAGCCGGGTGCGACCGGCCTGTGGATCACCGACGGTGAGCCGCACTATGTTTTCTGGCTGTGGCGTCCGGTGGGCGATCGCAGCGCACCGTTCGCGTCGCTGCTGGTGCGCTGCAAGGTCGGAGCGGAAAGCGAGAATCGCACGCTCTCATTTGTCCATGCGCTGCTGCGGCCGGCGCTCGAGATACTGGCTCGCGAACTGCTGAACCGCGAGCAGATCGTGAACCTGAGCGGCGCGCTGGCCGAACACGATCAGGATCTGGACATGCTGCTGAAGGTCAGCGGCAGCGATGGCAGCGCCAACGATGACGGCGGCGATGAACTCAAGGTCATTCTTGGCGCCGCCATCGAACACGTGAACGGTGCCCTGGCGGCGCTGATCGTGCCCGAGAAGGGTCTGGTGCTGGTACGCCAGCAGGCCGGTCACAACATGGATGCCAGTCTGGTGGCACGCGCCCATCGCCACCTGCTCTCGACCGCACAGATGCGCCGCGATGCACTGATCGTCAATCACATGAAACTGCAGACCGGCGATGGCAACAACGCCTATCGGCTGCTGGCCTGCCCGGTGGCGCGCGCCGACGGCCGCTCGCTCGGTGTGCTGGCGCTGTTTCGCAGCATGGATATGCCGGAATTCACGCCGCGCCAGGCGCGGCTGGGCGAGTTGCTGGCGCGGCGCGCCTCGGCCGTGATCGCCAGCAGCTACGACGCACTCACCGGCCTGCTGAACCGCCCGGCCTTTGAGTCGCGGGTTCACAACATGCTCACCCAGGATAGCAGCGCGCAACGCTGGTGGAGCGCGTTGTCGATCGACACCAATCGCACCCACGTCATCAACGACACCTACGGCATGCATATCGGCGACAAGGTAATCGCCCAGATCGGCGAGTTGGTCCGCAAGCGCCTGCCGCCAGGTTCGGTAGCGGCGCGCATGTCGGGCGATCGCTTTGCGGTACTGCTGCGCGCCAGTCTCGATGATTCGGCGCGCTTTGCCGAAGCGCTGCGTCAGGGTGCCGAGCGGCTCGGCGCCGGCATCGGCGACGGCTCGATTGCCGTATCGATCAGCGTCGGCGTCGCGGCGGTCGAGCCGCGTGCCGAAGTGTTCACCCATGCCTTTGCCGCTGCCGAGACCGCCTGCAAGGCCGCCAATGATCGCGGTCGCAATCGGGTGGAAATTTTCCAGGAGGCCGACGAGAGCATCATCCGGCGCTTCACCGACATCAACATGGTGGCCGACCTGCGCGCCGCCATCGCCGGCGGGCGCATGCGCCTGTACGCACAGATGTTGCTGCCACTGGGCGGCACCCACCTGCGCCCGCACTTTGAACTGCTGCTGCGCATGATCGGCACCGACGGGCAGACCATCGGGCCCCATACCTTCATGTCCTCGGCGCAACGCTACCAGCTGATGCCCGAGATCGACCGCTGGGTGGTCGGCGAGGCGCTCAACCTGCTCAAGCCGCACGCCGCGCTGCTGGCCAACGATCCGGTGGTGTTCACCATCAACTGTTCGGGACAATCGCTGCAGGACGAGGCCTGGACCGAGTTCCTGATCCGCCAGATCAACGACAGCGGCCTCAATCCTGCCGCGCTGTGTTTCGAGCTGACCGAGAGCGCGGCGGTCGGCAATCTGGCACACACCGAGACCCTGATGCGCCAGTTGCGCAAACTTGGCTGCGGCATAGCGCTGGATGATTTTGGCACCGGCCTCAGTTCGCTGGCGTATCTGCGTTCGCTGCCAATCACCATGCTGAAGATCGACGGCAGTTTCGTGCGCGACGTGCTGCGCGACTCCAAGGCGGAATCGACCATCCAGGCAATCGCGCAGCTGGCGCGTGCGATGTCGTTGATTACGGTGGCAGAGTATGTCGAAACCGAAGAGATACGCAATCGCATTGCGCAGCTGGGTGTCGACTATGGCCAGGGTTTTGCCATCGCCCAACCAGTGCCGATCGATGAGGTGCTCGAGCAGTTGCCGCTGTATGCGGCGGCGGCAACCGCCACCCACGCCGTGCCGGAGGTGGTACTGCCGCACCTGCCAGTGCTGTCCGCGGTGTCGGCGGCGGTGTAGGATTCAACGCCATGGGCTCACAGCTGCGCTGGGCAATAACACTGTGCACGGGCGTGCTGCTCGGTTGCGCACTATCACTCAACACGCGGGTGTACGCGGAGCGTGATGTTCAGGGCGCTGCGGTCGCGGCCACACCGGCCATCGGTGGCGAAGTACTGCCCTGGCAGGATGCCAGGCTGCTGGCCGAGGTGCTGCAGCGGGTGCGCGAGAATTATGTCGATCAGATCGACGTTCACCAGCTGATGCGGCACGCTACCCGCGGCATGCTGGCGAGTCTCGATGAACATTCCACGCTACTCAGCGAGCGCGAGTATGCGGCGCTCCAGGCCTCTAGCAACGGGTCGTATGCCGGCGTCGGCGTCGAGGTGGAAGGCGTGGCCGGAGGCGTGCGCATCGTGCGTTGCCTGCCGGACTCGCCGGCGCAGCAGGCGGGACTGCAGGCCGGCGATCTGCTGGTGCGCATCGATGCGCTGCTCGTCAATGCAGCGAATCTCGATGCGGCTACCGATCTGCTGCGCGGCGCGGTGGGCAGCCAGGTGCGCCTGAGCGTGCAACGCAACGGCCGGGCGGCGCAGGAATTCGTGCTGCAGCGTTCCGAAGTGGCACTGCCCAGCGTGGCGGCCGAGAGCCTGGCGCCAGGCGTGGCGTACCTGCGAGTCAGCGAATTCACCAATGCCACGGCCGCGGAACTCGCCCGCGGCATCGCGCTGGTACGCGCCGCGAATGGCGGCAAGCTGCACGGCCTGATCATCGATCTGCGCGACAATCCGGGCGGAGTCCTGGAAGCGGCCAGCGCCAGCGCCGATGAATTCCTCGAACAGGGCACGATCGTCAGCGCCGATGGGCGCGTGCTCGAGGCGCGCTTTCGCATGGCGGCGACGCCCGGCGATATCGCGGCTGGAGCACCCATTGTCGTGCTGGTCAATGGCGGTTCGGCTTCGGCCGCGGAAATACTGGCCGCCGCGCTCCGTCAGAACAATCGCGCCACGCTGATCGGGCGCCGAACCTACGGCAAGGGTACGGTGCAGACCATCATGCCGCTCTCGGACGGTCAGGCGCTCAAGCTCACGACTTCACGTTACTACACGCCTTCGGGCGCCTCGATCAACGGCGTCGGCATCACACCTGACGTGTTGCTCAATGGCGCCGAGCTGCCACCCGCCGAGCTCGATGCCGGCGCTGGTGCGCCGACCCTGGCGCGTCGCGATCCGCAGGTCGCGGTGGCTCTGGCGACGCTGCGTGGCGTGCTCTATGCCAGTCACGCGCCGTTGCACGCACTGCCGCGTACCTGATGGAGGTCGTGCATTTTCTGATTGACCTGGTAATGCACCTCGATAGCCACCTGGTCGAGATGCTGGTGCGCTTCGATGTGTGGATTTACGCCGTGCTGTTCCTGATTATTTTCGCCGAGACTGGCCTGGTGGTAACGCCGTTCCTGCCCGGCGATTCCCTGTTGTTTGGCGCCGGGGCGCTGGCGGCGATCGACGCCAGCC
>JAYTUZ010000050.1:0-7261 GCA_043744295.1 Gammaproteobacteria bacterium | reverse complement strand
CGACCCCCGCTTCAAAGCCTTCCTGCGCAAAATGAACCTGCCGGAGTAGCAGCGTCGCCTAGCGACACTCCAGCTCCCACTCTTTACGGACAGCGGGGTCGGATGGCGGCGCCTGTGCGCACGTCGATCGTTCAGGTGCTGGCGTGGTGCGTGATGGCGCCGTCTGGTGCGGTGAAATCAACAGCGTGGGCAGGAGAGTGTTCAGTGGTGCATACAGCCTACCGCACAAGCCGATCAGGCAAAGCAGCGTAATGGCGGCTGTGACCGGCGGACTGGTGGAAAGCAAACGACGCAGGCCGCGCTGGATCAACCAGGCGATGATGCCTGTGCCCAGCACACCGATAACAAGTCCGCACAAGGCCCAAAGGCTGGCGAGAATGGCGGGTGCGAGGGTATCCCTGTTGAGGCCCGGTTGGCTGAAGTACAGATTGAAACCGAGGGCAGCGCCCATATACGCGCCCGGCAGTGGCCAGGCCAGTCGCATCAGCCAGACGGGCCAGTGAGTGGCCGGCTCACTTCCTGTCATTGGGTTTCCTTACCTCGGCCGGTCTGTTGAGCAGCAACTCGGCTTCTTCCATGCGCCGCTGCACGCTGGCGCGTCGCTGTAGCTCGCAGGTCGGCATGTCTGTATTCATCAGCAGATGAATGGTACCGCCGAAAGCCACGCGCAGAGTCAGTTGCGACAGGGGCAGCAGGCGTCGGTGCGGATCCTCGGGCAGCGGCTTCACTTCGCTCACTGCGATGCTCTGACGGTGGTTTTGCCAGCGAATGCTGGCCCCAACCCAGTCGCCGCTCGGTCCGCTGATGAGTACCGTTCCAATCCCCTCAGGCCGCAAACGCATGAAGCAGAAATGGTCGTTGGCCCCCATGCCGACCCAGTCGCCGGAAAAAAAGGCCGGGCTACTATCCAGTGGTGGCGAGAGTGCAGGAGCGGAGCCTGCACCGAGCGCTCCAAGGATGATGCAGACCGTTCGGAACCCATTCATGTGATTATCCTGCCTGGCAAATTGCTGCCTCATGCCCAGCCTTTGAGTCTGTCCGCTTCGGCGTGGCGTCGTCAAATGCGTTGCGCCCGTCATGGCACGGCGACGGTTGATGCACTACGATGGACTTATCGCCCGCGTAATCTTTGGAATCAGCACCATGCTTCAATTACTTCGAATAACCGCCACCTGTGCACTGCTGGTGCTGGCCGCTACCTTAAGCCTGGCCGCCGCATCGCGAGGCGCTCCGGCAGATCGTGTCTACCACAATGGCGTGCTGTTCACCGCGGCTGCCGGCAACGCGCAGGCCGAGGCGTTGGCGATCCGTGACGGGCGGATCATCTACGTCGGCGGTAGCCGCGGTCTCGACCCGTACGTCGGCAGCGCGACGGTCGATGTCGATCTGAAAGGGCGTTTCCTGATGCCCGGCCTCGTTGACGGGCACATGCACCCGCTGGAAGGCGGCACGGTGCTGCTGAAATGCAATCTCAACTACGCCTCGCTGACGGTCGTGGAATTTCAGCATCGGGTGCAGGCCTGTCTCGATCAGACGAAAACCGCGGAGCCGGATGGCTGGCTCGAGGTCGCCAGCTGGTTCCAGGAGAGCATGCGTCCGGCCGGCGTCAAGACCAGCCGTGCGACGCTCGATGTGCTGAAAACCAGGCGCCCGATCATCGTGCAGTCCTCGTTTGGTCATACGGTGCTCGCCAACTCGCGCGCGCTGCAACTTGCGAAGATCACCGCCGCGACGCCCGACCCGCTCGGCGGCAAGATCTGGCACGATCCGGCCGGCGAGCCGACCGGGCTGCTCGAAGATGCTGCGTTCGAGGTATTCCGGTCGCTCGTGCCGCGTCCTACGAGCGTGCAGAACATGAAGGCCGCCGCCGTGGCGCTCAAGGCCATGAATCAGCAGGGCGTCACCAGCTTCCTGGATGCGGTTGCCGAGCCCGAAGACTTGGCGGCATTTGCAGCGCTGCGCAAGGCCGGCAAGCTTACGGCGCGGGCGCACTTCGCGCCGCCCATCACTCCGGCCGAGGCGGTCTCGATCAGCGCGGCGGTGGCGCGCGTGGTGTCGCTGCGCAAGCAGTATGACGAAGGCGCGTTGAGGCGTGCGCCGGGAATCACGGTGCGCAACGCCAAGCTGTTCCTCGACGGCGTGATCGCTGCGCCGGCGTTGAGCGGGGCGATGCTGGAGCCCTATCGGCGCAACGCCGGTACCGCCGATCATCCGCAGTGGATGCCTGGCGACAACCGTGGTCCAGCGGTGTACTTTCCGGCCGAGGCGCTCGCCAGCATCCTGGTCGCACTCGGCCGGGCCGGCATCGATCCGCACATGCACGCCGATGGCGACGCCGCTGTCCGCGCGGCGCTCGATGGCGTCGCGGCGCTACGCAAGGCGCTGCCTGCTGCCGACATCCGGCCGGCCATCGCGCACGATGAAATCGTGGCGCCGGCGGATTTCCCGCGTTTCAAGTCGCTCGGTGTCATCCCGGTGCTGTCATTGCAGTGGGGAAAACCGGCCGGCGACACCCTGGGTCTGAAGGATTACTTCGGGCCCGAGCGCATGAAGATCCTGGAACCCGCGGGCCTGCTGGCAGCGGCTGGCGCCCGGATCGCCTTCGGCAGCGATTGGCCCGTTGATGCGCTGGACGAATGGTTTGCACTCAAGGTCGGTGTGACGCGCACCAACACAGCGGACGCCCCGGCCGAATACCGCGGCCGGCTGGGCCAAGATCCCGGCCTGTCCCGCGAGGGCGTGCTGCGTGCCGCGACCATCAATGCCGCGCATGAGCTGCACGAAGATGAGCTGACCGGCTCACTCGAAGTCGGCAAGTTTGCCGATTTCATCGTGCTTGATCGCAACCCGCTCACAGTGCCAGCGGAAGAGATCGCCCGGACCAAAGTGCTGGAGACCGTCGTCGGGGGCGAGGTTGTCTACGAGGCCGTTTTGAAGCACTGAGCAGGAATCAACCCGCGCCGGGGGTTCAGGTAGGATTCCGTATGACGCGCCCACAATTCCACTCGGGGCAGACATGAGCAACGACTTCAAGCCGAGCACGCGCAAGTTGATCACGGCGATGGGATGGGAGACGGAGCGCTTCAAGTCGGTCGAGCAAGAGGACTATCTGCTCCATCGGGTCGTCATCGACGTAAGCAACCGTACCTACGTGGCGCTGGGGCAGGAGAGACATAGAAGTAGTGTCTGGCCAGTCGATCCGGGCCTCGTAGCCGCTTTGAGGGAAGCGCTCCCGGACCACCCCCAGGGATACGCAGGTGAGGATCTCGCGTTTCTCCTGGTGCGCGCGGGCGTGAGTGACCAGGAGGTTCTGGAGAGCTTGCATCCCTGGGACCGCTTGATCTTCCACTGGATTGAGCAAGGGCTGACCGCATCGGACGTTGCCGGTGTCCTGCGCGAGGCAGCTGTGATCGATGAAATCGCGGAGGCGGACCTGGCCCGGATCGATGCATGGATCGCGCAGCCGCTCACCGCACTCGCTGACATCGACCAGATGGTCCACGCCCTGTTCGACCGTGAGCGGCGGGTGGTGCACGCGTGCGTGCGGGATCCCGGATTCGAGTTACCACACGACCAGCTGTTCAGGCAATTGCTCGCGAGCGCGGTTCCGTCCGTTGCCATCGAGGAGGTTTCGCAACGAACGAGCAGCGCGGCAGGGCGCTTCGTCGACGTCACCGAAACGACCCAGCTCACGATGCGGGTGGGCGAAAGCGAGCGGACTTTCCGGATCGCAGACGATCCTCAGCTCGCGCATGAGGGTGTGCGCGTCTACGAGCACGACGGCCGCTGCATCGTGCGGTTCAAGTATGCGGGCAAACCTCACGGGTTCTTCGTTGAAGGAAAAGGTACATGGATGGACGTTTCCTCAGTGCTGAATGCGGTCGACGAATTCATGGCGGGCCTTGGGCGCCCGGACCGGGTTTTTCAGTTTGCAGTGCCGCGCGGAGAAAATGGCGAGTGGCTTGTTTTTCTCGTCGCCGATCCGGCGCGCTTCGCCCCCGCGGCCGTGCGTCTTGGGCTTCCGGTCAGCAGGGCGAGCTGAGAGCCCATTCTGGACACGATCGGCTCCGCCCTGGCTCACATACCTGACCGCTTAGCAGAGACACCCAACCTGGATCGAAGTAACCATCTTCCGCAGACGCGCGCCTTCACGAATTCATCGGATTCAACCATAGCCACCTCCGAACACGATGGACGCTTCAAGTTTGCTGCCTGTGGTCGGTCACGATGCCGATCTTTCCGCCAGCTGCAGTCGCGAAAGTTCGTAGATGAGCTCCAGCGCCTCGCGCGGCGTGAGTTCATCGGCGTTGATCTGCGAGAGCCGCTGCTCGACGGCACTCAGCCTGAGTGGCGCGAACAGCGGCAGTTCCGCCTGGCGGTTGGCGGTGGGCGCGCTCTGGTGCTGCGCGCCGCCGTCGCGGGTGCTTTCCAGCACGCCGAGGTATTCGCGCGCCCGCGCGATCACTGCGCGCGGCACGCCGGCCAGTGCGGCGACGCTGAGTCCGTAGCTGCGATTGGCAGGGCCGTCCTTGACCGCGTGCAGAAAGACCAGCGAGTCGCCGTGTTCGGTGGCGTCCAGGTGCACGTTGGCGCAGGTATCGATTTCCCCGGCGAGCGCCGTGAGTTCGAAGTAGTGCGTGGCGAACAGCGTGAAGGCGCGTACTTCAGTGGCGAGGTGGCGGGCCACGGCCCAGGCGAGCGACAGGCCATCGAAAGTGCTGGTGCCACGACCGATCTCGTCCATGAGCACCAGGCTGCGCTCGGTGGCATTGTGCAGGATGTTGGCGGTCTCGGTCATCTCGACCATGAACGTGGAACGGCCACCGGCCAGGTCATCGCCGGCGCCGATGCGGGTGTAGATGCGATCGAGCGGGCCGATCGTGGCCTCGGCGGCCGGCACGTAGCTGCCGATGTGCGCGAGTACCGCGATCAGCGCGACCTGGCGCATGTAGGTGGACTTGCCGCCCATGTTCGGGCCGGTGACGATCAGCATGCGGCGGCGCGCGTGCATGTCCAGATCGTTGGGCACGAACGGCGCCTCGCTGTAGCGCTCGACCACCGGGTGGCGCGCGCCGCGCAGCCGCAGCACCGGTTCATCGACCAGCTGCGCTTCGCTCCAGTTGAGGCTCGCGGCGCGATCGGCCAGCGAGCCCAGTGCGTCGATCTCGGCCAGCGCCATGGCGGTGGCTTGCAGGGGCCCAAGGCCATCGATCAGCTGCGTGAGCAGTGCCTCGTAGAGCTGCTTTTCGCGCGCCAGCGCGCGTTCGCGTGCGCCGAGTACGCGATCCTCGAAGCCCTTGAGTTCCGGTGTGATGAAGCGCTCGGCCGATTTCACCGTCTGCCGGCGCAGATAGTCGGCCGGTACTTTATCGGCCTGGGCGCGGGCGATCTCGATGAAGAACCCCTGCACGCGGTTGTAGCCGAGCTTGAGATTGGCGATGCCGGTGCGTTCGCGCTCGCGCTGCTCGAGTTCCAGCAGGAAATCGTCGGTGTGCGTGCTGATGCGCCGCAGTTCATCGAGCTCGGCGTCGAAGCCGGTGGCGATAACTCCCCCGTCACGCAGGAAGGTGGCGGGCTCCGGGTCGATGGCGGCCTGCAACAGCGCGCGCTCGTGGGCATGATCCGTCGTGGCGCCATGCAGTTCGCGCAGCAGCGGCGAGTCAAGCTGTGCGACTGCGCCACGCAGCGGTGGCAAGGCGGCCAGCGCGGCGCGCAGTTGCACCAGATCCCGTGGCCGGGCACTGCGCAGCGCGACGCGCGCCAGGATGCGCTCCAGATCGCCAATGCCGCGCAGCATCGTGGCCAGCGGCTCGAAGGCGCGGGAGGGCAGCATCGCGCTGATGGCCTGGTAACGCTGCCGCAGCACGCCGCGATTGCTGATCGGGCGGCCCAGCCAGCGGCGCAGCGTGCGCGCGCCCATGCCCGTGGCGGTGGCATCGAGTATCGCCAGCAGCGTGGCCTCCTCGTTGCCGGTCAGGCTGTGATCGAGCTCGAGATTGCGGCGCGTGGCGGCATCGAGCGCCAGCGCCTCGCCGTGTTCTTCGACCTGCAGTGCACGCACATGGGGCAGGGCGGTGCGCTGCGTGTCGCGTACGTATTGCAGCAGGGCGCCAGCCGCGGCGATGGCCAGCGGCAACTCATCGACGCCGAAGCCGCGCAGGTCCAGCGTGCCGAGCTGATCGGTGAGCGCGCGCGAGGCGGCGGCCAGATCGTAGTGCCAGGGCGCGCGCTCGCGCAGCAGCGCGGCGCCGCACCAGGCCTTGAGGGCGCCGGCCTGATCCTCGCGCAACAGCAGTTCTGCCGGGCGCAGCCGCTCGAGTTCGGCGGCAAGCACAGCCGGTCCCTGCGATTCCAGCACCGTGAAGCGGCCCGAGGCCAGTTCCAGCCAGGCCAGTCCAAAGCGTTCGCTGGCCGCGTCATAGAGCGCTGCAGCGAGCAGGGTGTCGCGGCGCCGGTCCAGCAGCGCGTCGTCGGTCACGGTGCCCGGCGTCACCACGCGCACCACCTGGCGCTCCACCGGTCCCTTGGATTTCGCCGGGTCGCCGATCTGCTCGCAGATCGCCACCGCTTCGCCGAGCTTGATCAGCTTGGCGAGGTAGCCGTCGAGCGAGACCACCGGCACGCCGGCCATCGGGATCGGCGCGCCGCCGCTGGTGCCGCGCGCGGTGAGGGTGATGTCGAGCAGGCGGTTCGCGCGGCGGGCGTCGTCGAAGAACAGCTCGTAGAAGTCGCCCATGCGATAGAAGACGAGCGTGTCGGGGAAGTCGGCCTTGATGCGCAGGTACTGCTGCATCATCGGGGTGTTCGGTGGCGTGTTCGGTGGTGCGTTCTGTGGCGTGATGGCAGCGGCGCCTGGGATCGGAGCGGTCATCGCTTTTTTTCCAGCAGGCGTGCGGCAGCCCGGGCCTGGGCGGCGGCCAGGCGCAGTTCGGCCGGCGTGGCGGGCTGGTCGAGGACGAGGTCGCGCGCGGTGTGCAGCCTGTCGGCCAGCACCGTCCGGCGCAGCGAACGCAGCTCCACCAAACGGCGCAGCGGCGGTCGCGCGTCGAGGGTCAGCGGCATCGGCATGACGCGGGCATGTCGCTTCAAGGCCGGGTGCGCGTCAGAACGGCGAGTCGTCTCCGCCCGCTGCGCGGGTGCGCGGCGGCTTGCGCTCGGCCTCGGCGGCGGCCTGCTTCTCGCGCGCCATGCTTTCCTTGCTGATCCGGGTGGCGGGCTTTCGGGTGGGGGCGGTCGGCGGCGGGGGTGTCGGTGTCGTCGG
>JAYTUZ010000049.1:0-27955 GCA_043744295.1 Gammaproteobacteria bacterium | reverse complement strand
CGGAGGCCGATGCGGCCACCGCGCTGGTTGATCGATACCATCTGTGTTTTGCACTCGGCAAGGCGCTCGAGGATCGATCGCAGTATGAGAAATCCTTTGACTACTATGCCCGCGGCAACGCACTCAAGCGCCCGGAAACCCACTACCAGCCCGAAGCGCTCGAGCTCAATACGCGCCTGCAGATCGAGGTCTGTACGCCGGCGCTGTTCGCCCGCCACCAGAACACAGGGGTGCTCGCGGCCGACCCGATTCTGATCGTTGGCCTGCCGCGCTCCGGCTCAACGCTGATCGAGCAGATCCTGGCCTCGCACTCCAGGGTCGAAGGCACGCATGAGCTCGCCGAGATCCCGCGCATCGCGGCGGACCTTCGCGGTCGTGAACCCGACTCCGACAAGGTGCGTTATCCCGCAGTGCTGGCCGAGATGACTGCTGAGGACTTCGAGCGCCTCGGCGAGAAATACCTCGGCGCGACCCGGATCTACCGGACCGGCAAGGATCGCTTCATCGACAAGATGCCGAACAATTTCCGGCATCTCGGCCTGATCCACCTGATGCTACCGAATGCCCGGATCATCGACGCGCGACGCGAACCCATGGCCTGCTGTTTCGGCAATTTCAAGCAGCTGTTCGCGAGCGGCCAGGAATTCACCTGCAGCATCGAGGATATCGCCCGCTACTACCGCACCTACCTGGAGCTCATGCGTCACTGGGACAGCGTGCTGCCCGGGCGGGTACTGCGCGTGCACTACGAAGACGTGGTCGATGACCTGGCAGCCAATGTGCACCGCTTGCTGGATTTCTGCGAGCTGGAGTTCGAACCCGCGTGCCTGGAATTCCACCGGACCGAACGGAGCGTGCGTACCGCGAGCGCCGAGCAGGTGCGCCAGCCGATCTATCGCGAGGGCCTGGAGCAATGGCGCCACTACGAACCCTGGCTCGGGACGCTGCGCGCGACCCTCGGCGATGCACTCACGCGCTATCGCGACTAGCGCCAGCCCATGGGTTGCGAAGCGCCGTTGCGTCAATACGGCGCCTGCACGTCCTGCATGGCCACGTAGACACTCTTGAGCTGGGTGTAATGCTCGATGGCGGCGCGGCCATTCTCGCGCCCCAGGCCCGATGACTTGTAACCGCCGAAAGGCAGCTCGATCGGCGTCACGTTGTAGTGGTTGATCCAGCAGGTGCCGGCCTGCAGCTGCGCGATGACCCGGTGTGCGCGGGTCAGATCGGCGGTGAAGACACCTGCCGAGAGGCCAAACTCGGTGTCGTTGGCGCGCGCGACGACCTCGGCTTCGTCGTCGAAGGCCAGCACGCACATCACCGGTCCGAAGATCTCCTCGCGCACGATGCGCATCTCGTCACGGCACTGATCGAAGATCGCGGGTTCGACGAAGAACCCCTTGTTCAAGGCGCCGTTCGTGAGCCGGCGGCCACCGATGGCCAGGCGCGCGCCCTCGGCGCGACCGAGCTCGATATAGCCCAGCACCTTGTCCATATGGGTTTGCGAAATCAGCGAGCCGACTTGCGTGCCCGGATCAAGCGGGTCGCCGATACGCAGTGCACGGGTGCGTTCGACCAGACGCTTCATGAACTCGTCCAGGATGCGCCGCTGGACGAACACGCGCGTGCCGTTCGAACAGACCTCGCCGGCAGAATAGAAATTGCCGAGCAGGGCGCCCGACACGGCGTTGTCGAGTGGCGCATCGTCAAAGACGATGATCGGCGACTTGCCGCCCAGCTCGAGTGTCACCTGCTTGAGCGATTCGGCGGCGTCGCGCATCACCGCGCGGCCGGTGCTGACTGCCCCGGTGAGCGATACTTTTCGAATGGCGCGATGCTGGGTGAGCGCTCGCCCCACCTGCGCATCGCCCTGCACCACCTGGAAGACGCCTGCCGGCACGCCGGCCTCGAGCACCAGCTTTTCCAGCTCAATGGCACTCAGCGGCGTCAGGTCAGCGGGCTTGAAGATCATCGCGTTGCCGCAGGCAAGTGCCGGTGCGCTCTTCCAGCAGGCGATCTGCAGCGGATAATTCCAGGCGCCGATGCCCGCCACCACACCCAGCGGTTCGCGTCGCGTGTAACCAAAAGCGCTCGGACCCAGATCCAGATATTCACCCGCGATGCCGGGCGCGAGCCCGGCGTAGTACTCGTAGCAATCCGCACCTGAGATTACATCCACCACGGAGGTTTCCTGTATGGGTTTGCCCGTGTCGCGCGTCTCCAGCTGTGCGAGTCGATCGTTGTGCTCACGCAGCAGATCCGCAACGCGCCGCAGGAGCCGGCCACGTTGCGTGCCGGTCAGCGCCGACCACTCGCGTTGTGCCTCGAGGGCCTTGCGCACCATCGCTTCGATAGCGGCAGCGGTACTGATCCTGACACTGGCGAGCTCTTCACCGGTAGCGGGATTCAGGCTCTTGAAGTGTTCGCTGCCGGACTGATTGGTGTTCTGTTCTTTCATAGTAATCATAATGTTACGGAATATAGTGGTCGCACTGAGCCGGCATCACAACCCAACGCCGATTTCGGCAACCGCCTAGCGTTGCGCGTTGTCCCAGTTGGCGGCCTGGTAAAACGGCGCGTCCGAGGGCGGCAGCGGCGACTTACCGCGGATCGCATCGGCGAGTTTTTCCGCCAGCATGATGGTAGGAGCATTCAGGTTGCCGTTGGTGATCGAGGGCATGATCGAGGAATCGACCACACGCAGATTTTCCACGCCGAAGACACGCGCCTCATGGTCGACCACGGCCATTCGATCAGTACTCGCGCCCATCTTGCAGCTGCAGGAGGGATGATAGGCACTCTCCACCTTGGCCCGCACAAACTCATCGATCGCGGCATCGCTGTGCACGCCGGCGCCCGGCTGCAGCTCGCGGCCGCGGTAGCGGTCAAAAGCGGGTTGGGCGAATATTTCACGGGTCAGGCGCACACAGCGACGCATCTCGAGCAAATCGTCTTCATGGCTCAGGTAATTGAACTGAATCTTCGGATGCTCGCGCGCGTCGCTCGAGGCCAGCCGCACCCAGCCGCGGCTCTTGGAGCGCATCGGCCCAACGTGGGCCTGAAAGCCGTGTTCACTGGCGAGCGAGGAACCATCGTAACTGACCGCCACCGGCAGGAAGTGGTACTGGATATCAGGATAACGGACCCCGGCGGCGCTGCGAATGAAGCCGCAGGTCTCAAAATGATTGCTGGCCCCGAGTCCATTCCGGAACAGCAACCAGCGCATCCCGATCCCCAGCTTGGCCAGCGGATTCATCGCTGAATAAAGACTGACCGGTTCGCGGCAGGCATGCTGGAAATAGAACTCGAGGTGATCCTGGAGATTTTCGCCGACTCCCGGCAGATCGTGACGCGTCGCGATGCCGAGCGCGGCGAGTTCCGATGCCGGCCCCAGGCCCGAGAGCTTGAGCAGTTGCGGCGAGTTGATCGGTCCGCCGCAGAGGATGAGCTCGCGCCGCGCAAGCACACTGTGCTCGATGCCGCCGCGCAGATAGCGCACCCCGGCGGCCCGCTGGCCGTCGAACTCGATGCGGGTCGCCAGTGCCTGGGTGTAGACCTGCAGATTCTGCCGGCGCATGGCGGGCCGCAGGTAGACGTTTGCGGTACTGGCGCGGACGCCACCACCGACCGTCATGTCCATGCGGCCGAAACCTTCCTGCTGGTAGCCGTTGATGTCGGGGGTTCGGGGGTAGCCGGCCTGCCGCGCGGCTTCCAGCCAGGCGGCGTGCAAGGGGTTGCTGACGGTTCCATAGCAGGTCGAGAGCGGGCCACTGTCACCGCGATAGTCGTCGCCGCCTTCCGCCCGATGCTCGGCGCGGCGAAAATACGGCAGCACATGGCGGTAACTCCAACCCTGGGCGCCCTGCTCCTGCCAGCGCTCGAAATCCAGGGCGTTGCCACGGACATAAACCAGGCCGTTGATGGATGAAGAACCGCCCAATACCTTGCCTCGCGGGGTATGCATGCGGCGACCGCCCAGATGCGGCTCCGGCTCGGTGTGGTAGTACCAGCTGTAGCGTTTCCGGTTCATCGGAATGGCCAGGGCCGTGGGCATCTGGATGAAGATCGAGCGATCCGAGCCGCCGTACTCCAGCAACAGTACGCTGCTACGGCCGTCCTCGGTCAGGCGATCGGCGAGCACGCAGCCGGCCGAGCCGGCGCCCACAATGACGTAGTCGAAGCTCTCGGTGTGGAGGTTTGCAGCCATGTCGCGTAATCTGACAGCGATGGCGCGCCGGGGCAAGCCGACGCCGCAATTTGATCAGCCTGCCCGGCGCACGCTGACCATACTGGATCATCACTACCATAAGCAGTGGCCGCCATGACCGAGACACCAGCCGCTTCTGAACGCCGGGCGCGCCCGAGCGGGCGCGACGCCAAACGGGCCGCGCGTGCGGCACGCGCCGGCGCTTCAATCCCCTACATCACGCGGGCCCTGCCCTGCTACGAAGTGCTCAACGCCGACGGCCTGGCGTTGATCGAACGCAACGCCGATATCATCCTGGCGGAAGTCGGCATCGAGTTTCGCGGCGACCCGGAAGCGCTCGACCTGTGGCGCAAGGCGGGCGCCCAGGTCCAGGGTGAACTGGTGCGCTTTCCGCCCGGCATGTGCCGTGCGCTGGTGCAGCAGAGTGCTCCGCGCGAGTTCACCCAGCACGCCCGCAATCCGGCCCGCAGCGTCCGCATCGGCGGGCTCAACACCGTGTTCGCGCCTGCCTATGGCTCGCCGTTCATCTACAACCTGGACGAGGGCCGGCGCTACGCGCGCATCGAGGATTTCCGCAATTTCGTCAAGCTGGCCTACATGGCGCACTCGCTCCATCACTCCGGCGGCACGATCTGCGAGCCGGTCGATCTGCCGGTCAACAAGCGCCATCTCGACATGGTGTACTCGCACCTCAAATACAGCGACAAGGCCCTGATGGGCTCGGTGACCGCTCCGGAGCGCGCAGCCGACAGCGTCGCCATGGCAAGGATCGCCTTCGGCTCCGATCTGCAGGATCCGGAGACCGGCCGGCCCAAGACCCTGCTGGTGAGCCTGATCAACGTCAATTCGCCGATGACCTACGACGAGACGATGCTCGGCGCCCTCAAGGTCTATGCGCGCGCCAACCAGGCGGTGATCGTGACCCCGTTCATTCTCGCCGGCGCCATGTCGCCCGTAACGGTTGCGGGCACCGCCGCCCAGACCCTGGCCGAATCACTGGCCGGCATGGCCTTTACACAATTGATCAACCCCGGCACGCCGGTGGTGTTCGGCAGTTTTGCCTCATCCATCTCCATGCAATCGGGCGCCCCGACCTTCGGAACGCCGGAGCCCGCCCTGGTGCTGTACATCATGGCCGCTCTGGCACGCCGCCTGGGCGTGCCGTTCCGTTCTGGCGGCAGCCTGTGCGCCTCGAAGATTCCCGACGCCCAGGCCGCGTTTGAGTCGGCGCAGACGCTGCTGCCCACCTGTCTGGCCGGTGTCAACTTCGTGCTGCACACCACCGGCTGGCTCGAGGGCGGTCTCGCCATGGGCTATGAAAAATTCGTGATGGATGCCGATCAGGCCGGCATGATGCACACGCTGCTGACCGGCGTGGATCTGTCGGAGAATGGCCAGGCGCTCGATGCCATCCGCGAAGTAGGCCCGGGCAAGCACTTTCTGGGTTGCAGTCATACCCAGGCCAATTTCGAGAATGCGTTTTACCGCTCACCGCTGGCCGACAACAACAGCTTCGAGCAATGGCAGGCCGAAGGCTCGCAGGACATGGCGATGCGCGCCAATGCCTATTGGAAGAAACAGCTGGCCGAATACGAGGCCCCGCCGCTCGACGTGGCAATTGACGAAGCGCTGCTTGAATACATGGAGCGACGCAAGGCGGCGGCTCCCGACTCAATGGTCTAGGGGCTGCTAACGCTTGGGGGATCGCTGCGACGGCGGCCGCCGGCTGCGGCCCTCGCGATTCGCTCCCGGCGAGGCCGCAATCTTCAGCGGCGGCAACTCGACCACTTTGCGCAGCTGCGGATACCCGGCGCTCTTGTGCGGGATCGCCATGGCATCGACAAAGTGCGCCTGAAACTGCGGCTCGATCGCTGTTTCAATCTTTTCCACCTGGCTGACCAGCCGTTCAATCGTGGCGCGCGAGCGCGAATCGAGCAGCGCGATGCGCGCGCCGGTGCCGGCCGCATTGCCCGCCGAAGTAACCCGTGCCAGATCACAGTCGGGAATCATGCCGAGCACGGCCGCGTATTTGACATCGATATGGCTGCCGAAGGCGCCGGCCAGACGGATGCGATCGACCGTGTCGACGCCGAGCCGATCCATGAGCAGGCGGATGCCGGCATAGAGGGCGGCCTTGGCCAGCTGGATCGCGCGCACGTCCGTCTGGGTAATCATCAGTGTCTGCGCACCCTGGTGCAGCACATAGGCGAAAGTGCGCCCGTGCGCGACGATGCGCGGGCTGCGCGCCGCCAGCGCACCATCGATGACGCCATCCTGGGTGATCACACCGGCCAGGTACAGTTCCGCCAGCACTTCGATGATGCCCGAGCCGCACACGCCGGTCACACCGGTCTGGGCCGCGACCGCCGCAAAGCCCGGTTCATCCGACCACAGCTCGGAGCCAATGACCCTGAATCGTGGTTCGAGCGTCTGCCGGTCGATGCGCACCCGCTCGATTGCTCCAGGCGCGGCGCGCTGGCCGCAGCTGATCTGCGCGCCCTCGAAGGCCGGACCGGTGGGGCTGGAACAGGCCAGCAGGCGCTGGCGGTTGCCGAGCACGATCTCGGCATTGGTGCCGACATCCACGAGCAGGCTCATCTCATCCAGTTCATCGGGTCGCTCAGCGAGAATGACTCCCGCCGTATCGGCGCCGACGTGTCCGGCAATGCAGGGCAATACATAGATGCGCGCGTTCGGATGCAGCGCCACGCCGATCTCGGCCGCCGTCACGGTCACGGCGCGATCGATGGCGAGGGCAAACGGCGCACCGCCCAGTTCCACCGGATCAATGCCGAGCAGCAGATGATGCATGATCGGGTTGCCGACCACGGTGGCTTCGAGTATCAGCTCGTGACTGATGCCGGCCGTACGCGCCACTTCGGCAGCCAGCTCGCTGAGTGCCTGGCGCACGGCGCTGGTCATCTGCACAGCGCCGCCCGGATTCATCATCGCGTAGGAAACGCGACTCATGAGATCTTCGCCGAAACGAATCTGCGGGTTCATTGCGCCGGCCGAGGTGACGACCTCGCCGTTGGTCAGGTCGCACAGGTGCGCCGCGATCGTGGTCGAACCCACATCGACGGCGAGCCCAAAGGCCTGCTCATGAAATCCGGGCCACACGGCAATGATGCGCGCGCCATCGTGCACGGCCACGGTGACTTTCCAGGCGCCGGCGCGCAGGGCCGGCTGCAACTGCTGCAGCACCGACAGATCGCAGCCCAGGTCCTTGAGATCCCATTCCTTTTGCAGCGCCAGCTCGAGGCGCCGCAGATCGCCGGACGGATCATGCATATCCGGTTCCGTAACCTCAACGTAATGCAGGCGCACCAGCGGATAGAGTTCGATATCGCGCGCCTCGGCCGCCTTGCGTACCACCTGCCGGTGCACCTGGCTCGAAGAGGGCACATCGACGACCACATCGGCCTGGACCCGCGCCTGGCAGGACAGGCGCCGGCCGACGGCCAGCACCTGGCGCGTGGCATAACGCTGCTCGGAAGCCGACACGGGTGAGAGACTGGCGGCGCTTGACTGCACGCCGTGCTTGGCAAACTCCCCCTCGGCCACCAGCACCTGGCAACGCCCGCAGATGGCACGACCGCCACACACGGAATCGATGTCGACGCCCAGGGCCCGTGCCGCAGTCAGCAACGGCGTGCCGAGCGGAAAACGCCCGCGCTTGCCGGAGGGCGAGAACACGACCAGGGGATCGTTGGCGCTCAACGGCGAGATCTCAATGCGTGGCTGCGCGACGGGCGTCAGGCTGCCGGCCGGCGCCGCTGCCCGCCCTCACGCCGACCACGCACTTCGCCCGGCGCACCGGTGGGTGGCGGTGCGGCCTCGCGGAAGCGGCGGATCCAGCGCGTGCAATCGGGATCGTGCCCCATCATCACATCGGCACCCATGCAGGCGCGGACGATATCGCCATGCAACGGATTGGTGATCGCCGAGGTAAGGCCGCTGGCGATGGCCATGGTGAGGAAGGCGCTGTTGATGCCATCGCGCCCGGGCAGGCCGAAACTGACGTTGGAGGCGCCGCAGGTGGTGTTGACCTTGAGTTCGTGTTTCAGGCGATACACCAGGCGCATCACCTGCACGCCGGCACCGTTGATCGCGCCGATCGGCATGACCAGCGGATCGACAATGATGTCCGACACCGGGATGCCGTAATCCTGGGCGCGATTCACTATTTTCTTCGCCACTTCGAAGCGCACATCCGGATCTTCGGAAATGCCGGTTTCGTCGTTGGAGATCGCCACGACCGCCGCGCCATACTTCTTGACCAGTGGCAGTACCGATTCGAGCCGCTCCTCTTCGCCGGTCACGGAATTGACCAGCGCCTTGCCCTGGTACACGGCCAGCCCGGCAGCCAGTGCCGCGACGATCGAGGAATCGATGGACAGCGGCACATCGGTGATGGTCTGTACCAGCTGTATGGCCTGGGCCAGGATTGCCGGCTCATCGGCCAGCGGAATGCCGGCGTTGACATCGAGCATGTGCGCTCCGGCCCCGACCTGTGCGAGCGCGTCGGAGGCCACGCGGCTGAAATCACCGGCCGCCATCTCGGCAGCCAGGATCTTGCGCCCGGTCGGATTGATGCGCTCACCGATAATGACGAAGGGTCGATTGAAGCCGATGACCACCTCGCGTGTCGCCGAACTGATGATGGTATCCGTCATGTTGAATTCCCGTCCGTAACATGCTGTTGACTGCTTGGCGGACGCCAGGGTTGGCGGCCGGCGAGAGCTCCTGATCGCTCAATGATTTCGGCCACCGACTCTTCCTGGCGGTAGGCCATGACATGCGCACCGCTCACCCCCTTGATGGTGCGCAGCTCCTGGATGAGATCGACGCACAGATTGCGGCCTTCGCGCGCCTGGTCGCTCGCGCCCGCAAGCCGCGCAATGATGGCATCGGGCACGAACATGCCCGGAACGTTGGCGCGCATCCACTCGCCCGCCTTGGCCGAGCGTATCGGGCCTACGCCGACCACGATGAATACCTGTTCGAGCAGGCCCAGATCTTCAATGGCGCGCAGGAAGGCGCGCAGCGCCACCAGGTCAAAGACATACTGGGTCTGGATGAATTGCGCGCCGGCCGCGACTTTCTTCGCGAGCCGCAGCGCCCGGTGCGCAGTCGGCGGCGCCAGTGGATTTTCCGCTGCACCGAAGAACACGCGCGGCGCGGCGCTGAGCTTGCGGCCGCTCTCGAAACGCCGCTCATCACGCAATAGGCGCCCGATGTTCAGCAGCGAGAGCGAGTCGAGATCGAAGACCGGCCTGGCCTGCGGATGATCGCCCGCCTGCACGCCATCGCCGGTCAGGCACAGCATGTTGCACACGCCCATCGCGGCCCCGCCCAGTATGTCGCCCTGGATCGCAATGCGATTGCGATCGCGGCAGGAGATCTGCATCACCGGCGCATGGCCGATGCGGGTGAGCAATGCGCACACGGCCAGGCTCGACATATGGCAGTTCGCGCCGCTCCCGTCGGTCGCATTGATGGCATCGACATAGCCTTCAAACACCCGCGCCCGCCGGTACACCTCTTCCGGATCGGCCGAGTCGGGCGGCGCCAGCTCGGCCGTGATGGCGAAGGTGCCGGCGCGCAGTACGCGCTCGAAGCGGCCCGGCGAGGTGTGGCCTGGCAGTATCGGCAGTGGGTAACCCGGCACCGGCTCGTCGTCGAATCTCACGGCTTGGGCTCCGACTGTTCACGCACCTGCCGCAGCCAGGCCGATGTGCCCTCGAGCCGTCGATCGACCGGCAGCTGCACCACGCTGATGGCCGCCAGCCCCCCGGGGATGCGTTCGGCGCCCGCGAAGGCTTCCATCCATACACAACGCATCTCTGGCTTCACTTCGCAGTGGCCATTGGCACGCACGCCACCGCAGGGGCCATTGCGCAGTTGCTTGGGGCAGTTCATCGGGCAGGACAGGCCAGTTGAACTCAGCACGCAGCGACCGCACATCTTGCAATCGAACAGCAGTCCCTTGACGCCACGCTCCAGGGCCGCGACCGGCCGCTCGAGGCGCTGATGGCCGATGGCCCGCCACAATGGTGCCAGGCGCAGCAGCAGGCTTTCGAACCCACGGTAGAAACGTGACAACCCGCTGGCGTGGCGCACCGACCAGAGGCGAACGGCGTACATCAGGACTGATCCGAGCTGCTCTCGGCAGCTGCATCATTACCCTTGGCACGGATCATGCGTTCGAGATCGGCATCGCTGTAGTGCGCTTCCAGCGCCGCAGCGGCGCTGGCCGCTTCCACAGCAAGATCCTCACCACAGACGGCTGGCGCACTGCGGCGCCAGTCGGCCAGGTAGGCGTCCGAACTGCCCTTGCCGGCGCGCATCGCAGCGCGATCGATGGCTTCCTGGAAACGCATGGTCAGCTGCACCTTGGCCGTCTCGCGGCCGCGCTTGACGATGACCTGCGAGGGGATATCACGCCATGAAATGACGATCAGCGAGGCCATGTCGCCTGCTCTTTGCGGCGCGTGATCGCTGCCACCGGCACGGCAGCGAAGTCGCCGAGGCCGCTTGCCAGTTGGCCGAAGCCCGTGAATCGTTCCGCGTATTCGAGGCCTAGTCGCGCGGCGGCGGCCCGCGCCGCCTGGCTCAGTGCCGCCTCGGGGGACTGCACCAGATAGAGCAGGCGCCGGTAGTTGCGAAAATATTCGTCTCTGAGTTCCGGGTGGCGATCGATGCCGAGGCCCTCGATCACCAGGCGATCAAAGTGCCGCACCAGGAAATCGGTAAGGTAAAAAGTGCCTGGCTGCTCATCGCTCAGGCCGGCAAAAGCCGCGGCGCCAGCGAAGAATTCGTAGCAGTGCGCGCCGGGCAGCCGCGCCACGCCTTCGGCCTCGAGCACCTCATCGAGTTTGCCGCCTGTGCCGCAATCCGCATAGGCCACGAAGATGCGTGCGTAACGCTGGCGCGCCGAACGAATCGCGGCCTGCACCGCGGCGGGAATCTGCTCCGGGCGATTGTGCAACTCCGGCGGCAGGCACTCGACCGCCATTGCCGACCAGCCGTTCAGGCGCTTGAGCGCGACGATCTCACGCGCCAGGGCACCGCAAGCGATGACCACCAGCGCTTCGGCCGCCCGCGCCATGCGTCAGCGTGCGGCGCGACGCGCCGCGATCAGCGTCTTGGCAGTCTCGACGGCAATCGCAGCGTCACGGCAGTAGGCATCGGCGCCAATCGCCTTGGCGAATTCATCATTCAGCGGCGCACCGCCGACCATGACGATGTACTTGTCGCGCAGGCCCTTCTGCTTGAGCGTATCGATGACCACCTTCATATAGGGCATCGTGGTGGTCAGCAGCGCGGACATGCCGAGGATGTCGGGCTGGTGCTCTTCGAGCGCCGCCAGGTATTTTTCCACCGGATTATTGATGCCGAGATTGATCACCTCAAAACCTGCGCCTTCCAGCATCATTGACACCAGGTTCTTGCCGATGTCATGGATGTCGCCTTTCACGGTGCCGATCACCACCTTGCCAATGGGTTCAGCACCGGTCTCGGCGAGCAGCGGCCGCAGGATCTCCATGCCCGCCTTCATGGCATTGGCGGCCAGCAGCACTTCGGGCACGAACAGGATGCCGTCGCGAAAATCGATGCCGACTATGCGCATGCCCTCGACCAGGGCATCGTTCAGCACCTTGTCGGGGCCCCAGCCGCGCGCCAGGAAGATATTGGTTGCCGCGATGATTTCATCGCGCAGGCCGTTGTACAGATCGTCGTGCACCTGCTCGACCAGTTCCTGATCGCCCAGCGTGTTCAGATCAAAACTGTCCGTCGTATCCTCGCCCATCGGGAAACTCCCTGGTGTAGACCTGTCGCACGCCCGAGCCACCGAGGCGGAGCTTGGTGCGCCGCATTGCGGATATTAGGGCCGCGTGCTCCCAGGCGGTGGTGTCTTAGCGACCTAAGCTTATCACCATGCGACATGGCTGGGGTCAGGCCCGCATGATCAGCTCGGCCGCTTTCTCCGCCACCATGATGACCGGTGCATTGGTGTTGCCTGAGGTAACGGTGGGGAATACCGAGGCATCAACGACGCGTAGCGCCTCGATGCCGTGCGCCTGCAGGCGATGATTGACTACCGCCGTACCGGGATCGGGTCCCATGGCGCAGGTCCCACAGGCATGGTAGACCGTTCCGGCGCGCTGGCGGAAATCCTCCAGCAGTTCCTCGCGCGACTGCAGCCGGCCGCCCGGCTGCAGCTCCGACTCGACCACGGCAGCCAGCGGCTGCGCCGCCGCAATGCGCCGCAGCAGCTGCGCGCCTTCGAACACGTCGGCGAGATCCTCGGCACTGGAAAGCGAATTGGGGCGGATGGCCGGCGCCTTGAGTGGCTCGGACGAGACGATGTCGATCGAACCGCGACTGGTGGGACGACAGGTGTTGAACGACATCAGGAAGCCTGGGAAGGGATCCGGCTGCATGATCTTGCGCGTCAGGCCCTTCGTGGTCGTGTAGCTGAGCGGATTGAAATAGATATGCATATTGGGCCGATCAATTCCGGGCCGGCTGCGCGCAAAGGCGCCGGCCTGATTGACGCTCATCCCCAATACGCCGCGCCGCCCGAATGCGTAGGTGAGCGCGGCGCGGATCTTGCCGCTGAGCGGATAGAGCTCATCGTTGAGCGTGGGTACGCGCGAACGATAGATGTACGAGACCGCCAGATGATCCTGCAGACCCTGACCGACAGCCGGCGCATGCCACAGCACCGAAATGCCCAGTCCACGCAGCAACGATTGGTCGCCGATGCCGGAGAGCTGCAGCAGCTGCGGCGAATTGACCGCGCCGGCGCAGACGATCACTTCGCGGCGCGCCTGTGCCGTGTGCCGTTGGCCGCCGCGCAGATACTCGATGCCACTGGCGCGCCGGCCGGTGAAGGTGAGGCGCGTCGCGTGCGCGCGGGTAAGCACCTGGAGATTTGCCCGGCGCAGCGCCGGGCGCAGGAACGCGCTCGCGGCCGATTCGCGCCGGCCGGCACGGATCGTCATCTCCCAGGTGCCCGCACCCTCCATGACCGCGCCGTTGAAATCGCGTGTCGGTGGAATGTCGATCGCGCCGCAGCTGGCGATGAATCGATGACACAGCGGGTGTACCGTAGTGGAATACTCGCTGATGCGCATGGGGCCACCGGCGCCGTGGTACTCGGATGCGCCCCAGACGTGATCTTCCGATTTCATGAAATATGGCAGCACATCGGCGTAGCCCCAACCGGGATTGCCGGCCGCCGCCCAATCGTCGAAATCGCCGCGATGCCCGCGCACGTACACCATTGCATTGATGGAACTCGAGCCACCCAGCACCTTGCCGCGCGGCCAGTAAGCCTGACGATTGGCCAGGCCGGGATCAGGCTGTGCGCTGTACTTCCAGTTGAAGTGCGGATCGGTGAAGGTCTTGCCGTAGCCGAGCGGCACGCTGATCCAGGGGCTGCGATCAGACCCGCCCGCCTCGAGCAGCAGCACGCTGGAGCGGCCGTCGGCCGTCAGCCGGTTGGCCAGCACACAGCCGGCCGAACCGGCCCCTGCTATGATGTAATCGAATTCAGACATCGGTACGCCCGCCTTGCGCAATAAGATCGACCTGCGAAAACTACCACCTCTGAATGCGCTCAGGGGCTTCGAGGCGGCGACGCGCCGGCAAAGCGTTCGCGAAGCCGCTGACGAATTGTGCCTGACCCACCCGGCGGTCAGCTATCAGATCCAGGTGCTCGAACAGGACCTGGGCGTCGAACTGTTCTCGCGTGCCGGCCGCTCGCTGGCGCCGACCGCCGAGGGCCGGCTGCTCTACAAATACGTGCGCGAGGCGCTCGAGATGCTCATTGACGGCGCCGAGAGCGTGCGCCGCGCCCGTGCCGATGCACCGCTGCGCGTGCAGACCTACGTCACGGCATCGATCCGCTGGCTGGCACGCAAGCTGCCCGACTTCGTCGCCGCTCACCCGGACATCAACATCCTGCTCACGACCTGCGCCTATGACTGGGCGTTCGACGACACCATCGCCGATGTCGGCCTGGTCTATTGCGAAAAGGATCCTGGCCCGGAATACCGCTGGATTTCGCTGTTTGCCTATCGGCTGCATGCGGTGTGCGCCCCCGGCCTGGCGCAGCAACTGGGTGCGACCCCGACGCCGGCCGCACTGCTCAATTTGCCGTTGGTGGCGATCTACAGTGAAGCCCATCACTGGGACCTGTGGTGCGAATCGGCCCAGCTCGAATACACCGCCAAGCCGGCCATCGTCGTGGACACGCTCGCCGTGGCGCTCGAGATCGCCCTTGAAGGGCGCGGCGTGGCGCTGGTCAATGGCCCGTTCGCCATCGATCATCTGGCCGCCGGGCGACTCATCACGCCAGTGGCGCACGAATTTACCTGCCCCGGCAGCTGGGGCCTGATCTGCCGGCGCGAATCGCAGGACAACCCGCGTGTCAAAGCCTTCATGGACTGGCTGGTGCACATCGCCAACGAGGCTCAGGTTCCGCGGCCGCGCGGCACGACTTCATAGCCCTGCCCTTCGGGCTCATCATCGACCATTTCCGCCGGAAAGCCGGTGCCCAGCACCCGCACGCCGCAGGCGTCCTCGAGACGGCGGATGATGTTGGGCGACAGTTCCCGCGATCCGTAGCGGCGCTCGCCATCCTTGAAGATATTGAGCACCAGCGGCGAAAGTTCCAGTGGCACCTTGTGCTCGCGCGCCAGTGCGTCGAACAGGCCGACGTCCTTGATGACCAGATCCATGGTAAAACTGATATCGCGGCTGCCGTTGAGGATGACCTGCGATTCGGTTTCATGAACGAAGGAATTGCCCGACGAGATGCGGATGCCCTCGTAGGTCATATTCATATCAAGGCCGATCACCTTGGCGACGGTCAGCGCTTCGGCCAGCGCCGCCAGGTGCACGGTGCACAGATAGTTGGTCAGCACCTTGAGCATGGAGGCTGATCCGAGCGGACCGGTGTGCAGGATCCTGCGACCGAGTATCGACAGGGTGGGCAGTACCCGCTCAAAAGCCGCCCGCTCGCCGCCGGCGAAAATCGCGATGTTTCCGGTGGCGGCGCGGTGACAGCCGCCCGACACCGGGCAATCCATCGCCGTAGCGCCCAGCGCCGCCACTTTGGCGGCCAGGCGTTTGATCTCGGCACTGTCCGTGGTGCTCATCTCCAGCCAGATCTTGCCGGCAGTCAGGCCTTCCAGAATGCCATCGGCCCCTTCCATGACGGCCGCCGATGCGGCCGGCGACGGCAGGCAGGTGATGACGATATCGACGGCCGCAGCCAGTTCACGCGGCGATTTCGCGCGCTGCGCGCCCTTGGCAACAAAGCTGTCCACCAGGGCGTCATTGAGGTCGCGGACCGTGAGGTCGACGCCATGGCGCAGCAGGTTGCCGGCCAGTTTGCCGCCGACATTGCCAAGCCCTATGAATCCGATCCGTGTCTTGCTCACTTGCTCCCCCACCCTGACTGACCCTGCCTCGGCTGGCACTCAGGCTAGCGACATGGCATTGTGCTAAACAAGCAAAATAAATCAGCAGACAGGAAAGGATTATTAGCTGCCAGCCGAACCCGGCTGTAGCCAGGCGCGCGGCCGGCGATTTTGCTGGCGCCTGCGCCCGAGTTTGCGTACAACTGCGTTCAAGCTTCGCATCGACAACAGGGGCACTCGTTCATGGTCACGATCACCGGCGCAGGCCCAGCAGTGGAGCTGGAAGACTCGGCGACCCGGCGCTGGTATGTGCTGATCCTGATGTGCCTCGTCTACACGCTCAGCATCACCGATCGCTACATGATCACCCAGGTACTCGATCCGATCAGGCGCGAGCTGAAACTGAGCGATTCCGGCGTCGCCCTGATGACCGGCCCCACCCTCGCCTTCTTCTATGTGATCCTGGGGTTCCCCATCTCCTGGCTCATCGACCGGAGTAACCGGCGCAATATCATTTCGATATCAATCATCGCCTGGTCAGCGATGACCCTGTGCACTGGGTTGTCACGCAACTCATGGCAACTGGTGCTCTCGCGCATCGGCATCGGCGTCGGCGAGGCGGGCGGCACGCCCGGCGCGAACTCGATCATCTCGGATTATTTTGCCGCCGCGCGCCGCCCGATGGCGCTGACGGTGTTCTCACTGGGTGCGCCCATCGGCGCGTATTTCGCATCAGACACGACCGGCGCGATAGCGGACCTGCACGGCTGGCGAGCACCTTTCCTGGCGCTGGGCGCGCCCGGAGTCATCGTCGGTCTGCTGATTTATTTCACGGTCAAGGAGCCACGCCGCGGCAAGCTGGATGCCGTGCTGGTCGACAAGAAGCCTTCCTTCATGGACGCCATGCGCTACCTGTGGACGCAGCGCTCGGCCGTGCACGTCATGGTTGCGAGCGCGTTGACCGCGCTGTGGGGCTGGGGCCTCATGTACTGGACGCCGACATTCCTGATGCGCTGCTACAACCTGAGTTCGGGCGAGGCCGGGGCGATCACCGGCCCCATCCATCTGTACGGCGGCGTGGCCGCTACGATCTACACCAGCTGGCTGTTGACGCGCCCCTCCATGGGCGACCCACGCCGGATCGTGCGGTTGATGGGGTGGTGGATCGGTCTGGCGACCGTCGTCTCGGTGGCCATCTACTCGACGCACTCGCTGGCGCTCACGCGCTGGCTGTTCTGGCTGTTCATTCCGGCGATCTATTTCTATATCGGCCCGTGCTTCGGTCTGCTGCTCAACCTGGCTGAACCGCGCATGCGCGCCGTGTTCTGCGCCTCGACGCTGTTCGTTGCCAACGTCGGCAACCTGATTGTCGCCCCGGTCGGCGTCGGCCTGCTGAGCGATTGGTTCGCGCCGAGCCACGCTGCGCCCGGGGAGGCACTGCGTCTGGCGATGCTCTGCCTGGTGCCCACCGGGTTCTGGGCCACCTACCACTATTTCCGGTCAGCGCGCCGCATCGTGCAGGATCAGGAGCGGGCCACGGGCGTCAAACCAGTCGAGCGAATATAATCACCCATCCAACCTCAGGACGAATTCAAGTGAGATCGTTGCACCACTACATCGCCGGCCGCTGGGTCGCTGCCAGCGGCAAAGAAGGCACCTACGCCGTGATCAATCCGGCCACCGAAGCGCCGGTAGCGCAGATTCTGCTGGGTTCGCCTGCCGACGTCGATGCCGCCGTGCATGCTGCGCACGCGGCCTTTACGGCCTATGCAGCCAGCCCGCTGGAGGAACGCATCGACCACCTGCGGCGACTGCGCGCAGTGTTCGAGCGGCGCTATGCGGACATGGTCGCGGCGATCACTACCGAAATGGGCGCCCCGCATGACCTGTCAACCCGCTCACAGGCGGCCTGCGGACCTGGCCACATCGACGCCACCATCGCCGCCGCGCAGCAGCTGGACTGGGAAACGAGAGTGGGCCAAAGCTCCAACGTCGTCCGTGAAGCGGTGGGCGTCTGTGGCCTCATCACGCCGTGGAACTGGCCCATCAATCAGATCATGGCCAAGCTCGCGCCGGCGTTGGTCGCCGGCTGCACTGTCGTGCTCAAGCCCAGCGAGCAGGCGCCGCTCTCGGCGCAGCTCATCGGTGAGTTCATCGACGAAATAGGCCTGCCCAGCGGCGTTTTCAACCTCGTGCATGGCACCGGCCCGGTAGTGGGCGCGGCCATGAGCGCGCATCCGGACATCGAGCTGATGTCGTTCACGGGCTCGACGCGCGCCGGCATCATGGTGGCCAAGAGCGCCGCCGATACCGTCAAGCGCGTGACGCAGGAACTGGGCGGCAAGTCGGCCAATATCGTCTTTGCCGACGTTGATCTCGAAGCCGCCGTCAGCCGCGGCGTGCGCAGCTGCTTCAACAACACCGGCCAGTCCTGCAATGCCCCGACCCGCATGCTGGTGGAGAGTTCGGTGTACGATCGCGCGGTCGAAATCGCCGCAGCGACCGCCCGCGACACCAGGGTTGCCGATCCGGCCTTGCCCGGCAAGCACATTGGCCCGCTCGCCTCGCGCATGCAGTTCGATAAAGTCCAGAAGTGCATTGCCGCCGGCATTGCCGAGGGCGCCAGACTCGTAGCCGGGGGCCTCGGCAGGCCGGAAGGCATCAGCACCGGCTTCTTCGTGCGCCCGACCGTGTTCGCAGACGTACACAACCAGATGAGCATCGCCAGGGACGAAATCTTCGGACCGGTGCTGTCGATGCTGCGTTTCTCGACGCTCGATGAGGCCGTCGCGATCGCCAACGACACGCCCTTTGGCCTGGCCGCCTACGTGCAGAGCGATGATCTGCAGAAAGCACGCGCCGTGGCACGCCGCCTGCGCGCCGGCAGCGTGCACCTCAACGGCGCTTCGCAGGGCTATGCCGAACCGTTCGGCGGTTACCATCAATCCGGCAACGGCCGGGAATGCGGCGTCTATGGGTTGCTGGAATTTCTTGAACTGAAATCAATCAACGGCTACTACCCGGCCTGAGGCGCGAGCAGCGATGAAGCTCAAGGACATCAAGACTTTCGTGGTCGGCAATCCGCCGCCCCACAACGGTGGACGCTACTTCGTGTTCGTCAAACTCACCACCGATGGCAACGTCAGCGGCGTCGGCGAGGCCTATTGCGTGCCCTTTCACCCCGCGATCGTCGCGCGCATGCTGGAAGATGTGTTCGAGCGTTACCTGTGCGGCGCCGATCCGCACAACATAGAAACCATGTGGCGGCGGGTGTATTCCTCGGGTTTTACCCAGCATTCCGATCTGACCATGATGGGCGTGCTGAGCGCGCTGGAGATGGCCTGCTGGGACATCATCGGCAAGGAGGCCAACCAGCCGGTCTACAACCTGCTGGGCGGGCGGGTGCACGAGCGGCTGCGTTCCTACACCTATATCTATGCGCGCCCCGGCGACAAGGTCGACGTTTACCAGGATCCGGATCTGTCGGCGCAGCGCGCGGTCGAGCTGGTCAAGCAGGGATTCACCGCCATCAAGTTTGATCCGGCCGGGCCGTATACCGCCTTCGATGGGCGGCAGCTGTCGTTGCCGGCACTCGATCTGTGCGAACGCTTCGTGCGCCAGCTGCGCGAGGCGGTGGGCTCGAAGGCCGATCTGCTCTTCGGTACCCATGGCCAGATGACCGCTGCCGGCGCGATTCGCCTGGCGCGGCGCCTTGAACCTTACGATCCCCTGTGGTTCGAAGAACCCGTTCCACCGGATGCGCCCGAAGAGATGGCCAGGGTGGCGCGTGCGACCTCAATTCCAATCGCTGCCGGTGAACGGCTGGCCACCAAGTACGATTTCGCCAGGCTGTTGCGCGCTGGCAGCGCGGCGATACTGCAGATGAACCTGGGACGCGTCGGCGGCATACTTGAGGCCAAGAAGATTGCCTCGATGGCCGAAGTCGATCACGTGCAGATCGCTCCGCATCTCTATTGCGGACCGGTGGTCGGCGCGGCCAACATCCAGCTTGCCGCCTGCAGTCCCAACTTTCTGATCCAGGAAAGCATCGAAACCTGGGAGGGCTTCCACGCCGCCATCCTCAAGAAGCCCATCCGCTGGTCAGAGGGCTACATTATTCCGCCCACCGATCCGGGCCTGGGCGTCGAACTGAACGAGGACTACATCAAGAATTTCCCCTACGAAGGCAAGCAGCTGCACCTCGACATGACCGGCACACCCGTCTCCTGACCCAGACCTGTCAGGGTCGTGGTTGGCGCAAGTGATGTAGCCACTATGTCGAAGTTCCCACCGGTTCGCGCAGCGCTGTTCGATCTCGATGGCACACTGATTGACAGTGAAACCCAGACCGACGAGGCCATCGCCAGCGTGCTCGCGCGCTACGGCCTGCCTGGTTTCAGCCTACCGAATTCAGACACCCGTGGCCGTACCTGGGCGCACGCGGCTGAGACCATCCTCAGACTCACCGCGCTGGAAATATCAGCGCCGGCGCTGGCAGCGCAGCTGTTGGCCGAGTGGAACATCGCTACCGCCAGGGTTAACCCGATTCGCGGTGCCCCGGCGGCCCTGCGCACCGCAGCAGCCTGCGGCCTGAAACTGGCGGTCGTCTCTTCGAGTCCGCGCTCGGTGATCGATTCCTTTGTGCGCAGGCTGCAGGTGGAAGACTGCGTCACGATGCAGGCCTGCGTCGGCGGTGACAACGTGCGGATTGGCAAGCCCGATCCGGAATGCTTCCTGCTTGCAGCAAGCAGGTTGGGCGTGGAGCCGTCCGCAGCAGTGGTGTTCGAGGACAGCAGCGCCGGACTGCAGGCCGCTCGCGCCGCCGGCATGCGCGCCATGTTCATCACCTGCTGCGCGGCCGACTTCAACGGCAGCATGGCGCTCGCCACGGGTTCATTTACCCACTACGAAAAGCTGCCGCCGGATTTCTGGGCCCGGCTCGCAGCCGGCACGCAGGAACTGGCCGGCAGATCATTCACGTGAGCGCCGCGGCAGCCGCGCAGCTGCGACGCTTCCGGGCGCAGCTGTTCGCGGCGACCTGGCTGTCGTACTTTGGCTTCTACGTCTGTCGCAAAGCCTATTCGGTGCTCAAGCGGCCGCTGAAGGATCTGCTTGGACTCGACGATGTCCATGTGGCCTGGCCGTGGACCATCTTTCTCATCACCTACATGCTCGGCCAGTTCCTCGCCGCCTGGCTGGGCCGGCGCATGGAGAGCCGACGCGTGCTGGCGTATGGAATGCTGGTCACAGCGGGCTGCAACATTGCACTCGGCTGGCTGGTTGATGGGCATCACGCCAGCGCTTTCCTGTGGATATGCGTGACCATGGGCATACACGGTTTTGCGCAGGCCACTGGCTGGCCGCACAATGTCGCGCTGTTCGCCAACTGGACCCACCGCTCGGAGCGCGGCACGCTGTTTGGCATCTGGGGCAGCTGCTACCAGGCGGGCGCCATCGTCGGCAAGGGGCTCGCGGCCTTCATGCTCGGCTGGCTGGGCATGGCCTGGTCGTACTACGGCGCGAGCATCCTGATGTTCGCGATCACTGCGCTCTTCATGTTCTGGGCGCGTGAGCGACCGCAGTCGGTTGGCCTCTCGCTGCAGGACCAGGCCGAACCCGATGTGCCGGCCCCCATGAGCGCGGCTCGTGCAATCGCAACCGGCCACAGCGCCGTCGCTGAAGCCCCGCTGCCGAACGGCTGGGTCAGCTCGATCATCGCCATGGGACTCATCTACTTCGGCTTCAAGTTTCTGCGCTATGCACTGGACAGCTGGTCAGCCCTGATACTGGGTGAACAGTTTGGCATGTCCACCTCGGTTGCTGGTTACTGGTCCGCGGCCTTCGACTGGATCGGATTTCTCGGCGTCATTGCCGCCGGCGTCTGGTCGGATCGTCTGCCAGGTGCGCGCCGTACACCGGTCATTTTCTGGATGTCACTCGGCTGCCTGGCCTGCACCTCATTAATGTGGGCGTTCGGCCTGTCATCGGTGGTCATCTTCATCCTGCTGCTTGGCCTGATTGGCTTTGGCGCCATGGGCCCCGATTCACTGCTCTCGGGCGCCTGCGCCATGGATGCCGGTAACCGCCGTCAGGCTGCGCTAGCCGCCGGCATCATCAATGGCCTGGGGTCGATCGGCCCGATCGTGCAGGAGCCGGTGATCGGCTGGCTGAAGCAGACCCACGGCGTCGATGCCGTGTTCCTGCTGCTGGTGCTCGTGGTATTCGTTACCACCGTGGGCACGGGGTTCTTGGCACGCTTCGAGCGCGGACGCCTGTAGCAAACAGGATCAGCTATCCAGGCAGTGAATATCGGCCCATTTCAGGACCCGCCAACCCACACGCGCGCATTGCGAAACAAGCGCATCCAGCCGCTGTCCGCGCCGGCTTGCGGTGGGTACCAGGAATTCTGCACGGTGCGATAGACGCGCTCGGGGTGCGGCATCATGATGGTGACGCGCCCATCGGGCGTGGTGAGCGCAGCGATGCCGGCGGGCGTGCCGTTGGGGTTGGCTGGATACTGCCTGGCCGCATTGCCACGGGCATCGCTGTGGCGGAAAGCGATCAGGCGCTGCTGGGCACAATGCTGCTGATCAAGCTCATCGGCGAACACCGCCCGCCCCTCGCCATGCGCGACCGCCACCGGCAGCACGGAGCCTTTCATTCCGGCCAACAGCACGGAGGGCGAATCGAGTATTTCCACCAGGCTCAGCCGCGCCTCGAACTGCTCGCTACGATTGCGCAGGAATCGCGGCCAATGTCCGGCGCCAGGAATCAGTTCGCGCAGCAATGCCAGCATCTGGCAGCCGTTGCAGATGCCGAGCGTGAAGCGATCGCTGCGCGCAAAGAAGTCGGCGAAGGCCTGGCGCGTGGGTCTGTGAAACAGAATCGACTGCGCCCAGCCACCGCCGGCACCGAGCACATCGCCATAAGAAAAACCGCCGCAGGCCACCAGGCCATGAAATGGCGCCAGCGTGCGGGCGCCGCTCAGCAAATCGCTCATATGCACATCGTGTGGCTCGAAGCCGGCGCGCTCCAGCGCCGCGGCCATCTCGACCTGGCTGTTGACGCCCTGTTCCCTGAGCACGGCGATGGCCGGCCGCACCCCGGTGGCGACATAGGGCGCAGCCACGTCTTCCTGTGGATCGAATTCCAGTTGCCAGCGCAGACCGGGCGCAGCGGCATCGAGCGCCGCGGCATGCTCTTCATCGGCGCATTCCGGGTCATCGCGCAGCCGGCGCATCTGCCATGACATCTCGGACCAGGCACGACGCAGTTCCGCCCAGGGTTCATCCAGGATGGCCTCGCCGACGGCGATGCGCAGGCGCAGGTCGGCGATCGGCCGGCCAATGACGCGGCTGCAATCCTGGAGTTGCTGCGCGATCAACTCCTGCCACACTTCGTGCAGCCGCGCCGTTGCCACCTGCACCACCACGCCGCATTCCTCGCTGAACAGTTGCGCAGGGGCCGAGCCACGCACCGGGTCGAGTGAAATTTCCAGGCCACAATGACTGGCGAAAGCCATCTCGGCCAGGGTGATGGCGAGTCCGCCGTCCGAGCGGTCGTGATAGGCGAGCAGCAGATCGCGCTCGCGCAGCGCGTTCACGGCTGCGGCGCAGCGGCGCAGCAGCTGCGGGTTGTTCATGTCGGCGCCCACCCCACCCTGCAGGCTGTACACCTGGGCCAGCGCCGAGGCACCCAGCTGATTGCGACCCTCGCCCAGATCAATGAGCAGCAGGGTAGTCGGGCCCTGATCGAGCGCCAGCAACGGGGTCAGCGTGCGCCGCACATCAAGCACCGGGGCAAATGCTGAAATCACCAGCGACAGCGGCGCTACCACGGAATGTGCTTCACCCTCCACCTGCCAGCTGGTCTTCATCGAGAGCGAGTCTTTGCCGACCGGAATGGCCAGCCCCAGCGCCGGGCAGAACTCCTCGCCCACCGCCCGCACCGCGGCATAGAGCGCAGCATCCTCTCCCGGTTCGCCGCATGCCGCCATCCAGTTGGCGGACAGGCGTATCTGGCTCAGATCGCTGATGTCGGCCGCGAGCATGTTGGTCACGGCTTCCGCCACCGCGAGCCGCGCAGCCGCGGCGGCATCGAGCAGCGCCACCGGCGTACGCTCACCAAGCGCCATGGCTTCGCCACAGAAATTCGTGTAGTCCGCGATGGTTACCGCCACGTCGGCTACCGGCACCTGCCAGGGCCCGACGAACTGATCGCGACTGATCTGGCCACCAACGCTGCGATCACCGATGGTAATCAGAAAGGTCTTGTCGGCTACGGCTGGCAGACGCAACACCCGATAGAGCGCCTCGCGCAGATTGACCTCCTTGAGTTCACGCGCCAGCTCGGGATGCTGTGGCACGCCACTGCGCACCTCCCGGCGCATGCGCGGCGGCTTGCCCAGCAGTGCCGCGATCGGCAGGTGCACCGGTTCATTGCCTGACAGGCTGTCGGCCACGATCAGCTCACCGTCATCGGTGATCGTGCCGATGCGCGCAAACGGGCAGCGTTCACGCTGCGCCAGGGCGGCGAACTGCGCCAGCGCCGCCGGCTTGATGGCCAGCACATAGCGTTCCTGCGCTTCATTGCACCACAGTTCGAGCGGCGACATGCCCGGTTCAGCGCTCGGAATATCGCGCAGCTGTATGCGTGCGCCGCGCTCACTGTGAGCCACGACCTCAGGCACGGCGTTGGATAGTCCGCCCGCGCCCACGTCATGGATGAGTTCAATCGGATTCGCTTCGCCCAGCGCCCAGCAGCGATCGATCACTTCCTGCGCGCGCCGCTGCATCTCCGGATTGCCGCGTTGCACGGAGGCGAAATCGAGCTCTGCACTGCTGGCACCGCTCCCCAGAGACGAAGCTGCACCGCCGCCCAGGCCAATCAGCATTGCCGGACCGCCCAGCACTACCAGGTGAGCGCCGACCGACACCACGCCCTTGTTAACCTGCGCACGCCGCACGTTGCCGAGTCCGCCCGCCAGCATGATGGGTTTGTGATAACCGCGCACCCGGCCGGGGGCATCGCCGGCCTGCTGCTGTTCAAAAGTGCGAAAGTATCCGCAGATGCCGGGTCGCCCGAATTCGTTGTTGAAGGCGGCGGCGCCGATCGGGCCTTCCAGCATGATCTCGAGTGCCGAAGCAATGCGCGCCGGGTATCCCAGTGACTGCTCCCAGGGCTGCTCATAGCCCGGAATACGCAGGTGCGACACCGAAAAACCAACCAGCCCCGCCTTGGGCTTGGCACCCACGCCGGTGGCACCCTCATCACGAATTTCGCCGCCTGCTCCGGTCGCTGCGCCCGCAAAGGGCGCGATCGCCGTCGGGTGGTTGTGCGTCTCCACCTTGATCAGGATATCGATCGGCTCCTCGCTGCCGCGATAGATGCCAGTGTGCGGGTCGGAAAAATAGCGCAGCCCCTGGCTGCCGCTGATCACTGCCGCATTGTCACGATAGGCCGAGAGCACGCCCTGCGGTGCACGCTCGTGGGTGTTGCGGATCATCGCGAACAGCGATTTCTCCTGCACCACCCCATCGATCGAAAACTCGGCGTTGAAGATCTTGTGACGGCAATGTTCGGAGTTCGCCTGCGCAAACATCATCAGCTCAACGTCGCTGGGATCGCGCCGCAGGCGCCGGAAGATGTCGTACAGATAGTCGATCTCGTCATCCACCAGTGCCAGGCCCAGGCGCTGGTTGGCGGCCTGCAGAGCACTACGGCCCGCGGCCAGCGGAATGAATGCCAGTGGTCGTGGTGCATGCACCGCGAACAGTGCCGCAGCATCGGCGCTGCGCGTGAATACCGCCTCGGTCATGCGATCGTGCAGCACCACTGCCAGCGTACCGAGTGGCACGCTCAACGGACCTTCCAGCTGGTAGTGAATGCCGCGTTCAATACGCCCGACGAACTGCAGGCCGCACACGCGGGCAATGTCGGTGGCCTTGCTCGACCAGGGCGAAATCGTGCCGGGACGAGGCGCCACGGTCAGGGTCTGCGGACCCTCATCCAGGCGCACTCCACCCGGTGCCTCAAGCAGCCGCTCCAGATCGGCGCGCTGCGTCGCCGAGGGCGGATTCTCGCATTGGACGAAGTGCAGATAGCGGCAGTGCAGCGCAACGATGTGCGGATCGAGCCTGCGCAGGCGTTCAAACTGGCGCGCGAGACGGAACGCCGAGGCAGCCGGCGCACCAGGCAATACCAGCATGCCTACTTCTTGGGGCCGGAATCGCCGGCCGGTGCGGTGAACATCGAAGCGGGAAATGGCATGACATTGCTGCCACCCTCGAGCGCCACGATCTTGCTGACGCCCTGCTTGCGCACCTCGTCGATGCGCAGCACCGACTGGACCGGCAGAAAACTGCGTTTTACCCCGGCAAACTCGGTCTTGATGCGTTCTTCGCCAGGATCGAGAACGACGCTGGAGCGCTCGCCAAATACCAGCTCTTCAATTTCCACGAACCCCAGCAGGCTCCCATGGCTGATTTTGCGCGCGTAAACCTCGTAAACCTTGCCCTGGTTCACGAACATAATCTTGAAGATGTGATTGGATGCCATCTGTGTGCGATTGTGGCAGCCCGTGTAGGCTGACCCGCCTATTATATTGGGTCATCCCCCGTGGTGAGGAATTGATTGGTGGCGTTACGCCTGACCATTATCAGCGAACAGGGCCCGGAACTCGGCGACCGGGCCAGCGTGCTCATCGGCCCCGAGGGGGGGCGGATCGGCCGTGCGCACGACAATGAGTGGGTTTTGCCTGATCCCAAGCGCTTTTTGTCCTCCCACCACGCCCACGTGAGGTTTCGCAACGGCTCCTTCCTGATCGAGGACACCAGCACCAACGGCCTGTTTCTCAACGATGGCACCGACCCGGTCGGGCGCCTCGGCCCCCAGCCCCTGCGTCCCGGCGACACGCTGCGCCTCGGAGCCTACCAGATCAAGGTCAGTGACGATGCCACGCCCTCGGTCGACGCCAGCTCGGTGTTCGCCTACAGCACGCCGGAGGCAGCCGGCTCTGCCATGCAGCGTGATATCGGCGTTGAACTGAATATCAGCGAACTGCTGGTAAACGATGCCGATTTGAGCAACCAGCGACGCGCTTTCGATCCCTGGGGACAGCCAATCGACGATTCCGCGCTGCTGCAGTTTGATCACGCGCAGCAATCAGCTGCCCGCGCCATGCGTGCACCGCCGCCGCCGGCGCGGACCCCGCCGCCGCGGACCGCGGCTCACAGCACGCCCGGCAGCGGCGCCAGCAATGGCAGCGCCGGCGCTGGTGGCAAGGGGCTCGATGCCTTCAGCCAGGGCGCCGGCATGAATCCGCGCCAGTTACCGCTCGAGGGTCACGACCGGCTGCTGCGGCTTGCGGGTCTGCTGCTGCGTGAAGCGCTGGTGGGAATCAAGAATCTGGCGCGCACGCAGCGTGACATACGCCAGAACTCGGGCCTTTGCTCCACGGCCGATGATCCCGAGCGCATTGCGCTACAGAATCTGCCGGTTGAGGAGCTGGTGGCGCGCCTGCTCCTGGGCCATGAAAATCAGCAGCTCGACGCCGTGCAGTGGCTGCGCGAGCTGTTTGGACTCGCCACGCGCCACGATGCCGCGCTCATGCGCGCGCTGCGCCCGGCGCTTGAAGAATTCACCAAACGGCTTGATCCGGCCGTGCTCACGCCGGGCCCGGCCTCGGCCGAACGCTTTCGTAGCATCACCGAAAGCCCCAAGGGCCAGTTGCCGCATCTGTTTGCCGAAGCGCTGGCGCGCAGCTTCAACGATGAGATCGTGCGCGGGCCGGACGAGAACTGAAGCGCACTGCGGCCGCGCGCATTGGCGGAGAGGGTGGGATTCGAACCCACGTGCCGGTATTACCCGACCATCCGATTTCGAGTCGGCGCCGTTATGACCACTTCGGTACCTCTCCTGACTTGGCATTCTGGCGAGCTGTTATTCTAACTGAACCGACCGGTCCGTGAGGGCGTCCCGTGACCCGTAGATTGACCAGGCTGGGCGTTGCCGCGCTAATCGCGGGGTTGGCGCTGGCCGCTTGCAATGAGGCGCCGGACGGACTCGCGCAACTGCGCGCACGCGGCCAGCTGCGGGTCGCGACCGTCAACGAACCCACCAGCTATTACCTGGGCGCCCACGGCCCGCAGGGCTTCGAGTACCGTCTGGCCCAGGCCTTTGCCGACAGTCTCGGTATCCAGATGGTCATCATTCCAGCTCATGATCGCTCGAGCCTGCGCGACATGCTGGCCGAGGGGCGCGTCGATATCGGCGCAGCCCAGCTCACGGCCGATGACAGCTGGAAACGCGTCGG
>JAYTUZ010000048.1:0-2252 GCA_043744295.1 Gammaproteobacteria bacterium | reverse complement strand
GCCTCATGGCCGAGCCTGCGCGCGTGGCCGCGTGCGTGAGTGCCATGCGGGCCGCGGTCGACATTCCGGTGACCGTCAAGATGCGCATCGGCATCATCGCCGGTGGTGCCGGGCAGCGGCCGCTGCGCGAGCGGCTGCAGACCTACGATGAGGCGGATTTCCAGCGCCTCGTGGATTTCACGGCCACCGTGGGCGCGGCCGGCTGTGAAGTGTTTGTCGTGCACGCACGCCAGGCCGTGCTCGGCGGCCTGTCGCCGAAGGAGAATCGTGAAGTGCCACCGCTCAGGCCGGAGATCGTGCGGCGCCTGGGCGAAACCTTTCCCGGACTGCAGCTGGTGCTCAACGGCGGCTTGCGCACCCTCGAACAGGCGCAGGCCGCGCTGGCGTGGTGTACGGGGATCATGCTGGGCCGGGAGGCCTATCACCGACCCTACATCCTGGCGGAACTGCACCGGGCCGTCTTCGCGGATGACTGGCAGCGGCCGGAGGAGGGCGCGTTGCTCGAGCGCATGGCGGTCTACGCCGAGCGCGAACTGGCCCGCGGCGAGCCGCTCAGCGCCATCACGCGCCACATGTTCGGGTTGTACGCTGGGCAACCGGGTGCACGGGCGTACCGCCAGCGGCTATCGATGGGTGCTCGCCAGGCGGGCGCGGGGGCGGCGCTGATTCGCGTCCAATAATCGGCGCAAACAGCTGAAATCGTTGCATGAAAGGGTTCCTGGCGGTGAGCATTCTGCCGCCATGGTCAGGACGGCGCGCTTGCGTATAATCCCCAGTTGCTCCCATCTTATGTGAACTCGCAAGACTCGAGCCTGGCGCCACACCGAATACATGGTCAAGGATATAGAACTGGCGATCCTGTTCGCCGACGTCGTCGGCTCTACCCGGCTGTTTGAAGCGCTGGGCGACCAGCGCGCGCGCGCCATGGTGGCGATCTGTATCGATGTCATGCGCACGGCGACCGAGCAGCACCATGGCACGGTCATCAAGACCATTGGCGATGAGGTGATGGCCACCTTCCCCAAGGCCGACGACGCGCTCAATGCCGCCGGGCAGATGCAGAAACAGATCAGCGCCCACGCCGAGCTCAAGAACGAAGGCCATGCGGTGGCGATCCGCATCGGTTGCCACTATGGCCCGGTGGTGCTCGAGGCTCGCGATGTCTTCGGTGCCAGCGTGCACACCGCCAATCGCATGACCAGCCAGGCCAAGGCCGGGCAGATCATCACGACCGCTGCGACCGTCGAGCGGCTCTCACCTGAGTGGCGCGCCTCGGTGCGGCAGATCGATGTGGCCACCATCCGTGGTCAGGGCGGCGAAGTTGCCCTTTATGAAGTGCTGTGGCAGACCGAAGACGTCACCAGCATGCTGCCGGCAATCGCCATCCCGCAGGACCGGCGGCGCACGCTGCGCCTGCGACTGCGGATTGGCGATCGGGAAGTGATTGTCGATCACGATCACGTGCAGACGGTAATCGGTCGCGCCGATGAGTGCGACCTGATCGTGCGTGGCAATCTGATCTCGCGCCTGCACGCGCGCATCGATTTCAACCGTAACCGGTTCATGCTCACCGATCAGAGCACCAATGGCACCTTCGTGCAGATGGCCGGCCAGGAAGACGCCTTCGTGCGCCGCGATACCGTGCCTATCAAGGGTGAGGGCATGATCGGTCTGGGCAAGGTGCCCACCAGCGATGCTCCGCAGACCATTCACTTCGTCTGCGACGAAAGCTAGTTTCGCAGGCGCTGCTCGATTTCATCCAATTCAGTGTACAAGGCCGCCGGCACGCGCTCGCCCAGTGCCTGCAGGTAAGTGCGGATGCTGCTCAGTTCCGCGCGCAAGGGTTCGGCTGGCACCTGCGTCAGCTCCGCCAGCGCCGCCGCGCTCAATCCGAGGCCTGCGACCGGCAGATCCTGCGGGCGCGGCAAGTAGCCAATAGCGCCATCGCTGGCGCCGCCGCGGCCGGCGCAGCGCTCCAGCACCCAGGCGAGCACGCGCAGATTTTCGCCGAAACCCGGCCACAGGAATTCGCCGGCGGCATTCTGGCGGAACCAGTTGACGTGAAAAATCTTCGGTGCGTGCCTCAGGCGCTCGCCGACGCGCAGCCAGTGCGTAAAGTAGTCGCCAAAGTTGTAGCCGCAAAACGGCTTCATGGCCATGGGGTCACGGCGCACCACGCCGACCTCGCCCTCGGCCGCTGCCGTGGTCTCGGAGGCCACCGAAGCGGCCACCAGTACGCCGTGCTGCCAGCT
>JAYTUZ010000047.1:0-28314 GCA_043744295.1 Gammaproteobacteria bacterium | reverse complement strand
CGATCGATATCTGGAAGTGATGCCCGGGAATGCCCTCATGGTAGGCGAGCGTCTTCATGCTCCAGGTCGCGGTCTCGGCCACATCGCGCAGGTTGACGAAGAAAGTCCCCGTTCGCGAGCCATCCATCGCCGCCGGCTGGTAGTAAGCGCCAGCCGAGCCCTTTTCCGCGGCGATCGGCACGCGCTCGACCGACAGTCTGGTCCTGGGAACGGTCCGAAAATATTCCGGCATACGCGCATTCACCTCATCGAGAATTTTCTGATACCGGTCGAGCAGCTGCTGACGACCGGCGTCGGTATTGGGCAGCAGGTAGCGCGGATCCTTGTGCAGCGCCTGCACGCGGGCACCAACCGATCCGGTGGTGAGACCCTGCGACCTGAGCAGAGTGTCCATTTCCACGCCGATGCGCGCCACCTCGGCGAGACCAAGCGCGTGCACCTGTGCCGGTGTGTAGTCGGTAGTCGTCATCTGCCTGAGGGCGGCAGCGTAATACGCCGCGCCCTCAGGCAGGCGGTCGACACCGGCCGCCTGAGTGGCAGCCGCTGCGCGCTGCGTCTCGAGCGCCGCGATCATGCGCTGGTACGCGGGGTATACACCGGTCTGCAGGGCCTGAGCAGCCTGGCGGGCGAACTCGGTCCTGTCAGCGGCATCGATACCGGCTGCCTTGTTCATACGCGCAATGAACGTGGTCACCAGCGGGTTATCCTCCGGCCGCGGGCCGAGCGTGTCCTTGATGCCAGACTCGGCTCTTTCCAGCAATGCAATGGGCAGCACCACGCCAGCCTTTGCCTGGCGCAGCATCTCCGCGGTGATGGCGTCGAGTTTGCCGCCCATGGCCTCGAGCCGCCTGACATAGTTGCGGGCGGTCTTCTCATTCTTGACGACGTGTGCCGACTGCAGGAAGTTTGGCAGCTGCACCTGTGTGCCCCACAGTGGCGCGATGGGATACAGGCCTTCGGATGAGAGCCAGTCAAAGCGTTTGAACGACAGCGCCGTCTGCCACTGGTCGAGCAGGATGTCGTAGGTCAACTGGTCCTGCTGGCCGAGCCGGAAGCGATCGAAGCGCAGGACTTCCTTGACGTAGCGCGCCATCGTGGCGTAATCCTGGTCGCGCTTCTCGACCCCCACCGCGGCAAGTCGGCCGGAGTGAAAGTCGAGGAAAGTGCCATCGACGATGCCCACCTGGGTGAACAGCTCGGGATTCTTCACCAGGTACAGGATCGCCTGCCGGTTGGCGAGTTGGTTGATGGTGAAGGGCTTGCCAAGACCGATCCGATAAGCCGAGTAGCCAGCCACCAGCAGCAGCGCCAGTCCAACCCAGCCCAATACCCTGAAGAACTTCTTCACTGTCGATGACCCCGGCTCATTCTCTGTATTGGCCGGGAACTTATCATAAAGAGCGCTTATCGCTAAGCTCGCGGTAAACTGCTCGCGTGGCCGGTTACCTCCATTTCGCCCCACACAGACGCTCGGCATTCCTGCTGTCGCTGGTGGGCGTTGTGCTGGGCATCGCGCTGAGCGCCTGCCAGGCGCCTCGCAGCCAGCGGCTCGACTCCAGCGAATTCAAGCCACCACCGGGCACGACGCGCTACGCACTCGAGCCTGAGTCCTCGCGCATCTGGCTGCAACTGCGCGCCGACGGACCGTTGGCGCGGCTCGGTCATACGCACGTGATTGTCGCCCAGCAGCTGCGCGGCGCTGTCTGGTTGCATCCACAGCTGGAGCGTTCAGCGCTGCAGATCGTGATTCCAGTCGATGCCTTGCTGGTGGATGATCCGCGCGAGCGTGCTGCGGCGGGCGCCGGATTCGCCGAGCCGCTTGATGCCGAGGCGCGTGCCGGAACTCGCGAGCACATGCTGGGCGCAAGCCAGCTCGATGCCGCGCATTATCCCTCGCTCACCTTGCATTCGCTGCGCGTACGCCCCGTTGACGCCACTGCCCATACGGGTGCCGGCGCAGATCGTGCCGTGCTGATCGAGTTTCAGGTGACGCTGCGTGATCATATGGCGCAGCTCTCGGTGCCGGTGCAGTGGCAACTCCAGGGCGAGCAGCTGCGCGCCTCGGGTACGGTGGAATTCAGGCAAAGCGATCTGGGCATCGAGCCTTACTCCGCCTTGCTCGGTGCACTGCGTGTGGCCGATGGCGTCGCGGCGCGTTTCGAGATCGTCGCGCGGCGATCCGCCAGGCTTTAAGAAACCCTGGTTGCTGCGCTACGGGTCGGCGTTGAGCAGCAGCAGCAAAGTGCCTTCGGGCGCTTCGAGCAGCGCGTGCTCGCGTGCGTCGAGCCCGCGCGGCAGCCTGCTGGAGCGGGTGATGCCCGCATCCTCGAGCGCGGCCAGCCTTGCTGGCATGCCGGGATCAACGAACACCAGCATCGGTTCGGCCATGGTGCGCGGCGCGTGCAGCGCCAGCGACAGGTGATCGCCGGTCAGCGGCAGGTGGGCGAACGGAGTGTCCTGCGCGGCCAGCGCCACGAAGCCGGCACGTTCCCAGAAATCGCGGGCGTCGTCATTGCCGAGCGCAGGCATGCTGAAGGCGGAAAACCAGCCACACAGTGACTCCTGCTGACAATTCCGCGCTGGCGAAAAAGTGCGCGCCTCGAGCAGGATTATCGACTGGTCAGCTGGATCGCGCAGCTGCAGCTGGTGAAACTGCCCTTCGCCCAGCTGTGCAGACTGTTCCGCAAAGCCAGCAGCGCGCAATTGCCTGGCGTGCGCGGCCAGCTCTGGATACACGAAACTCAGGATGGCGGGATGCAAAGGACGCTGGTGCAAGCCGATGCACAGGCGGCCATCGCTGAGCACACCGTAGGGGTGGCTCCAGGTATCGTTGGCCGTGAGCTGGGTGAAGCCGAGGCGCTCATAGAACTGTACCGAAGCGACGATGTCATCGGTAGCGATGCTGACTTCCAGGAAGCGACCGAGCATATCCTGGCGTCAACAGGCCCTAGCCATGCAGGCAGATTCGGGCCAACGCCTGCGCGTGATCGGCGCGCGCGTTGAGCGCCGGCACATAGGCAAATTTCTCGCCGCCCGCGTGCCGGAAGATCTCCTGGCCGCCGATGGCTATTTCTTCCAGGGTCTCCAGGCAGTCGACGGCAAAGCCTGGACAAACCAGGGTCAGATCGCGCACGCCACGCGCCGGCAGTTCGGCGAGCGTGCGATCGGTCGCCGGCAGCAACCAGCGCGCCTTGCCGAAGCGCGACTGGAAGCTTAAGGTCCAGGCCTGCTGGTCGAGCCCGAGTTCCTGTGCCAGCAGCTGCGCGGTAGTCAGGCAATGACACTGATAAGGGTCACCGCGCTGCACGCAGCGTTCCGGAATGCCATGAAACGACATCAGCAGGTGAGTGCGGCGACCCTGCTGTTGCCAGTGCTCGCGCACGCTGTTGGCCAGCGCGACGATGTAGCCGGCGTCGGTGTGGTAATCGCTGATCAGCCGCACGCTTGGCAATTCACGCAGGCCGCGCAGCGCTGCGCCCACCTGATCGTAGACCGCACCGGTGGTGGTGCCACTGGTCTGCGGAAACAGCGGCAGCACCACGATGCGCAGCGCGCCGGCTGCGCGCAGGCGTTGCAGGCTGGCGGCAATCTGCGGCGCCGAATACAGGAACGCGCTTTCGACGGCGACGGCGTCGCCCAGTTCCTTGCGCAGCTCGAGCTGCAGTGCGCTGCGCAGCTGGCGCGAGTAAACCGCCAGCGGTGAACCTTCGCTCATCCAGACGCGTTGATAGAGCCGGGCGCTGCGCGGGCCGCGCAACGGCAGAATCACGCCGCGCAGCAGTGGCAGCCACAACAGGCGTGGCAACTCGACCACGCGCGGATCGGAGAGAAATGATTTAAGGAAGCGCCGCACCGCGCGCGCGCGCGGCGCGTCGGGCGTGCCGGTGTTGACGGTCAGTACGCCTAACATGAGTGCTGCGGCCCGGTCATACGGGCGTGATTCCACCGATACACAGGTATTTCAGCTCGGTGTAATCGAGTATGCCGTGGTGCGAGCCTTCGCGACCAAAGCCCGATTGCTTGACGCCGCCGAAGGGCGCGACTTCGGTGGAGATGATGCCGGTGTTGAGACCCACGATGCCGTATTCGAGCGCCTCGGAAACCCGGAAGGCGCGCGCCAGATCACGGGTATAGAGGTAAGAGGCGAGGCCGAACTCGGTGTCGTTGGCCATCTGCACGGCCTCGGCTTCGCTCTTGAAGCGAAACAGTGGCGCCACCGGGCCAAAGGTTTCTTCGCGCGCCATGAGCATGCTGCTGGTGGCACCGGTGATGATGGTGGGTTCAAAGAACGTGCCGCCCAGCGCATGCGGCTTGCCGCCCAGCGTCACGATGCCGCCCTTGGCGCGGGCATCGGCCACATGCTCCTGCACCTTGGCGAGCGCGTTCTTGTCGATCAGCGGACCGATGTCGGTCACGCCCTGGAGTCCGTCGCCGATGCGAAACGCGCTCACCGCTTTACGCAGGCGCGCGGCAAACTCGTCATAGACCGCGTCCTGCACCAGCAGGCGATTGGCGCACACGCAGGTCTGGCCGGTATTGCGATACTTGCAGGCGATTGCGCCCAGCACGGCGGCGTCCAGATCAGCGTCCTCGAAGACGATGAAGGGCGCGTTGCCACCCAGCTCCATCGAGAGTTTCTTGAGCGTAGGGGCACTCTGCGCCATCAACACGCGCCCCACCTCGGTCGAGCCGGTGAAGGTCAGCTTGCGCACCTTGATGTTGCTGGTGAGCTCGGCGCCGATTTCGCGGGCACTGCCGGTGATGACATTGAAGACACCGGCCGGTACGCCGGCGCGCGCGGCGAGCTCTGCCATCGCCAGCGCCGACAGCGGCGTCTGACCGGCAGGTTTGACGACGAAGGTGCAGCCGGCGGCCAGCGCCGGCGCGGCCTTGCGCGTGATCATGGCAGCGGGAAAATTCCACGGCGTAATGGCGGCGACCACGCCTACCGGCTGGCGCAGCACCAGGATGCGTTTATCGGCCTGGTGGCCCGGAATGATTTCCCCGTAAACGCGCCGTGCTTCTTCGGCAAACCATTCGACGAAGGCCGCGGCATAGGCGATCTCACCCATCGCCTCGGCCAGCGGCTTGCCCTGCTCGGCGGTCATGAGCGTCGCCAGGTCTTTCTGATTCGCCATCATGAGCTCGAACCAGCGCCGCAGTATCGCCGCACGCGCTCCGGCAGTGCGAGCCGCCCAGGCGGGAAATGCCACTGCCGCAGCGTCGATGGCGCGGCGCGTCGCGGCGGCGTCGAGTTGCGGCACGCTGCCCAGCAGGGCACCGCTGGCGGGATTGCGTATCTCGCTGGTCCGGCCGCTGGTCGCGTCGAGCCACACACCATCGACATAGCACTGGCTGCGCAGCAGCGTTTCATCGGTCAGTTTCATGATGCCATCACCCTATATGTGCCTTGAGAAAATCCTGCGTGCGCTGCCAGGCCAGGGCAGCGCTCGGCGCATCGTAGCTGGCGCGCGCGCTGCAGTTGAAGCCGTGTTCGGCCGGATACAGATGATATTCACCCTGCGGAAAGGCGGCGCGCAGCTGCGCAACCCGCTCGAGCGGAATGCCGCTATCGCGCTCGCCAAAGTGCAGCAGCATGGGGCAGGCGGGCAGTCGCTCCATCGCTTCCCAGAGCCGGCTGGCGTAGTAACCCACCGCCGCGCCGACCGGCAACTGTCCGGCGCTCAGCCAGGCCATTTGCCCGCCCCAGCAATAGCCAACGACTGCGACCTTGCCGGCATGGCGCACGACATTTACGGCCGCTGAAATATCGAGCAGGCTCTTGGCGCGCTCGATCTGCAACATGTAGCCGCGCCCCAGCTCTATGTCCCTGGGCCCATAGCCCAGTTCCAGGTTGCGCCCGATGCGATCAAACAGTGCCGGCGCGATAGTGAGGAAGCCGGCGGCCGCGTATTGCAGGGCCACGCCGCGGATGTGTTCATTGACGCCGAAGATTTCCTGCAGCACCACCACGGCGCCGCGCGGCGTGCCGGCGGCGGGCGCCAGGTAGGCGGCGAACTCGTGTCCGTCGCGTGCCATCAGTGTTTCCCAGCGTGCCGCGTGCTTTGCCATGCGCGCTCCGCCTTCAGGCGCCCAACCAGGCGTCGGCTTCGATCTCGATGAGCATCTCGGGCGCGATCAGGCGGCTCACTTCAATCATCGCCGTGGCCGGGCGGATCTTGCCGAACACCTCGCCGTGGACGCGGCCTATCGCTTCCCAATCGGCGATGTTGACGACGTACAGGCGGGTGCGCACCACCTGCTCAAGTGTGGCGCCGGCGTTGGTCAGGGCGGCGGCGATGTTGCGCAGTGTCTGGCGTGTCTGTTCAGCCGGATCGTTCACGCCGACAATCCTGCCGTCGGTCCCGGTAGCCGTGGTGCCCGAGACGTGCACGTAATCGCCTACCCGCACCGCACGCGAATAGCCCACGATCGGTTCCCAGGTTGAGCCGGAGGAAAAATTCTGGCGCGGCATCAGCTCCGCTCTACGATGGCGGTGACGCCCATGCCGCCGGCCGTGCATACCGAGATGAGACCGCGCCGCGCGTTCGCATCGTTGGCCAGGATCTTGGCGAGCGAGCCCAGGATGCGCGCACCGGTAGCGCCAAAGGGATGGCCGAGCGCCACGCTGCCGCCCTTCACGTTGATCCTGGCCGGGTCGATCGAACCCAGCGCCGCGCTGCGGCCGAGCCGCTCGCGGCAGAATTCCGGCGATTCCCAGGCCTTGAGCGTGCACAGCATCTGCGCGGCAAAGGCCTCGTGCAGTTCGTAGTAGTCGAAATCCTGCAGCTGCAGGCCGACATCATTGAGCATGGCCGACGCCGCATAGGCGGGCGCCATCAACAGGCCCTCATGACCGGTGGCAAAATCGACCGCCCAGGTCTTGCCGGTGCGCAGCCAGGCCAGCACCGGCAGGTTGTGCGCGCGCGCCCAGTCTTCAGAAGCCAGCAACACCGCGGCCGCGCCATCGGTCAATGGCGTGCTGTTGCCGGCGGTCAGCGTTCCGCTGCCACTGGTGTCGAACACCGGGCGCAGGCTGGCAAGCTTGGCCAACGTGGCGTCGGCACGCACATTGTTATCGCGCGCCAGGCCGTTGTGTGCGATGACCAGATCGCCGTAGAAACCTTCCTTCCAGGCGGCTCCGGCCTTGGCGTGACTCTCGAAGGCCACGCGATCCTGCTCCTCGCGGCTGATCTTCCAGGTCTTGACCATCAGTTCACAGGCCTGGCCCATCGACAGGCCGGTGCGCGGTTCGATCACGCCGGGCAAGGTCGGCTTCAGGTCGCGGGGCCGCAATTTCAGCCAGGGCGCGAAGCGCGCGCCAAAGCTCTTGCCGCGGTAGCTTTGCAGCAGCAGATCGCGGAATGAATTGGGATATACGACCGGCGGGTCGCTGACATTCTCGACGCCGCAGGCGATGCCGGAGTCGATCTGGCCGAGGGCGATCTTGTTGCCCACCAGTATGGCCGCTTCCAGGCTGGTGCCGCAGGCGCGCTGGATATCCAGCCCCGGCGTCTGCGGGTCCAGCCCGGTGGACAGGAGCGATTCACGCACCAGGTTGAAGTCCTTGGAGTGCTTGATGACAGCGCCGCCAATCACGTCGCCGAGCCGCTGGCCCTGCAGCTGGCAGCGATCGATGAGCGCGCGCAGCGCCGCGGTCAGCAGATCCTGGTTGCTTTGCCCGGCATAGGCGCCGTGCGAGCGTGCAAAGGGAATACGGCTGCTGGCGACGATAGCGACACGTCGCAGGGTGGTTCCGACCAGCATAAATGCCTCCCGAATAGCGTTATGACGACATGCCCCAGCGTGCGGGCGCAGCCCCGTAGGATGCCAGCTTGCCGGCCATTGTGCACGGTGGCTGCGCCGGGCAAGATGCCGAACCCCAGGGGCCCAGGAGGATGGATGGTGCGAGCGGCGATCGACCGCGTTTTCGAGCGCCGGCTGGCCGCCCTGGTCAACAGCCGCGAGGGCGGGGTGCTGGCCGGCGGTCGCAGGGGGCTCGAGCGCGAGACGCTGCGGGTCACGCCCGAGGGGCGGGTCTCGGCACGCGCCCACCCGCTGGCGTTCGGGGCGGCGCTGACCAACCCGCATATCACCACCGACTATTCGGAATCCCTGCTGGAACTGGTCACGCCCACGTTCACTGACAACAGTGCGCTGCTGCAATACCTGGCCGACCTGCACCATTTCGTGGTGCGCCAGCTTGGCGACGAGTTGCTGTGGGCCGCATCGATGCCGGGCGAAATTGCCAGTGAAGCCGAAATACCCATCGCCCGTTATGGCCGCTCACATCGTGGAAAATTCAAGGAGGTTTACCGGCGCGGCCTGCAGACCCGTTACGGCGGGCTGATGCAGGCGATTGCCGGCGCGCATTTCAATTATTCCCTGCCGCCGCAGTTCTGGCCGGTGTGGGCCCAAGTGCGTGGCGCGCGCACGATCGATGCCAGGTTGATGTCCGGATCGTACTTCGAGCTGCTGCGCAATTTCCGTCGCCATGGCTGGTTGACGCTCTACCTGTTCGGCGTCTCGCCGGCGCTGTGCGGCAGCTTCCTGCAGGGTCGCGCTGACGATGGACTGCAGCCGCTGGGACCCGGCACCCAGCACCTGCCGCATGCCACTTCGTTGCGCATGAGCGATCTGGGTTATCGCAACCGCAATCAGACCGCTGTCGAAGTTTCGGTCAACGCCCTGGATGAATACCTGAAGGATCTGCGCCACGCCACGCATAGCGTGCACCCGCCGTTTGCGGCGCTGGGGGTGCGCGTCGGCGACGAGTACCAGCAGCTGAACGCCAATGTGCTGCAGATCGACAACGAGTACTACAGCACCATCCGGCCCAAGCGCGTGCCGCGGACCGGCGAATCGCAGAGTCACGCGCTGGCGCGCGACGGCGTGGAATATGTGGAGGTGCGTTCACTCGATCTGTGTGTGTTCGAGCCGGTCGGCGCCTGCGCTGATGAACTGCAGTTCACCGAAGCGCTGCTGGCGCAATGCCTGCTGCGCGAGAGCGCGCCGATCGGCGCCAGCGAGCAGCAGGCGCTTGAGCACAATCTCCTGTTGGTGGCGCGGCGCGGACGCGAGCCTGGCCTGGCACTCGAGCGCGATGGCCGCGCCGTGTCGCTGCGCGAGTGGGCCGACGAATTACTCGATGGTCTGCAGGGGGTGTGCGAACTGCTGGATCGCGGCGACAGCGCCAGGCGCTACCAGGGCGCGCTGGCCCGCCAGCGCGCCAAGCTGCAGGAGCCCGAACTGACGCCTTCGGCGCGCCTGCTGCGTGAGCTGCAGCGTGCCGATGGCGATTTTGCCGCCTATACGCGCAGCATTTCCGCACAGCATCGCAGGCGGCTGCTCGAGCCCGCGGGCCACGCGCCGGCGCAGCAACAGCAGTTCGCTGCCGAAGCGGCTGAATCGCTGGTCGAACAGGCGGTGATCGAGCGCGCCGATCGCGGCAGTTTTGATGATTACCTGCGCCGCACGCTCGACCCCGATCCCGCATGACAGGATCCTCATGAGCACGCCGCCATTCCGTCGCCTGCTGATCGCCAACCGCGGCGAAATCACCATCCGCGTGATGCGCGCCGCCAGCGAGCTGGGCATCGAGACGGTGGCGATCTATTCCCAGGAGGACCGCTTCTCCCTGCATCGCACCAAGGCCGATCAGGCATTCCTGGTGGGCGAAGGGCAGGGCGCGCTGCAGGCCTACCTGGGCGGCGACGAGATCATCGCCGTGGCCCTGCGGGCCGGCGCCGACGCGATCCATCCGGGCTATGGATTTCTCTCCGAGAGTCCTGAATTTGCGCAGGCCTGCGCTGCCGCGGGGCTGGTATTCATCGGTCCGACGCCCTCGACCATGCGCATGCTGGGCAACAAGGTTGCCGCACGCAATCTGGCCCAGTCGGTCGGCGTGCCGGTCATGCCGGCGACGCCGGCACTGCCGGCGCAGTTCACTGCCTGCAGCGCGCTCGCGGCGCAGGTGGGTTACCCGGTCATGCTCAAGGCCAGCTGGGGCGGTGGCGGACGCGGCATGCGCATCATTGAAAACGACGCACAGCTCGCCGAACTGCTGCCGCTCGCGCGCCGCGAGGCGCAGGCCGCCTTTGGCAACGATGAGGTCTATCTCGAAAAGCTGGTGCGCCGTGCCCGCCATATTGAGGTGCAGATCCTCGGCGACACGCACGGCAACCTGGTGCATCTGTACGAGCGCGACTGCACCGTGCAGCGCCGCAACCAGAAAGTGGTCGAGCGCGCGCCGGCGGCGTTCCTGAGCGACGCGCAGCGCGCCGGGCTGTGCGCCGCGGCGCTGAAGATCGGCCAGGCCGCACACTACTGCAACGCCGGTACGGTGGAGTTCCTGCAGGACGCAGACAGTGGCAGGTTTTATTTCATCGAGGTCAACCCGCGCATCCAGGTCGAACACACTGTCACCGAGATGGTCACCGGGGTCGACCTCGTCAAGGCGCAGATCCGCATCGCCGCCGGTGCGCGCATCGGCGATGGCGCCAGTGGTGTACCGGCGCAGGCCGAGATCCGCCTGGGCGCGCACGCGCTGCAGTGCCGCGTCACCACGGAAGATCCGGAAAACAATTTCGTGCCCGATTACGGCCGGCTCACGGCCTATCGCAGTCCCGCGGGCTTCGGCGTGCGGCTCGATGCCGGCACCGCCTATGCGGGCGCGGTAATTACCCGCTCCTATGATTCGCTGCTGGTGAAGGTCACCACCTGGGCGCCGACGCCCGAGGAAGCCATCGCGCGCATGCACCGCGCGCTGTGGGAGTTTCGCATTCGCGGCGTGGTCACCAATCTGCGCTTTCTCGATCAGGTGATCACCCACCCGCGCTTCATCAGGGCCGAATACACCACGCGCTTCATCGATGAAACACCGGAACTGTTCGTTTCGCCGGCGCGCCGTGATCGCGCCACGCGCATCCTGAATTTCCTGGCGGAAACCATCGTCAACGGCAATCCGCAAGTGCGCGCGCGCCCGGCGCCGGTGCGAGTGCTCACGCCGCGGCTGCCGCCGCGTGCGGTTACGCCGCCGCCGCCGGGCAGCAAACAGCTGTTGGATGAGCTGGGTCCGCAGCGCTTTGCCGCCTGGATGCTGGCGCAGGAGCGCGTGCTGCTGACCGACACTACCATGCGCGATGCGCATCAGTCGTTGCTGGCCACGCGCCTGCGCAGCTACGACATGCTGCGCATCGCGCCCTGCTACGCGCAGCTGCTGCCGCAGTTGTTTTCGGTCGAATGCTGGGGTGGCGCCAGCTTCGATGTGGCGATGCGTTTTCTCAGGGAAGACCCCTGGGAGCGGCTCGAGCGGCTGCGCGCCGCCATGCCCAATCTGCTGCTGCAGATGCTGCTGCGCTCGGCCAATGCGGTGGGCTACACCAACTACCCCGACAACACGGTGCGCTATTTTGTGCAGCAGGCCGCGGCCGCCGGCATCGACCTGTTTCGGATCTTCGATTCGCTCAACTGGGTCGACAACATGCGGGTCGCCATCGACGCGGTGCTCGAGAGCGGCAAGCTGTGTGAAGCAGCCATGTGCTACACCGGCAATCTGAGCGATCCGCGCGAGCGCAAGTACACACTCGATTACTACCTGAAGATGGCGCATGAGCTCAAAGCCGCCGGTGCGCATGTGCTCGGGGTCAAGGACATGGCCGGATTGTGCCAGCCGCAGTCCGCCTACACGCTCATCAAGGCGCTCAAGGACGAACTCGGCTTGCCGGTGCACTTTCACACCCACGATACCAGCGGCATCGGCGCCGCCAGTGTATTCGCCGCTGTTGCCGCCGGGGCTGACGCGGTCGATGCCGCCATGGATGCCATGAGCGGGCTCACCTCGCAGCCCAATCTCGGTTCCATAGCCAGTGCGCTGCGCTTCGGCGCACGCGATCCGCAGCTCGATCCGCAGGCGCTGCGCCTGATCTCACACTACTGGGAGCAGGTGCGCGGCTATTACGCGGCCTTCGAGAGCGACATCCGATCCGGCACCTCCGATGTCTATGTGCATGGCATGCCCGGCGGGCAATACACCAATCTGCGCGAACAGGCGCGCTCGCTGGGCATAGACGACACGCGCTGGCCCGAGGTGGCGCAGGCCTACGCCGAGGTCAACGGCATGTTTGGCGATATCATCAAGGTCACACCCAGCTCGAAGGTGGTGGGCGATCTGGCGATCTTCATGGTCAGCAGCGGACTCAGCCCGGCGACGGTGCTCGACCCGCATAGTGAAGTGGCTTTCCCGACCTCGGTGGAACAGCTTTTTCATGGTGATCTGGGCCTGCCTTACCAGGGCTTTCCGCCGGCACTGCAGGCCAAGGTGCTCAAGGGGCGCGCACCACTCACCGAACGCCCGGGCAAGTCGCTGCCGCCCGCCGATCTGGTCGCGTTGCGCGCCAGCGCGAGCAGCGAAGTGGGTCACGAGATTACTGATCGTCAATTGGCCTCTTACCTGATGTATCCGCAGGTGTACCGCGAGTACGCGGCCGAGCGCGTGCGCTACGGCGATGTCGCCACGCTGCCCACCATGGCTTATTTCTACGGTCTGGAACCGGGCCAGGAGATCAGCGTCGAGCTGGAAGCTGGCAAGACCCTGATCGTGCGCTACGTCACCCGCAGTGAACCGCATGAAGACGGTTCACGCACCGTGTTCTTCGAACTCAACGGCCAGCCACGCTCGGTGCGCGTCATCGACCGCGCCCTGATCCCACTGCGCCCGCCGCAGCGCAAGATCGAAGCGGGCAACGTCCGTCATGTGGGTGCGCCGATGCCCGGCACCATTGCCACGGTCGCAGTCAGCGTCGGCCAGAAGGTGGCGCGTGGCGATGTGCTGCTGACACTCGAAGCGATGAAAATGCAGACCGCAGTGCGCGCGGAACTCGATGCCACGGTCAGCGAGGTGCTGGTGCGGCCGTCGAGCCAGGTCGATGCCAAGGATCTGCTGCTGGTGCTGGTCTAGCGTTCGTAACGAAGTGCGAGTTGCACTTGCCGCTCGGTGGCGGCGTTGGCTTCGCCCAGCAGCGCGCGTTGCTCAACATCGCTGCTGACCTCGATTGCCTCCAGGGTAGCGTTCCAGTGCTCGCCGAAGCTGCGCTGCGCCGCCAGTGTCCAGGCACGGCCGTGTTCGTTCAGATAGATACCGCCGATGTACGGTGCGAAATCGCTGGCCGTCTGCTCCACGAAGAATTTGTCGTAGCGCGCCGAGTAGCGCCAGCGACCCTGTTTGTTGCTCGCCAGGAGAAAATGGCTGTCAAACGTCCAGGCATTGGCCGGCTGTGGCCAGTCCAGCAGAGTGCGACCGTGCAGCCATTGGGCGATCAGGGTCCACGAAGCAGAGGGCGTCCAGCGTGCGCCGAGGCTGTCGAAATAGGTTTGCCAGGTCTCGTCATCGATCCCGGGGGCTGCGGCGCCCAGCCTGGCGCGGTTGTCGTAGTGGAGCCCGCGCAGTTCGATCAAGCCACGATAGCGAAAACTTGAGCTCAGGGTGTAACCCGCGCGCTTGTCCAGGTCATCGTAAAAAACCGTGCGCTGCGGCAGCGGCTGGCCGTGATTGGCGAAGCGCCCGAACAGCGTGCTCTGCCGATCATGCAGTGCCCAGCCGCGCGCGCCAATGACCGTACCGGCCGGATCATTCCAGCCGAAGGCAGCCACGCTGCTGCTGAATTCGAAATCATGCCCGTGCGCCAGGCCGAGCCAGTCCAGGCTGTATTCCGCGCCGATGGTGCGCAGCTCCTCGCCCACCCAGGTATTGATCGCCGAGAACGACAGCGTGTAGGGCGAGCGCCAGCCGCGCATGCGATTCTCAAGTGAGATTTCCGGATAGAACGCGCCAACCTTCACGCGCGAGCGCCAGGCCGAGGCGGGGATCGGCCGCCAGTCGAGATACAGTTCCGTCAGGTCGATGGGGTTGACGTCGTGATCGCCGTAACTGACGGCTTCGGCGGCGAAGCGCAGCGTCGGCGTGATATCGCCGCGATAGCCGAGGCGCAGGTAACCGAATCTCAGGCCTTCGTGATTGCCGTCGTAACGCAATTTGCCGAGCCCGCCGCCCAGGCGCGTGTCGGTGGCGTCGCTGCTGACGGCGCGCAGCTCCAGGCTCAGATCGAACTCGCCGCCATGGCTGATCCGTGGCGCCGCCAGCAGCAGCCCCAGGCACAAGGCCAGCATGCCGGGCAGGGCGTTCAGTAGTCTTCCCATTTCTTGTCCGCTCCGTGATTGTGCATCCGCGCCCGCAGCGGCCGCTTGAGGCTGAAGTTCGCGGCTGTGACCTGGTTGTCGACCAGGTTGATGCGCTGTTCGAGCTGCGGTCCGCTTTCATTCAGCAGCGCGTGCCAGATGCGTACCGTGTATTCGCCGGCGGCCAGATCGTGCAGCTGCAATCGACCGTTGGCGTCGCTCTGGCCGTACCAGGGCGAATCGGTCACCCAGATGTAGCCGAGCATGTTGTCGTGAATGTTGCAGCCCAGTGTGACCAGGCCGGCACGCTCGAACATCACCGGCGCCTGTGCGCGTCCGGCGTAGAGCGCGAGCTCGAATTTCCTGGCGCCGGAAAACGAATACACCTGGTGTCGCACCTGGTCACTGTTGGGAAAATCCACGGCTGTGCCGGTCTGCACGATCAGCACTTCAGGCACGAACATCAGGTTGCGCTGATCCATGACTGCTGTCTGTCCGGCGCGCGGCCGCGGCCCGCCTCTGCGCGGTTCGGCGATGATCACCGCAGCTTCGACGGCGGCGCCCGTGGCGCTGCTGACCGTGACCGACAACTCGCCAGCGGCCCCTGCCAGCCGTGGCATGGCCAGAACCGTGCAGGCGGTCACATAAAGAATGAGCAGGGCGCTTCTACTATGCATAAGCGGGTGGATTAGAGCGCGCAACCGTGAGCAGCTTCAAGAACCGACTCCTCATTCTGATCGTTTCCCTGATGGCGTTGGCCCAGGGCGTGACGATCATGCTTGCCCTCGCCTCGATTCGTGGTGCGGTGCGCGCCGATTCCGTGCGCCAGCTCACCGCCACGCGGGCCATGCTCGATCGCACGCTGGCCGAGCGTACCCACCTGCTGCGCTCCGCCACCGACGTGCTGGTAAGGGACTATGGATTCAAGGAGGCGGTGGCAAGCTCTGATCGCTCGACCATGCAATCGGCGCTCGCCAATCATGCGCAACGCGTCTCGGCCGACCTGGCCGTGCTGTACGCACTCGATGGCACAGTGGTCACGGCCAACACCCGGGAATTGGCCACCCAGTCGAGTCGCAGCCTGCACCTGCCTGAGGGCGAGACTGTGGCGGCGCCGTTCGCAATTGTCGGTGCTCGCCCTTATCAGATCGTCATCGCACCGATCCGTGCGCCGCAGGTCATTGCCTGGGTAGCGCTCGGCTTTGCGCTCGATCAGTCACTGGCGGAGCAGTTGGCGGCCCTCGCGGGTACCGATATCAGTTTTGTATTTCATGAGCCGGGGAGCGACAACGCCATCATTTCCACGCTCGCGCCGGCACGCGCCGCCGCGCTGGCGAGCTCGACCCCGCAAAGCACGAGCCGTGGCGCGCCGATGCTCTCCACTCTCCAGGACGCACAATACCTGACGCTGAGCGCACCGCTGCAGGCGCAGAGCGGCACCCTGCAACTGATCGCGCAGCAATCACAGGACGCTGCCATGGCGCCGTTCCGGCAGATGCGCTTTGCGCTGCTGCTCATCGGCGGCGTTGCTCTGGTCGGCGCCATCGTGGTCGCCCTGCTCGCCAGTCGCAGCGCGGTGCGGCCGCTGGCAATGCTGGTGAGTGCCGCACACCAGATCGAGAAAGGCTACTACTGCGAAAACATCCAGATTCCCGGCGGCAGCGAGTTTCAGCGCCTGGCCGGCACCTTCAACGCCATGCAGCAGGGTATCCGCGAGCGCGAAGCGCGCATCGTGCACCAGTCGACCCACGATACCCTGACCGCCTTGCCGAACCGGGATGGCTTGCGTGAACGCGTGATGGCGCTGCCGCAGGGCGGGCTGTGCAGCATCGTGATGCTCGACGTGCAGCGCTTTCGCGATGTCAACGCCTCCGTGGGCCATCAGGTTGGCGATCAGTTGCTCAAGCTGCTGGCCGTGCGTCTGGCTCAGCTGGCAGGCGCAGAGTTGCCATGCGCGCGCGTCGGCGCCGATCAATTCGTGCTCGCGTGTGCGCTGCACGACAGCGAGCTCATGCACCGCGTGCTGGTGCTGAGCGAGGAGCTGCGCTCCGGCGTGCAACTGGGCGAGTTGCGCCTGAGCATCGACATCCGCGCCGGTATCAGCGAGTGGCGTGCGCCGCGCGCATCCGTCGACGACCTGCTGCGTCAGGCTGATGTCGCGCTGCTGCAGGCCAAGGAACAGGACACGGTTGCGGTGGTCTATCAGGCCACACACGATGCCGAGCATCGCCGGCGCGTGCTGGTGGTGGCCGAATTGCGCCAGGCGCTGACCGGCAAGGGCCTGAGCCTCCATTACCAGCCCTTGGTCAACATGACCGATCGCGCGGTCGTGGGCTTCGAGGCGCTGCTGCGCTGGTCGCACCCGACGCTCGGCAATATCTCGCCGGTGGAATTCATTCCGCTGGCCGAGCGCGCCTCGGTGCTGCCGGACCTGTCGCGCTGGGTGCTGAATACCGCTATTGCACAGCTGGGGCAGTGGCAGCGTGCCGGCATCGATGCCGAGATCGCCGTCAATCTCTCGGCCGCGGATTTCGCCGACGGTGAGCTGGCCGCGCGCGTGCTGGCGTTGCTGCGCGAACACGCTGCACCCCCGACCCGCCTGCTGCTGGAAGTCACCGAGAGCGCCATCATGCGCGAGCCACAGCTGGCGGCGCAGGTCATGCAGCAATTGCGCACCGCTGGCGTGCGCTTCGCGATCGATGATTTTGGCACCGGGCACTCCAGCCTGGCGCAGTTGCACGCGTTGCCGGTCGATGAGCTGAAAATCGATCGCGCCTTCGTCATGAATCTCGAGCGCTCCAGCAGCAATATCGCCATCGTGCGCACCACGATTGAACTCGGCCACGGCCTGGGGCTGAAGGTCGTGGCTGAAGGCATCGAAACACCTGAAGTGTGGGCGACGTTGCTGCGCCTGGGGTGCGATCTGGCGCAGGGCTACTTCATCAGCCGTCCGATGGCGGCCGAGGCCGTGCCCGCCTGGCTGCGGATGCAGGGCGCACAACTGGCGCGCGCCATGGTTACGGCCGAGCAGGCCGGTACGATTTCGAGCTTGCGCGGCCGCTCGGGCTGACACGCTGCTCCTCGCAACTACCTGCCACGGCGCGCTGCGCCCGCAGCGCCGTGCGCACCAGCGACGGGCAGGTCATTGACCAGCGCGCGCCAATTTGGTGCCGCAACGCAGTGCCCGGTATCCAGCCCGCAGCCTGCCTGCCCGCTTGCCGCATCACGCCTCATGGCACGAAAGCTGCAATTCCAGATTGCCGGATGGCCGACCCTACTGGAACGAAGGCGGGAGTTCTCGCATGAAACTGGTTACCGCAATTATCAAACCTTTCAAGCTCGACGATGTGCGCGCCGCACTGTCCGAGCTGGGTGTCTCGGGCATGACCGTCAGCGAGGTCAAGGGCTTCGGTCGGCAACGCGGCCATACCGAACTGTATCGCGGCGCCGAATACGTCGTCGATTTCGTGCCCAAGACGCGCGTCGAAGTCGCGGTGCGCAGCGAACTGGTTGATCAGGTGATTGAAGCGGTCATCAGGATCGCCAAGACCGGCAAGGTCGGTGACGGCAAGATCTTCATCACCGAGATCGAGCGCGTGATCCGCATCCGTACCAGCGAGACCGATAACGCAGCGCTCTAGGATCTGGTAACGCTTGAGGGTTCGCTGCGACGCCGGCTTCAGGCCGGTTCCACCAGGCGCAGCGCCCGACTGCTGCGGCTGATGCCCAGCGCGCCGCTGCGCACGACTTCCAGCAGTTCGCCGTGTGCGGCCAGCTCGCGCATGAAGCCGCTGACTTCCGTTTCGCTGCCGAGCAGCTCGACGATGAAGCCCTCGATGGACGGGTCGAGCACGCGGCCGCCGGTGCGCACCACGTAGCCGCGCAGCGCATCGCGGCGCGCCGGTTCAACACGCAGTTTTGCCAGCACCAGTTCTCGCTCCAGATGCTCGCCGCGCGTCATGTCATCAATGCGCACCACGTCGACCAGTTTGCCAAGCTGATTGACGATCTGCTGGATCACTGCGTCGGTGCCGCTGGTCACCAGCGTCAGGCGCGAAACCGCCGCATCGTCGGTGGGTGCCACCGACAGTGATTCAATGTTATAGCCACGACTGGAAAACATGCCGGCGACGCGCGCCAGGGCGCCCGCTTCGTTCTCCAGCAGAATGCCTATGATGTGACGCATAAGCCTAGAATAACGGAGTTTTGTGCTGCCGGCGCAAGCTGATAGGCTAGCCGGATGACTGAAATCGTCAACCAGGCCCCGGCGCCCGCCCCAGCCCACCCGCTGGCAGGCACGGCCATGAGCGGCGCCCAGATCATCGTCCAGGTGCTGGCCGATGAGGGCGTCGGCGCCATCTTTGGCTACAGCGGCGGCGCGATTCTGCCCACCTATGACGCCGTGTTCACCTTCAATGAGGCGCAGCGCACGACCGGTGGGCGCGAGATTCCCCTGATCGTGCCGGCCAACGAGCAGGGCGCCGGATTCATGGCCGCCGGTTATGCGCGTGCCAGCGGCAAAGTGGGCGTGTGCCTGGTGACCTCGGGCCCCGGGGCCACCAACACGGTCACTCCGGTGCGCGACAGCCTGGCCGATTCCGTGCCGATCGTGGTGATCTGCGGCCAGGTGCCCACGGCTGCCGTGGGTACCGACGCCTTCCAGGAGGCGCCGGTTGCGGCGCTGATGGGCCCGGTGGCCAAGCACGTGTTTCTGATTACCGACCCGACACGCCTCGAAGCCACGGTGCGCACCGCCTTTGAGATCGCGCGCAGTGGCCGGCCGGGTCCGGTGGTGATCGACATTCCCAAGGACGTGCAGAACTGGGCCGGCGTGTTCCGCGGCAGCGGTGTGCTGCCGATTCCAGGTTACCGCAAGCGCAGCGCCGAGCTGGCCGCCAGTACCATCGACGCCCGGCAGGCGGAAAAATTCGTCGAACTGCTGTCCGAATCGCAGCGCCCACTGATCTACGCCGGCGGGGGTGTGATCAATGGCAATGCTGCGCGTGCCCTGACAGCCTTCGCCGAAGCCCTGAACATTCCCGTGGTCACCACCCTGATGGGCATCGGCAGCATCGACACGACGCACCCACTGGCCATGCACATGCTCGGCATGCACGGCGTCGCCTACGCCAACTACGCGGTCGAGGACTGTGATTTCCTGCTGGCTGCGGGCGCGCGTTTCGATGATCGCGTCGCCGGCGATCCGCGCAAGTTCGCGCGCGGCGCCCGCACCATTGCGCACCTCGATGTCGATCGCGCGGAAATCAACAAGGTGAAAGCGGCACGCTGGAGTCACGTCGGTCGCCTGCCCGAAGCCCTGGACGTGCTGCGTGCCGCCGTGGTGCGCGCCGCCCGGCAACGTGACTATGCGCCCTGGCACGCGCATCTCGCGTCCCTGAAAACGCGCTACCGCATGAATTACCGCCGCGATGGCGAGCGCGTCCAGCCACACCACGTGATCGACGAGATCAATCGCCACACCCGCGGCACGGCGATCATCACTACTGGCGTCGGCCAGCATCAGATGTGGGCTGCCCAGCTGTTCGATTTTGGCGGGCCACGCCGCTGGCTGACCTCTGGCAGCATGGGGACCATGGGTTTTGGCCTGCCGGCGGCCATTGGTGCGCAGCTAGCACACCCGGATCGACTGGTCATCGACATCGATGGCGACGCCAGCATCCGCATGAACATCGGCGAACTGGAGACCGCGACCACCTACGACCTGCCGGTCAAAGTGGTGGTGCTCAACAATTTCGGCGACGGCATGGTCAAGCAGTGGCAGAAGCTGTTCTTCAAGGGGCGCCTTTCCGGCAGCGACAAATCGCTGCACAAGAAGGATTTCATCAAGGCCGCTCAGGCCGACGGTTTTGGCTACGCGCGCCGTCTCGATCGTCCGCAGGATGTCGCCGCTGTGGTGGCCGAATTCCTTGCCTTCAAGGGTCCGGCCTTTCTCGAGGTGATCATCGATGCGGATGCCGGCGTGTATCCAATGGTCGGCCCCGGACAGGGCTACGACGCCATGATTACCGGCGATTACATCCCTTCGCGCGATGCGGCCGAGACCGGGAACATCGATCCTTCGGGGATGTTCTGAGTGGCGCGCAGTGCAACTTAGCAGCCTGGCCTTGCAATGATGGTGGAGTGAAATGGTGAGCTTGCCCAAGCGCGTGGTCCGTTACGAACATGTCTCGCAGCCGGTGGCGCAGTGGCCGCACTATGTGCGGCGCCAATTGCGCAGCCTGGGCCTGGGCGGCGTCCTGATCGCGCTCTCGCTGGCTGCCGGCATGCTGGGCTATCACAGCCTGGTAGGCCTGAGCTGGGTAGATGCCTACGAGAATGCCGCGATGATCCTTTCAGGCATGGGCCCACTGGCGGCGCCAGCCAGCACCGCCGGCAAGATTTTTGCAGGTACCTACGCACTCTATTCAGGCATTGCGGTGCTGGCCTTTGCAGGTGTGATTGCCGCGCCGCTGGTGCATCGCTTCATGCACCGCATGCATGCCGACTCTGACGCTGAAGGTTCCTGATGGGCACGCCAGCGCGTTTGCGCCGCACCTATTTCGATTGTCGTTTTGGCCAGCTGCATGTGCACCAGGCCATACCGCCAGGCGGCGGCTTCGATGAGGCGACCGCCCTGTTATGCCTGCCTGGTGCCCATGGGCTCGGGAGTTTTTTCAGCGCGCTGCTGGGGCCATTGGGGATCGCTCGCTCGATCTACGCGCCGGACCTGCCCGGCTTTGGAGGCTCCGACCCTGTGCCCGGGGTGAATAACGCAGATCAGTGGGCCTGCGCCGTGGCCGACCTGCTCGATTCCCTGCGTCAGCGCCGGGTCGATGTGCTGGCACAGGGCGATGGCTTGCAGGTTGCCCTGGCGCTGGTCGCACTGCGCCCGGAGCTGGTGCGTCGAATCGGCTGCTCGGCGGCCAGTCCGGCCGCGCTGGCCGGGGCACGTCAAAGTGGCGTGGCGCTGCGCGAGTTTTCGCTGGCCGCAGCGGATGCCACGACTGTTGCCGAGAGCGCTCTGGGCAGTCAACTTAATGATCTTCTTGAGTTTTTTGGCGCAGGCCCTGCCACTTAATTAAGAAGTGGGTCGCAGTTTCGCGCACGCCCTCGGCCGCTGCGCAGGCCTTCGCGTAGACTCAAACGCAGCCATGAACACGAACAAACACCGTGTACTGCCAGTAAGCGAAGATCTGGAAGATACGGTTGAACTGCCCACTCTGCCATCGCTGGCGGAATCGCTAGGCGATGCCCCGGTCGCACCGCACATGGGCGCGGGCGAGGCTACCGAAGAAATCGCGCGACTGCCGTTGCTTGACAGTGAACGGCGCGAAGGGCGCCGTGAAGACCTGGCGCGCATCAGCGCGCTGGAAAGAGATCTGGCGACCGGCGTCGAGCAGCATCGTCTGAGCGAGGCCGAGCGCGACGATCTGCGCTTGCGCCTCGAGCGTGTGCAGGCCGAACTGCACGACGCCAACCATCTGCGTGAACAGCAGGCCGCAGTGCAGGCTACGCAGCGCAGCGATTGGGAGCGCGAGCGCAGCCAGCGTGAGGGCGCGCTGCTGCGCGCGCAAAGCGATCTGGCCGGATTGCGGCGTCGCTCGGCCGCGCACGACGAAGCGCTGCAGCACCTTGAAGGGCGCCGCTACCTGTTTGATTCGATGTTGCGCGAGCGCGAAGAGCTGCTTGACGAGCGCGACGCCCGCCTGCAGAGCCTGGCGGCGGAGCTGGCGCAGGCGCAGGCGCAGGCCGAGGCCGCGCGTGCGCAGGTCGAGGCCGCACGTGCCGAGGCCGAGTCCGCGCAGGCCCTGGGGCAGGCGAAACTCAAGGCCATGCTGGCGCGAGTCGACGCACTGGCAACGGAGCTGGCGCAGGCCCAGGCCGCCACCACGGCCAGTCAACAACAGCACAGTGCAGCGCTCAGCAGCATCGCTGCGTTGCAGCGCGCTGCTGCCGATCATGACGAAGCCTTGCAGGCGCTGCACCAGCAACTGCGGGCCGCACAACTGGGCAACGAATCGTTGCGCGGCGATCTGGCCGCCGCTGAAGACCTGATTCGCACCATGGAGCGCGAGCAGCAGCAACGCGCAGTGCGCATCGCCAGGCTCGAGAGCAACGAGGCCGCGCTGCGCGCGCGGCTGGAGAATGCGGAGCGCCTGGGCGAAAGGCGCGCCGCGGGTGTCCGGGATGCTGCGGCCGAGATGATGGGCACCAGCGGCGAAGCCGGTGCGGCGGCACCGGGCGGCAGCGCGGCCGGGCGCGACAGCATGGTGCGCCTGTTGGTGCGTACTGAGGGCGACACCGGCATCGTACACCTGCTCCGGCGCACTACCAGCATCGGACGCACGCCCGACAATGATCTGTGTATCGATGCCGATTTCATCAGCCGCCACCACGCGGTGGTGCTGGTCTCGGCCTTTGGCGCGGTCATCGAGGACCTCAACAGTACCAACGGTGTATTCGTCAATGGCGTGAAGGTCGGGCGCCGGCAGTTGTGCGAAGGCGATCTGGTGACCATAGGCAGGACCGGATTCCGCTATGTCCTCAAGCCGCCGGCTGCCGACCCTGGCGACCAGTCGCCGGGCATGGCTGCGGGTTAGTCCGCCTCGGCGCGTTGCCGCGCCTGCGCATGGCCCGAGTCCGTGTACGATGCGTACATGGGCGACGACTATCTGCAACGCATACTCAAGGCGCGCGTCTATGACGTCGCGATCGAATCACCGCTGGATGCCGCACCGCGGCTGTCGCGCCGCCTGGGCGCGGACATCCGCCTCAAGCGCGAAGACCTGCAACCGATCTTCTCTTTCAAGCTGCGCGGCGCCTACAACAAGATTGCGCACCTCAGCGCCGCGGTTGCCGCGCGCGGCGTGATCAGCGCTTCGGCTGGCAACCATGCCCAGGGCGTGGCACTGGCCGCGCGCCATCGCGGCTTGCGTGCGGTCATCGTGATGCCGGTGACCACGCCCGCCATCAAGGTGCAGGCGGTGGCCGACCTGGGCGGCGAAGTGGTTCTGCATGGTGATTTTTACGACGCCGCGTTCGAGCATGCACTGGGCCTGGCGCGCACCCAGGGGCTGGTGTTCGTGCACCCCTTTGACGATGCGGACGTGATCGCCGGCCAGGGCACCATCGGCATGGAGATCGTGCATCAGACCGGCGGCGAGCTGGACGCGATCTTCGTACCGGTAGGCGGTGGCGGTCTGATCGCCGGCATCGCCGCCTTCGTCAAGCAGGTCTATCCACGCGTGCGCATCATCGGTGTAGAACCCGAAGATGCCGCAGCCATGTATGAATCGCTGCGCGCCCGGCAGCGCGTGACGCTCGAGCGCGTCGGCCTGTTCGCCGACGGCGTCGCGGTGCGGCGCGTGGGCGAGGAGACTTTTGCGCTGGCACGCCGCTACGTCGATGAAGTGCTGCTGGTCAGTACCGATCAGATCTGCGCTGCCGTCCAGGATGTTTTCGAAGATACGCGCGCGATCCTCGAGCCGGCCGGCGCGCTCTCGGTCGCGGGCCTCAAGCAGTACCTGGCGCGCGGCGCGCCTGCCGGGCAACGACTGGTGGCCATCTGCAGCGGCGCCAACATGAATTTCGACCGTCTGCGCTATATCGCCGAGCGCGCCGATCTTGGTGCTGGTCGCGAAGCATTGCTGGCGGTGGAGATCCCGGAGCAGCCCGGCAGTTTTCTGCGCTTTTGCGAAATACTGGGCCCGCACAGTGTCACGGAATTCAATTATCGCCACCAGGGCGCGGAGCGGGCGCGGCTGTTTGTCGGCTTTTCGCTCGGCACCGGCCAGGAAGAGTGCGCCGCCGTCAGTGCGCGGTTGCAGGCCGCGGGCTTCGGCGTGCTCGACATGAGCGCCAATGAGATGGCCAAGCTGCACGTGCGCTTCATGGTCGGCGGCCTGGGCACTGGCCTCAGCGACGAACTGCTGTATCGATTTGAATTCCCGGAGCGGCCCGGCGCGCTGTTGCGTTTCCTGCAGGCCATCGGCACACGCTGGAACATCACGCTGTTTCATTATCGCAATCACGGTTCGGATAGCGGGCGCGTACTGGCCGGCATTCAGGTTCCCAAGCCGGAGCGCGAACAGTTTCTGCTGCACCTCAAGGAACTCGACTTCCCGTACACCGAGGAGACTGACAATCCCGCGTATCGCAGTTTCCTGGCGGGTTGAGTTGGGTGCGGAGTCCCGGTTTGGAGGGCGCTGATACCGGGGCACTGGCGATCCTGCGTCGCCGCGACCCGCGCTGTTACGCCCTGGGCCGCCTGTGCGGTACCCTTGGCTGGCAGATGCTGGCGGTCGGTGTTGGCTGGCATGTGTACGCCCTGACGCGCGATCCATTGGCACTCGGACTGGCAGGCTTGAGTTCATTCCTGCCGTTTGTGGTGCTGGTGCTGGTCGGCGGTCACGTCGCCGACCGCGCCGCGCGACGCACTGTGGTGATGTGGGCCTATGGCCTCGAAGCCATGTGTGCGCTGGCGCTGTTGTCGCTGAGCGCTGGGCCACTGCAGCACGTCTGGCCCATCTATCTGCTGCTCGCCGTGTTTGGCGCCAGCCACGCTTTTTGGGCGCCGGCCATGCAATCGATGCTGCCGCAACTCGTGCGGCGCGAAGAACTGGGCCGCGCCGTGGCGCTCAGCGCGATGATTTTTCAGATCACCGCGGTCTGCGGACCGGCGCTCGGTGGGGTGCTGTACCTGCTTGGTCCGCGCGTGCTCTATGGCGTCTGCCTGCTGATGTTTGCGGCCGCGGCGCTGTGTTTTGGGCTGATTCGCGCGCCGACCCGCGCCGCAGCCGCGCCCCCCATCGGCAGCACCCGGCGTTTTCTCGAAGGCCTGATCTTCGTGCGCCACAACCCCATGGTGCTGGGTGTGATATCGCTCGATCTGTTTGCGGTGTTGTTCGGTGGCGTCGTGGCTTTGCTGCCGATCTATGCCAGCGATGTCCTGCACACCGGTCCCGTGGGCCTGGGGCTGTTGCGGGCGGCGCCCGGAGCAGGTGCGGCGCTGGTTGGCATCGCACTGGCACTGCGACCGCTGCGCGATCACGCCGGCAGCTGGCTGTTCGGTGGTGTCGCCGTGTTCGGCATGTGCATGATTGTCTTCGGCCTGTCGCAGAATTTTGCACTCTCCTGCGCCGCACTGCTGCTCGGCGGCAGCGCAGACATGATCAGCGTTTACGTACGTTCGGTCCTGGTGCAGGTGGCGACGCCCGACGCGATTCGTGGGCGGGTCAGCGCCGTGAACTCCATGTTCATCGGCGCTTCCAATGAGCTCGGTGAGTTTGAGTCGGGCCTGACGGCGAGCTGGTTCGGCGCCGTGCCAGCGGTGGTGGTGGGCGGTGTGCTCACCCTGGCTTGCGCGCTCAGCTGGAGCTTCATGTTTCCAGCGCTGCGGCGCCTGAAGCACTTGCACTGAAGCTGTATATCCGTACAGTAGCGTCATGGCGAAGCAGTTCAAAGGCCGCGGCGCGCTCAGCAATCCGGCAGCGCGCTTTGCCGCGCACACTACCCTGGCCATCGACGATGGCTGGTACCGGGAAGAGCAGGCGGATTCCATTGCCACCGAGGTGCGTCCCGAGGCGGCGCGCTCGATCATCAGCCGCAACGATTCGCCCGATATTCCCTTCGAGCAGTCGATCAATCCATACCGCGGCTGCGAGCACGGCTGCATCTACTGTTACGCCCGGCCCAGTCATGCCTACATGGATCTCTCGCCCGGCATCGATTTTGAGACCAGGCTGTTTTACAAGGCCGATGCCGCGGCGCTGCTGCGCGCCGAGCTTGCGAAGCCGGGCTACCGTTGCAAGCCCATCATGCTGGGAGCCAATACCGATCCCTACCAGCCACTCGAGCAGCGCCTCAGGGTAACGCGCTCGCTGCTCGAAGTGCTGCTCGCCACCCGCCACCCGGTCAGCATCATCACCAAGGGCACGCTGGTGCTGCGCGATCTCGAGCTGTTGCGTGAGCTGGCGGCGCTCAATCTCACCCGGGTCTATGTGAGCTGCACCACGCTCGATGTCGAGCTGAAACGCAAACTCGAACCGCGTACCGCTTCGCCGCAGGCGCGCTTGCGGGTCATCGCATCACTGGCAGCAGCCGGTGTTCCGGTGGGTGTGATGACGGCGCCGATAATACCGGCCATAAACGATGCCGAGCTCGAGGGCCTGCTCGAGGCTGCAGCCCAGGCCGGCGCGACGCGCGCTGGTTTTGTGCTGCTGCGCCTGCCGCACGAGCTCAAGCAGCTGTTTCGCGACTGGCTCGCCGAGCATTACCCGGAGCGCGCCGCGCATGTGATGTCGCTGGTACAGCAGGCACGCGGCGGCCGGGATAACGATGCGCGCTTTGGCGCCCGTATGCGCGGCGCCGGACCATGGGCGGAGTTGCTGCGCGCGCGCTTTGAACTCGCCTGTCGTCGCCTGAACCTGAATCAGGAGCGCGCCCTGGAGCTGGCGACCCAGCAATTTCGCGCGCCGCGTGCCAGCGGGCAGCTGGAATTTGCGCTCTAGGCCTTCAACCAGACGTGCCATTACGCCAGCGTGCGGGTTAAGCTTGCGCCCATGCAGGCAGACACCCAACGCATCGCGCTGGTGGCAGGTGCCAACGGCATGGTGGGCACGGCGCTGGTGCGCACACTGGTCGATTCGGGCGACTACACGCGCGTTATCGCCCTGACGCGCAGACCGCTGGCGCTCGAATCACCGCGCCTGGTCAATCGCATCCTGCGCTTCGCATCCCTGGAAAATGAGATGCAGGGTCTCAGCTGCCACGATGCCTACTGTTGCCTGGGTACGACGCTCCGGGAAGCCGGGTCGCGAGCGGCGTTTCGCGCCGTCGACCACGATCTGATCCTGAGCTTCGCGCGTGGCGCGCAGGCCGCCGGCGCGCAATGCCTGGTGGTGGTGTCATCCGCAGGTGCCGACAGTTCATCGCGCAATTTCTATCTGCGCTTGAAAGGCGAGACCGAGGTCGCACTGGAAGCGCTGCGCCCGCGCGCCCTGCATCTGATGCAGCCGGGACTATTGCTGGGTGAGCGCAGGCAGTGGCGCCTGGCTGAGAGCCTGGCGCGCTGGAGCCTGCCGTTGCTCAACCCTTTACTGCTGGGGCGCTTCGAACGCTATCGCGCCATCAACGCGCGCGTGGTTGCTGCGGCAATGTGCGCGGCAGCGCGCAGCGGCCGTGCCGGGGTACTGCGCCACACTCACGCAAGCCTGCAAAGCCTGGCGCGCACCGGCAAGTGCGCGTCGCGAGTGTGATGCACTTCGCAGTCGGCAGGTATTAAGTCCTCAATGCGTGATCTGGCACGCATAGGCCGGTGACCGGCATTCGTTAAATTGACTGCAGTAATTGCCGCCCCTGCCGATAATGCCGCCGACCGAAAACGCCACCGGACCGACGATGCGCCGCCGCCTGGCGGCTGCCATGGCGCTGTTGGCGGGTGTCTTGCTGCTGGGGGCCTATGCCCTGACCGTGCGCACCATCGCACAGCGCAATGAGCAGCTCGCCCGCGCCGAAAATGCCAGTGTCGGCCGCGACTACGCGCGTGAACTTCGCACCCGCCTGCTGGCTGCCGAATCCATCGCCCACTTTGCCGTCGGCGGCGATGCCGGCGTTGCCGGTTACGTCCTGCGCCAGCGCCTGGCGCGCTCGGCCGCCATTACCGGCGTCATGATTGCGGACCGCACCTTCGAGAATCTGCCGGTGGAGCTGGCGGCCAGCGACCAGCTGGCGCTGGGCACCGGACAAACCCTGTTGCGTACCGGATCGCGCGCCGACCTGCACTCCAACCTTTACATGGTGCGCGCCGTGATCGCCGGCGGCAGCACGCTCGCCATCATGGAACTGAACCGCGACTGGCTGTGGCAGGGCATGGAGGAACTGCCCGAGACTCAGCGTCTGCTGGTGGTGCTCGATGGTTCCGGCGCACTGCTGGCCGCGAGCGGCGCAGTGCCGCATGAGCTGCTGTCGATGTTCTCGCGCGAGCGCCTCTCGGTATTGAGCTCGCAACATGACAGCGCCTTGCGCTCCTGGATAGTGAGTGGTGAGGAATGGCGCGGCGCCGTGCTGCCGGTGGTGCCCGAAGAGGCGCACCTGACGGCCGGGCGCTGGACTATCGTGGTCGGTATGCCGGCCACGGCA
>JAYTUZ010000046.1:0-7357 GCA_043744295.1 Gammaproteobacteria bacterium | reverse complement strand
GCGGCCGATGAGCCGCGCCGCCTGGTTGACGAGTTCAACAGCACCATTGCCACACTGGCCAGCAGGATGCGCGGGCTTGCCAGCCTCAACGAAATAGATCGCATGCTGCTCGAATCGGCAGAGCTGGAATCGTGCCTCGATCGGCTGCTCGACCTGGTGAGCAACATTAGCGGCTGCGACGGCGCCATGCTGGCGCTGCTTGACCGCGACGTCACCGAGTATGGACGCGCCTATGTGTGCAGCGGCGGTGTGCCTGCGCCCATCAGCCGCATCAGTCTCGACCCGGCGCTGCTCGCGCAACTCTATCAGGAGCGCTCCGGACTCACCGTCGCGCGCTTCGAACCCGGGCGTCACAGTCTGCTTGAGCCACTGCACCAGCTCGGCGCCGGGTTCTTCTGGCTCTGGCCCGTCATCTCGCAGGATTCGCTGGTGGCGGCGCTGGTGGTGGGGTATCGCAGTGCGCCGGTGGTGGCCGCCGAGCTTGCCAGCTTCGGTAGCGAATGCGCGGCGCGCATTGGCGTGGCGCTCTCCAACAGCGCACGTGGCGAACAGCTCTATCGGCAGGCGCACTTCGATCCCCTGACCGCCCTGCCCAATCGCCTGCTGTTTCGCGATCGCCTGTCGCAGGAACTGGCCAGCGCCGCCGAGGGCGTGCAGCGCGGCGCGCTGCTGTACGTCGATCTCGATCACTTCAAGAAGGTCAATGACACCGTGGGTCATGGCGCCGGTGACCAGATGCTGCAGATCGTGGCGCAGCGCCTGCGCTCCTGCGTCAAGGACGGCGACACGGTGGCGCGACTGGGCGGCGACGAGTTCACCGTGATCCTGCGCAGCGTCGGCAACAGTGAGGGTGCGCTGCGCGTGGCCAATCGCATCATCGATGCCCTGCAGCAGTCCGTGAGTATCGGTGGCCGTGATTATTTCGTGCGCGCCAGCATCGGCGTTACCTTGTTTCCGGACGATGGCACCGAACTCGATGATCTGATGCGTAACGCGGATCTGGCCATGTATCGGGCCAAGGAAGCCGGCCGCTCGCGCGCCGTGCTGTACGATCACGCCATGCAACGCATGCCCGCCCTGGCTGCCGAAAGCGGTCTGTATCGCGCGCTGCAGCGGCGTGAATTTTCCCTCTATTACCAGCCACAGTACGCGCTCAGCGACGGCAGTCTGTCGGGACTCGAGGCCTTGCTGCGCTGGCAGCCGCCACTTGAGGCCATGCGTTATCCGGCCGAGTTTGTGCCGGCTGCCGAGCACAGTGGCCTGATCATCGATATCGGCGCCTGGGTGCTCGAGGCCGCCTGCGACCAGCTGGCGCAGTGGTGCGCCGAGGGCATTGCGCCGCCACGCCTGGCACTGAATGTGTCGGTGCAGCAGCTGCGCCAGGCTGATTTTCCCAAGCTCGTGCGCCGCGCGCTCGAGCGCGCCAAGGTGCCGCCCGATCGCCTCGAGATAGAAATGACCGAATCGGTGTTCGCCGACGATGAAGCGCTGGTCACGCTGCGGCGTCTGGCGGCGCTCGGCGTGCGCCTGTCGCTCGATGATTTCGGTACCGGCTACTCATCGCTCGGTTACCTGCGCGCCCATCCGGTACACGCCATAAAAATTGATCGCTCCTTCATTGAAGGCGTCGCCACCAACAGCACGGCAGCCACTCTGGCCGAAACCATGATCACCATGGCACACGCGCTCGGCAAGCAGGTCGTTGCCGAAGGCGTTGAAACCATGGAACAGCTGGAATTCCTGCGCAGCCGACGTTGCGATTTCGCCCAGGGATTTTACTTTGCGCGACCGGCCGCCGCGGCCGAAATAACCGGCCTGCTGCGCGGGCGTCGCGGCGCCGAACTCCCGCAACTTCGCGCCTCGGCCTGAGGCCGTGCGATTTGACAGAACTGTGCGCTGCCGCACTGCACTCATGCAGGTGTGAACCGGCTCTCCGTATTCGCTCTTGACCCACAGCGTCAGCATGCCAAACTGCGTCACGTTACAGTGATGGCAAACCTGTCGTGAGGCAGGGACGCAAAGCTTCCGGTCCCTTTGTATTGAAGAGGGAAAGCGGGGTTGCCAGCGAGGCGGCGCTTAGGTGCGCAGATTGCCACGCTGACTTCCCGCTAAACGACCGTAGGCCCGTCACCTTCCAGGCGCTACAGCGGGGAACAGCGAATGCAGCAGGCCACGAGCCCGAACGGAAATCTTGTCGCTAGCACCGGCAAATTCTTGCCGCCGGCCAGCCCCCAGACCAGTTTCGTCATCAACCTGTGCGCGTCGACGACGCCAGTCGGATTGGTGCATCCCACTCATTCACAGCTCAAGCGTTTCACGTTTTTTGTTTCGCGCCGCCGTGAAGACGGGCGCGAGCGATTCCGCCTGCACATGGGCTATTTTTCCTCGCAGGAAGAGGCGGAGAAATTGCTGGATGTGGTGCGTGATATCTATCCGGCGGCCTGGGCCGGAGTTGCGCCCGGGCAGCAGTTGCGCTCGCGAATGCCTGCCGCCGCGCCCGCGCCTGGGGCGGCCGCCACCCCTGCCAGCGCCACCGGAGCGGCCGTAGTCGGTGTTGATGAAGCAGCGACCCGCTCACTCACCAACGTGCGCGCCGCCATTGATTCCTTGCGCGATCAATCCGAGCCGCCGGCGCGCGCGCCAGAGCCAGAGCCGCCCGAGACGCTGCGTGGCGCGCAGGTGTTACGCATGCTGGAAACGGCGCCGGCTACCGCCGCGATTCCCGTTGCTCCGGCTGCCACGGCGGCAGCGCCCACCGTAGCGGTGGCACCGCCACGTGCCGTTCCGCAGCTGCGCTCGGTACCCGCGCCGGGCACAGCGAGTGGCGCCAGCAGCGTGCGTCCGCAAGTCACTGCGCCGCCCGGCGCCGCGCCGCGCGCCCCGGTGGCGCCGCCCGAACTTGCGGCCTATGCCGTGCAGCTGTTGTGGTCGGTACAACCCATTGACATGAGCCAGATCCCGCAGCTGGCAATATTCGGCGCCTATACCCTGTACGGCGCCGAAGGCAACCGTGACGGTCGCCGCTGGTACGGCCTGCGCCTGGGTTTCTTCACGGACGCCATGTCGGCCAAACAGGTGGCGCAATACGTGCGCTCGGAATTCAAGTCCGTGTCAGTGGTGCCGGTCACGCAGCGTGAGCGTACGCGCGCCAGCAGCGCGACGGCGCGACCCCTGCCGGCAACCAGTACCAGCAAAAGCATTGGTCATGAGCTGAATTTCATCGAAGAGGTGCCCACCGATACCGCCATGAGTGGCAGCCGGCCAGCGCTGCAGCTTGATGCGCGTGGTGCTGTGGTGCCGCCCAAGCCTGCGCGCGAGGATGCGTGGCTGGACGCCGCGCGGTCCGGCGCGCTGCCTGCCACCGGCAAGCGCGCCAAACTGCGCGTCGCCCAGGGCACCAAGCCGGTCAGCAAGCGGGCGCGCCACGATGGACCGCTGACGCTCGAAGAAACCCTGGAAATACTCGGCGCCAGCAGCCTGCAGCTCGACAAGGGCCGCGGGGAATTGCTCAACGACGCCGCCACCCGTGACCGCCACAAGGGTGCCGCCAAGCCGGCGCGCGGTTCGCGCATCGGTCGTCTGATGGAGCGCCTCGCCGAGCGCTTCAACGGCAGCTGAGGCGCCGCGCTACTTCTTGCCGAACAGCCGCTCCAGTTCACTGCGGGCCTGATCGGCGGCGCGCGTGCTGTGCGCCGACCAGGCGCCGGGACGTGGACGGAAGAAGTCACAGAAGTTCGCTGCCTGCTTGTCGCTGACTTCTTCGGCCGTGGGCTCGCGGCAGTGCTTGGCGACGCTGGTGTCGTACTCCACGCACATCCGGCAGACGTGCAGTTCGGCGCGGCAGCGGGCGCACTCGTCACGGCGTGACAGCGGCAGGCTCAGAGCGGCCAGGTCGGCGCCGCATTTCCAGCACACCAGCTCATGAGCCATCGTCACTCTCCTCCAGGTGCACTCAATCGCAGCGCGCCCGCAGGAACGGCGCCAGTGCGGCGCCAGTATGCGAGCGGGCGCGGCGCGCGGCAATCTGCGCGGGCGGCCCTGCGGCAACCACGCGCCCGCCGCGGGCGCCCGCTTCAGGGCCCAGGTCGATGATCCAGTCGGCCTGCGCCATCAGGTCGAGATTGTGCTCGACCATCACCACTGAATTGCCCGCGTCCACCAGCCGATGCAGCACGGCGGTGAGCCGTTCGACGTCCGCCATGTGCAGGCCCACGGTGGGTTCGTCGAGTACGTAGAGCGTGTGTGCCACGGCCGTGCGGCCGGGACGCAGCGCTGCGAGTCGCGCCAGTTCCGTAACCAGCTTGATGCGCTGCGCCTCGCCGCCCGACAGGGTCGGGCTCGGCTGGCCGAGTGTCAGGTAACCGAGGCCGACATCACGCAGCAACAGCAGCGGTCGGTGCAGGCGCGGCAGCGCGGCAAAGAACTCGACCGCGTCCTCGACATTCATCGCCAGCACGTCGGCCGCCGAGCGCCCGCGCCACTGCACTTCCAGCGTCTGGGCGTTGAAGCGCCGGCCAGCGCAGCGATCGCACAGCACTTTGACGTCAGGCAGGAAACTCATTTCAACAGTACGTTGTCCCTGCCCCTCGCATTCCGCGCAGCGACCCTCACCGGTATTGAATGAAAAGCGGCTGGCGCTGTAGCCGCGCATGCGCGCTTCATCGCTGCCCGCGTACAGGCGCCGGATGTCATCCCAGAAGCCCACGTAGGTGGCCGGGCAGGAGCGCGGCGTGCGGCCAATCGGGGTCTGGTCGACTTCGAGCACCCGCGTGATGGCAGCAGCTCCCTGAATGTCGCGTACTCCCTGCCAGCTGGCACCGCGGTGCGCCAGCGCCGCGTGCAGGTTGGCATAGAGCACGTCGCGCGCCAGCGTTGACTTGCCCGAGCCTGAGACCCCGGTGATGACCACCAGCCGGCCGAGTGGAATGCGCACCTCGAGCTCGCGCAGGTTGTGCAGTGTGATGCCCGTGAGCTGCAGTGCCGCCGTGGCCGCCGTGACCGCGCGGCGCGGGCGGCGTGGATGACGCAATGGCGCGGCCAGCAGTCGACCGGTCACCGACAACGGGTTGGCACTGAGCGCGGCCGCAGTGCCGGTGGCTATCACTGCGCCACCGCGCACGCCGGCGCCAGGCCCGAGATCGATGATGTGATCAGCCTGCCGGATCGTGTCCTCATCGTGCTCGACCACGATCAGCGTGTTGCGCGCCTGGTTGAGCATTTTCAGTGCGCCGAGCAGCACGCTGTTGTCGCGTGGATGCAGGCCGATGGTGGGCTCATCGAGCACATAGCAGACGCCCTGCAGATTGGAGCCCAGCTGCGCGGCCAGCCGGATGCGCTGCGCTTCGCCACCCGAGAGCGTGGGCGCCGCGCGTTCGAGCGTCAGGTAACCCAGACCGACGCGCTCCAGAAACTGCAGGCGCGCGCGTATTTCCAGCAGCGCATCGTTGGCGATCGCGCGGGCGCGCTCATCGAGGCGCAAGCGGCTGAAAAACTTCTCCAGGTCCTCGACACTCAAGGCACACAGTGCGCTGATGGAATGCCCGTCCAGGCGCAGTTGCAGTGCCACCGGATTCAGGCGTTCACCCTGGCATTGCGGGCAGGGCGTGGCCGCCGCTCGCTGTTCCTGCCACTGGGATTCTTCGCCGCTCTGCTCGGGGTCGAAGTCATCGAGCCTGAGTCCCGTGCCGCGACAGCTCTTGCACCAGCCCTGTGGTGAGTTGAACGACAGTAGGCGCGGATCCGCGGCGGCGAAGCCGCGGCTGCACCTTGGGCAGGCGCGCCGGCTCGAGAGCACTTCGACCGTGCCGCTTGCGCCCAGCGCATGCGCGACGCCGTTGCCGATTTCAAGTGTCGCCGCCACGGCGCTGCGCAGTTGCGCCTCGTCGCGTACCGATACCACAAAATCCGCCACCGGCATTTCGATGCTGTGCTCGACGAAGCGCTTGAGCTTGGGAAACGGCTCGGTGGCTACCAGAGCGCCGTCGACACGCAGCTGGCGCGCGCCGCGCGCCGCCGCCCAGCGCGCCAGATCCGTGTAGATACCCTTGCGCTGCGCGATCAACGGCGCCAGCAGCTGCAGCCGTCGGCCGCGATGGCGGCGCAATAGTCGCGCTGCGATCTGCTCGGCACTCTGTGGCGCGATGGCAATGCGGCAATCCGGACAATGCTGCACGCCCAGGTGCACGTACAGCAGTCGCAGAAAATGGTAGACCTCGGTCAGGGTCGCCACGGTGCTCTTGAGTCCGCCGCGACTGGCGCGCTGCTCGATCGCTACCGTCGGTGGCAAGCCGGTCAGCGAGTCGATGTCAGGACGCGCAGCCGGCTGTACAAACTGACGCGCGAAGGCGTTGAGCGATTCCAGGTAGCGACGCTGTCCCTCATGAAACAGAATGTCGAAGGCCAGCGTCGACTTGCCCGATCCCGATACACCGGTGATGACGGTGAAGCGCTCGCGTGGAATATCGACATCGATGTTGCGCAGGTTGTGCTCGCGCGCGCCGCGTACGCGTATCTGGGCGGGCGCGGGCCGGGCGCGCGCTGGCAGCGCGCGCTGCAGCGCGCGCGCTGTCGATGGCGCGGCGTCGCGCACGCCCGGGGCGCGCTGATAGTCGCGCAGGGCTTGGCCGGTATGCGAGCGCGCTTCGGCCATCACCGTGGCTGGCGTTCCGCAACAGACCACCGCGCCGCCGGCCGCGCCGCCTTCCGGCCCCAGATCGATGATCCAGTCGGCCGCGCCGATGACATCCAGATTGTGCTCGATCACCAGCAGCGAGTGGCCTGCCTCCAGCAGCAGAGCGAAGGCACGCAGCAGGCGCGCGACATCCTCAAAGTGCAGCCCGGTGGTGGGTTCATCGAACAGCAGCAGCTTGCCCGCCACTTCCGGCACAGCCTGCACCGCGCCGCGCACTGCGCGCTCGCGCACCCGGCTCTGGCGCGCACTGTCGATGGCGGCCTCGGCCAGGTAGCCCGCGAGCTTCAGCCGCTGCGCTTCGCCGCCTGACAGCGTGGGTACCGGTTGGCCGAGGCGCAGATAGGCCAGGCCCACATCGGCCAGCGGCTGCAGGCGCGCACCGACCCGCGGTGCGTGCGCGAAGAACTGCAGGGCCTCGCTCACCGTAAAATTGAGCACCGCGGCGATATCGGCCTGGCGGCCATCGCTGCCCGTGCAGCGCACCTGCAGCGTCTCGGCGCGAAAGCGCGTGCCATTGCATTCGCCGCAACGCAGATACACGTCGGCGAGAAACTGCATCTCGACGTGTTCAAAACCATTGCCGCTGCACACCGGGCAACGGCCGGTGCCGCTGTTGAAGCTGAAGGTGCCGGCGCTGTAGCGGCGCAATTGCGCGTCCGCCGTGGC
>JAYTUZ010000045.1:0-2282 GCA_043744295.1 Gammaproteobacteria bacterium | reverse complement strand
CGGCCAGGAGCGGTCTCACGAACGTCTTCAGAGCGAGGCCGCCGAGCCCGTCGTAGCGATCCACAAAGAGTGTCGCGGATCGAGGATGGGGCCACATGGGCGACGACTGCCCGGCACTCGCGACTTCGCCAGACGCAAGCATCCAAGGCTATGTGATCCGAATGTGTCCTTTGCGAATCACCTGAGCCCACTTCTCGGTCTCGGCCGCAATGAATCGAGCGAACTCGGTCGGGGAACTTGGCATGAGCGTGGCGCCGAGTTCGGTCAGGCGCCCGCGAATGACCGAATCCGCCAAGGCGGCGTTGACAGCTCTGTTGACTGCGTCGATCAGGGACCCAGCAGTGTCCCTGGGCGCGCAAACACCAGCCCAGCCGATGGCCTCGTAGCCAGCGACCGACTCACTCAGCGTCGGAACGCCCGGTAGCACCTCAGAGCGTTCGGCGCTGGTCACGGCAAGCGCGCGCAATCGATCTGACTTGATAAATGCTAGCGAGGCGGGCACAGCCTCAAACAGGACTTGCACCTGCCCCCCCAGGAGGTCATTGATCGCCTGCGCGGCTCCCTTGTAGGGCACGTGCGTTAACTCGACCCCGGTCATGGACTTGAACAATTCACCAGCCAAGTGCTGGGTTGTTCCATTACCCGACGAGCCATGATTGGCCCCACCAGGTTGCGCCTTCGTATATGCGATGAACTCGCCCACCGTGCGCACCGGCAGGGTCGAGCTCACGGTCATCACGTTTGGAAAGCGCACCACGCCCGCAACGGGAGCGACATCGGCGGGGAAGCGGAAAGGCAAGTTGTCGTACAGCGTGGCGTTGATCGCGCTGGCGGCACCGGCCAGCAGCAACGTGTAGCCATCCGGGGCCGCGCGCACGAGGGCTTCGGTCGCAATGTTGCCGCCGGCACCGGGCCGGTTCTCAACGATCACGGGCTGGCCCATGCGCGAGGTCAAGGCAGGCTCTAGCAGGCGCGCAACCATGTCGAAGTTGCCGCCTGCGGCAAAGCCCACCAGCAATCGCACTGGTCTTGAGGGCCATGCTTGCGCCCACGCGCTTCCGATCACAGCGCTACCGGCTAGGGCTAGCAAATCACGTCGGGTGGTGACCATAGTCTTCTCCGCAAGTTTCCCAAGGAACGCGCCCGCAGCCTGCGAGGGAGTTATGGACACACGATAGAGCTAGGGCGCGACGGTGAGAAACTCGATTCTCATATCAACCAATAGGTAGATGCCTATGACTGATGACCTACAGCATTGGGAACAGCGCATCGGCCGCCGGCTGCGGCTGCGCGACCTTCACATTCTTTCGGTGGTGGTGGCATGTGGCAGCATGGGCAAAGCAGCCAAACAGCTCGCCATGTCGCAGCCGTCCGTTTCGGAATCAGTTTCCAAGCTCGAGAGTGCGCTGGGGGTACCGCTCCTCGACCGCACCTCGCGCGGCGTCGAGGCGACGCTTTACGCCACTGCTCTGTTGCGCCGAGGCGATGCCGTCTTTGACGAACTGATGCAGGGTGTGCAGGAGATCGAGTTCCTGGCCAATCCGCGCCAGGGGGAAGTTTGCGTGGCTACGGGCGATACGGGCGCCGCTGGCCTGCTGGCTCCCGCCATTGACCGGCTGGCGACGCGCTACCCCGAGATAGTGGTGCGCGTGAGCCAGGCGAGCGCCGAGCCGCTTGGCTACCCAGAGCTGCGCGGGCGCCGCGTCGACGTGGTCCTCGCGAGGATGTCTCGCAAATTCAAGCACGAAGAGCTCGATGTGGAATTGCTGTTCGACGACCCGCCGCGCATTGCAGTGGGGCTGAACAGCCCCTTCGCGCGTCGGCGCAAGGTAGACCTTGCTGAACTGGTATGCGAGCGCTGGACGCTCACGTCAGACCAGGTGATCTCCGAGTTCGTGCTGGAGGCATTTCAGGCACGCGGGTTGCAGCCGCCACGGCCGCAAGCGACAGCGAGCTCAATGTTGCTGCGCGGTCGTCTGCTCGCCACTGGACGCTACCTCACCGTGCTTCCGGCGTCGGTGTTGGCGCACAACGCACGTGCCTGGGGAATCAAAGCGTTGCCCGTCGACTTGGACATCCAGCCCATGGGCCTGACGTTCGTGACGTTGCGCGGGCGCACGCTGAGCCCGGTGGCTCGCCTGCTCATGGAACAAGTACGAATACTGTGCCGTACGGCAGCTCGCGGGTGAGAAATCTTGCTTGCTCACCAACTACCAGTGTCGATCGGCGTGCTTCTATGCGCGCGAATTTCGTACGCGGCGGTTTGACCTTTGATTGCAGGA